>CANHXO010000015.1 GCA_947464595.1 Cytophagaceae bacterium
ATATGTATGAACTATTTCGCTCAAACTCGCTGGTTCATAAAAATCAAGCAATTGGAATTCTTTCAATTTTGGATGAATATAACCCGTAGGCTTACGTCCGATCACTAAAACCTCTTCTATGTAATCTGAGTTAAGTGCCTCATGCAGGACCCCCTCACCTACCATTCCAGTAGCACCCGTAATTATAATTTTGATTTTAACTTTTTCCATAGTAGAATTGAATATATTTTAATTTAAAAACTTCCAAAAAATGACTGACCGACGTACATTTATTCAACAATCTGGGCTGATGGCCGCGGGATTGTCAAATGGCTTAAACGCTCCTGCCTCTATGACTTTTATACATCACGTACTTTTTTGGGCCAAAAACCCTGAAAACCAATCCGAAAAAGACCAATTATTCAAGGCCTTAAAATCATTAGGCAAATTACCAATGATTCAATCCGCTCATGTGGGAAAGCCTATCGTTACCGACTTTGACAAACCCGTTACAGAGGCAAGTTATACCTTTTCCGTGGTGTTAATCTTTGATAACGCTGAAAAAGAAAAGGAATATCTGTATCATCCTTTGCACAAAAAATTCATTGATGACAACAAGCATTTATGGGGAAAAGTTCAAGTTATTGACTCACAAATGATCTAAAAATCATCCTCCTTAGTTTGAGAATTAATCATTCCATTCATTTGCATGCTCATTGAAATCGCTTCGAATTTAATGAGCATGTTTTTTTCCTAAATAGATCATTCCTGCCCCAGAAAAAACTAAAAGGGCGATGCTTACGAAGTCTTGCCAATGTGCACTTTGCGGATTATTCCATAAGTATTCAATGGATTTAGCCTGCATACCGGTCCAAACAGCCAATAAGGTTCTAGGTAACATCCCCAATGTCCCAGCAAAAAAGAATTTTTTAGCATTTACCCCCACAAAAGCCATCATGGCATTGGTGATAGCAAATGGGAAAAGAGGAGAAAGCCTTGCTAAAAATACCCAAGAAAAAGAGTGTGATTGTACTTGATCAAGGAAAGAGGCTATTTTAAATTTTGATTTTAAAAAAGCCAACATCGAATCGCCTTTCAATTGTTTGGCGATAAAGAAACCCAGTAAGGAAGCCAGCGAATATGCGATAACCAGTGGCAATACTCCATTCAGCCCCCATATATATCCCGTAAATAGGGCAAAAAAAGTGGTTGGGCTAAAAGCAAGCCCCATAATAAATACCGCTACAGCCCAAAAAACAAATAGCTCTAGGCCCTCTAAAGATTGAAAAAAGCTTGGATTTGAAATCGCATAATACCCCAAAATACTGCTTGAAACCAATGGCAAAGCCCCCATCCAAATCAGGTATAAAAATTCAAAAAATATTTTACGGTTTATTGGCATAGCATTGATGTGGGCCAACAAAGATACATCAGTTTTCATAATGCAAGCCCTTTTCCCTACCTTTGCTACGCATTTTGCGCTTTAATTTCTTCGAATGAACATTGCAATAATTAAATATAATGCAGGTAATGTGGCTTCTGTCATGTATGCTTTGGATAGAATCGGGGCAAAATATACATGGACGGATGATGAAAAAATAATTAAAAGTGCTGATAAAGTGATTTTCCCAGGAGTGGGCGAAGCAAGTACAGCGATGGCTTATTTGAAGGAAAAGGGGTTGGACCAATTAATTCCTACCCTTAAACAACCGGTATTAGCGACCTGCATTGGGATGCAACTTTTATGTAAGCATTCGGAAGAAAACGATACGGAATGTATGGGCGTGTTTGATGTAAACATTCAACGATTTCAGTCGAATGCGGTAAAAATTCCTCATGTAGGTTGGAATTCCATCAAAGCCCAAGGCGAAAATGACTTAATGAAAGGCTTAAATGAGTGGGAATATGTGTATTTTGTTCACTCTTTTTACGCCCCAGTTTATCAAGATACTTCCGCTGTTTGCGATTACATTCAACCTTTTTCAGCGATGTTGCAAAAGGATAATTTTTTTGCCGCACAATTTCATGCTGAAATCAGTGGAAAAGTGGGTCAAAAAATCATACAAAACTTTTTAGATTTATAATCCATTATGTTCCAAATCATTCCAGCCATAGATTTAATAGAAGGCCAATGCGTTCGTTTAACGCAGGGTGATTATGCGCAAAAAAAAGTGTATTCTTCGGATCCTTTAGAAGTAGCCAAGGCATTTGAAGGAGCGGGAATTAAAAGGTTACACTTAGTGGATTTGGATGGGGCGAAGGCAAAAAAAATAGTTAATATCCATGTTCTTGAGAAAATCGCCAAAGGAACTTCGTTGCACATCGATTTTGGGGGTGGCGTTCAATCCGATGAAATGATCGACTTAGCCTTTTCCGCTGGAGCATCTCAAATAACAGCAGGAAGTATTGCCATTAGAAATAGAGACATGGTGATCGGTTGGTTCCAAAAATATGGGGCTGAAAAAATCATTGTAGGGGCGGATGCCCATCATGAACAAATTGCGGTTTCCGGTTGGCAAGAGAATTCCAACATCTCCATCTTTGACTTTTTAACGGACTATGAAAATGCCGGAGCTCGTTTCATCATTTCGACGGATGTGGCCAAAGACGGTTTATTGCAAGGCCCCAGCTTTGAATTATACGAAAAGATACAATCTCAAAATCCTAGTTTACACATCATCGCGAGTGGTGGGGTTGCTAGTATGGAAGATTTGAAAAAACTAAAAGAAATGAATCTTTTCGGGGTCATTGTGGGTAAAGCTTTTTATGAAGGCAGGATCACCTTAGATGAATTAGCTTCATTTTCAAATAACTCGTTATGTTAACAAAAAGAATCATCCCCTGTCTTGATATTAAAGAAGGTAGAACCGTCAAGGGGACTAATTTTGTCGACTTGCGTGATGCTGGCGATCCGGTTGAGCTAGGGGCGTTTTACGCAGAAAATGGGGCAGACGAATTGGTTTTTTTAGACATTACGGCGACCATTGATAATCGAAAAACATTAGTTGAATTAGTCAAACAAGTTGCTCGACAGGTCAATATACCATTTACTGTGGGAGGAGGAATCGGATCCATTGAGGATGTATCGGCTTTATTACATGCGGGTGCGGACAAGGTTTCCATTAATTCTTCAGCCGTTCGCCGACCCGGATTGGTTGACGAATTAGCCCTGCAATTTGGCTCTCAATGCATTATTGTAGCCATAGATACTCGGTTTGTCGATGGAATTGATTGGGTGCACACGCATGGAGGAAGAAATATAACACCTATTAAAACCATTGAGTGGGCGAAGGAGGTCGAGCAAAGAGGTGCTGGAGAAATACTTTTAACCTCCATGGACACGGATGGAACAAAAGCTGGATTTGCCAATCAATTAACGGCTGAAATATCTTCAAACTCATCTATTCCCATCATCGCCTCGGGGGGTGCGGGAACGATGGAAGATTTTTACGACGTATTTACGCTGGGAAAAGCAGATGCAGGATTAGCTGCCAGCATCTTTCACTTCAAAGAAATTGAAATTAATGCTTTAAAGAATTATTTGGCCAAAAAAGGAATTCCCATGCGGATTTAATAAATTCACAGATTATTTACGTTATGAACCAACAACCTGATTTTTCTAAGGGCCTCATTCCAGCCATCATTCAAGATGCCAAAACACAAAAAGTGTTGATGCTAGGCTACATGAATGAAGAAGCATATCTTAAAACGATTGCGGATAAAAGGGTTACTTTTTTTTCCCGATCAAAAAATCGCTTGTGGACGAAGGGGGAAACCTCTGAAAATTATCTACAGGTTGTCGACCTAATGATTGATTGTGATCAAGACACGATTTTGATTCAAGCAAATCCAGAGGGACCCACTTGTCATACAGGAGCTGACACATGTTTCGGAGAATCGAATCAAGATAATGCGGCGTGGCTTGATTATTTAAAACATGTCATTCGAGCTAGAAAAAGTGAGACCGCTGAAAAATCATATACTGCCTCTTTGTTCCAAAAAGGCACGCATAAAATTGCCCAAAAAGTGGGAGAAGAGGCCGTTGAGTTAGTGATTGAAGCCCTTATGAAAAATGATGATTTGTTCAAAGGAGAGGCCGCTGATTTACTATTTCACCTATTAGTCTTGTTAGAAGACCGAGGTATAGGATTGGAAGAAATCATTAAATTATTACAAGAGAGACATCAAAAATAATATGATTGGATTCATCATTCGGTATATCGTAATCGCCATTGTGGTCATGTTCATCCCAAGATATCTCAAGGGAATCACCGTAGATGGATTTACCGTTGCGCTTTGGGTAGCCTTGGCGATGGGATTTTTAAACTCATTTGTCAAACCGGTTCTTAAAATAATCAGTTTCCCAATCACATTTATCACCTTAGGTTTGTTCTCCTTAGTCATCAATGTGGGACTTATCTATTTAGTTGCACATTACATCACAGGATTTCATGTGACAGGATTTATTGCTCCGCTAATTTTCAGTTTTATCCTTGGAATCACGAATAGCCTTGTTGGCCTATTCACCAAATAGATTCAATCAATCAGGCAATCCATTTTGAAAGGTAATTTCAGTCGCTAAACCAATCGCTGAAAATCGAAATGCCATCGATTTTGCGCGGGAAGGATTTGTCATTTTTTCACATTGTTCGCCCTTCTCTAAAAAATAAATGTAATATTCTTGATTTCGATCGGCCAATTGCTGGATGTCTGGCTTACCTAAAATATCCTCCACATCATTCGAACTGACACCTTTCCATGTCATTTTATTCGCCTTGAGCCAATCCATCTGCTTCAACCGCTCTCCCTTGCAAGCACCCCGGTCACTTTTAAAAAGGGCTAAATCAAATCCCTCTAAAGTTGGTTTTTTTGTGCAAGAAAAAAATAGGAGGGAGGATAAAAATAGGAGCAGGAACGTTTTCATATATCGCATGTAGAATACAAAAGTAAAGAATTGTCCGTAAATTGTTCATTATTTTCGATGTTATGAACATTCTAATTTGCCCTGATAAGTTTAAAGATTCTCTTACGGCCCAACAAGTTTCTGAGGCCTTAGAAAAAGGCATTAAAAAGCGAAGACCAAAATCCATCGTTCAGATTATGCCATTAGCGGATGGTGGCGAAGGCACCCTTGAGGTTATAAAAACAATTCATGGTGGGGAATGGGTTCAAAAAAAGGTCAATGATCCCTTGTTTAGACCCATTGAGGCCAACTACCTATGGCTGGCGGACCAAAAAATAGCCTACATCGAAATGTCAAGAGCCTCTGGCATAGAGCTTTTAAAAACCAAAGAAAGAAATCCTTATTTAACCAGCACTTGGGGGACGGGAGAACTAATTCTAGACGCCATCGAAAAAGGAGCCATTGAAATCATTTTAACGATTGGAGGATCAGCCACGAATGATGCCGGAATCGGAATGGCAGGTGCTTTAGGATTCAAATTTTTAAACAAAGACCAAGAAGAACTAAAGGCAATAGGGGAAAGCTTACCACTAATCCACTCAATCGTACCAACTCCATTAATACATAAAATCCAAGGCGTAAAGTTTAAAGTAATCACCGACGTCCAAAATCCATTAGCCGGAAAAGAAGGTGCCGCACATGTATTTGCCAAACAAAAAGGAGCAAACCTGGAAATGATTAAATATTTAGACAAAGGTCTAATTAATATGCAAAAGCTAATAGGCCAAAAAGAAAAAGGGATCATTGGCGAGATGAAAGGAGCTGGTGCTGCTGGAGGATTAGGAGCGGGAGCCATCTATTTTCTACACGCTGAAATTGCCATGGGAGCGGAATGGTTACTAAATAAAATTCATTTTGATCGAGCAGTTAAAAAGGCTGATTATGTCATTACGGGTGAAGGCAAAATAGATGGACAAACCTGGGGTGGGAAATTGATTTCACAAGTAATTGCTCGTTGCGATAAACAATTTAAACAAGCCATTCTCGTTTGTGGTGTTTTTGAAGATCCGGAAAAACTGCCGATCTTTTTTGATTCTAAGGAAGTTTACTCGGTACGATCTAAAGCGAAAAACGCAAAAGATTCGATGGAAAACGCAACCATTTACTTAGAACAATTGGGAGAAGAAATAGCCCTAAAATATCTATAAGGCGGCCAATTTTCGACCAGCTTCTTCCAGCATGGCATCGTCTTTGGCAAAACAAAACCTTAATATCTTATCTCCTGGTGGATTTTCGTAAAATACAGAAACGGGTATTGAAGCGACTTTCAGTTCTTTGGTATATCGGTCGGCAAGATCCACATCCTTCTCATCAGTGATTTGACTGTAATCTAAGCATTGGAAAAAACTGCCATGGCTAGGCAAAATTTTCCAGCGGGATCCTACAAAATAACGAACAAACAAGTCGCGCTTTTTTTGATAAAAAGAAGATAACGCAAGGTAATTGTCAGGGTTTTTCAAATACTCAGCTAGTGCATATTGCAAAGGAGTCGCACTAGAAAAAGTAACCCATTGATGCAACTTTCTAAACTCAGCCGTTAAAAAAGGAGGCGCTAAACAATAGCCCATTTTCCAACCAGTCACATGAAATGTTTTACCAAAAGAGCCACAAACAAAACTTCTTTGCCTTAACTCGGGATGCAAAAGAACACTCGCATGTGTAGCACCATCAAAAACGATATGCTCGTAAACCTCATCTGATACGATGAGTATTTGGGTTCCCTTTACGACTTTTGCAAAAGCATCCAAATCCGATGGGTCCCAAATGGAACCCGTGGGATTATGAGGCGAGTTCACCATAATAGCCTTCGTTTTAGGCGTAATATGGCGAGCCAATTCATCCCAATCGATCCGATACCCATTAGACGCCTTTAATGGAATATGAATTGGAATTCCACCGGCCAAGCGAACAATGGGGTCATAGGCATCATAGGACGGATCAAACATAATGACCTCGTCGCCAGGTAAAACGCAACAATGGATTGAGGCAAAAATAGCCTCAGTGGCCCCAGAAACAACCGTTACTTCGGTGTTGGCATCTAATGAGACCCCATAAAAAGATTCTGTTTTCGCCGCAATGCTACTTTTAAGAACAGGTACCCCCGCCATAGGAGCATACTGATTATGTCCTTTGGAATAGAATTTAACTAAATCTTGTAAAGCCTCTGAACAGTCGAAACTTGGAAACCCTTGAGCCAAATTTAAAGCCCCTTCATCTGAGGCCATTTGAGACATTTTGGTAAATATGGTCGTTGCGACAAAAGGTTGTTTCGATGGGAAAGTGATCATAGCGCTAATTTAAGGAGGGTTCGCCATCATACCAAACTTGTTCTATTTCAAGATCGTCTGTGAAATGAATAAAACAAGCACGTTTGCCGACTTCAATACTCCCCAAATCTTGTTCTAGATTAGCGACTTTTGCCGGGTAAACTGTAGCCATACGCAAAGCTTCCTCCAGGGGAATATTCACTTTTTCGACACAATTTTGAACAGCTTGTTGCATCGTCAAACTTGACCCGGATAAAGTCCCCGCATCATTGGTAAATCGACCATTCCTTTGAGAGAAAAAATAGGGGCCAGACACATCATGGGTCACTGCATCCGTAATTAAATATAAGCGATCACCTTTAAGCTTTTTAGCTAATTTGACCGATTCGAAATCACAATGAAGGCCGTCAACAATTATACTAGTCCAAGCCTGAGAGGAAAAACTCGTCCCAACAATTCCCAATGCCCGACTTTGCCATTGAGACATGGCATTAAATAAATGAGTAATTCTAGAGATACCTTGATCGATCGCCGCGTTTGCTTGCTCAAAACTTGCATCAGAATGTCCGATGGAGAGCATCATAGGGCTATTGATTAATCGATCTAATACATCAGATTCAAACATTTCCGGTGCAATTGTCAAATAAGTAGGAAGGCCTTTCGTTTCCGCAATTAAAGACTCAACAAGAGCCATGTCCGGTTTTTGCACGAATTCTTCTTGATGGGCACCACGACGCACAGGATTAAAAAAAGGTCCTTCTAAATGCAAACCTACTAGCCCTTTCCCTTGGTAATTTTTACAAGCTTCAATAGCTCGAGTCATGGTATTTTTGGGCGAACAATTTAAGGTAATTTGAAATGCAACTGTCCCCGTTTTAATATGTTCCTCAAAAGTAGACGCAATACAGTCTACCGTTGTTTGGTTTGAAAAAAGCTTACCTCCTCCACCGTACAACTGAAGGTCAATGAACCCTGCACATAAAAAACCACTTTTAACGCTGATGTCATCAACGGATGCAATACTTTTTATCCTTCCATTTTCAATGCCAATAGACTGATCATGAATCCATTCAGAGCCAGTAAAAATGTTAGCAAATTTTAATTCTTGCATAAAATTAATATCCTGCTGCTTGACCGTCTTTTCTCGATTCGGTACCTCCAAAATAGACCTTTCGAATTGGATCATAGCGAATACATTGGTATCCCCCATAAATTCCAGCCATATAACCTACTTGGTGCCCTTTTTGTAAAAGCTCACGAATTACTTCATAAGGATAGCCACTTTCAAGGGTAATAGTCCCGCCTGTTGGCTCCATTGTTTCCCCCGTAGGCTCTGATGATCCCTCATGATTAATCCTTGGAAAGTCTCCCGCTTCTTGGACGTTCATACCAAAATCAACCACGTTCATGACAATTTGAGTATGTCCCATGGGTTGGAATGCGCCCCCCATAACCCCAAAGGACATGATTGGTTGTCCATCTTTGGTCATAAAAGCAGGAATAATTGTATGGAATGGCCTCTTTCCTGGCGCATAAGTATTATTTTCGCCTTCTTTCAAGCTATACATTTCCCCTCGATCTTGCAACATAAAACCTAAGCCATCAGGCATCATTCCAGAACCAAAGCCCCGATAATTGCTTTGAATTAACGATACCATATTTCCGTCTTTATCGGCCACCGTCAAATAAATCGTATCACCATCTTTTAAGGCAGGATTTCCAGCATCCAAATGTCTAGAAGCTCGGTTGGGATTAATTAATTTACGTCTCTCGGCTGCATATTCCTTTGAAATAAGACTTTTCACGGGAATTTTAGCGAAGTCCATATCCGCATAATATTTAGCTCTATCCTCAAAAACCAATTTTTTTGCTTCTGTAAATAGATGAATATGCTCGGCACTTCCCAACTTAATTTTAGAAAAATCATAGCCTTCTAAAATATTCAACATCTGTAGAGCGGCAATTCCTTGGCCATTGGGGGGAAGTTCCCAAACATCATAGCCTCGGTAATTAACAGAGACAGGGTCTATCCATGTAGAAGTATGAGAAGCTAAATCTTCATAGCTCAAAAACCCGCCATTTTTTTTCATAAAAGCATCCATGGTTTTTGCCATGTCACCTCTATAAAAAACATCTCTGCCCTCTTTTCCTAGTCGCTCTAGGGTATTGGCCAAATGGGGATTCTTAAAGATATCTCCTTCCATGGCCACTTTCCCATTGGGGTAATAATGCTTGTCCACATTGGGATACTTTCCATAATTAGCCTGAACACGGGTTAAGGCAGAAGCTAATTCACCATGTACGGGAAAGCCATTTTTAGCGTATGAAACAGCCTTTTCGAGCACTTTGCTCATCGGCATTGATCCAAATTTTTTATGCAATTCAAACCAAGCGTCCACACAGCCTGGAACACTGACTGGCAAAGGACCTGTCGAAGGAATGTACTTGAGTCCGCGCTTTTTAAATTCCGCTAAAGTCAATGATTTAGGTGATCTACCCGAACCATTTAGGCCATATAATTTTTTAGTTTTTGCATCCCAAACGATGGCAAATAAATCCCCTCCTATGCCATTCACATGTGGTTCGACAACACCTTCCATGGCATTGGCCGCAATTGCCGCGTCAATTGCATTGCCACCAGCCTTCAAAACATCTAAAGCTGCCTGCGTAGATAAAGGATGAGACGTGGCCGCCATTCCATTCTGAGCAATCACCTGAGACCGGGTAGCCCATAATTTTCCATAAGGTCGATCCTGTGAAAACATTGCGAATGGCAACAAAAAAAATAGTAAATAATACTTCATCGTGTATCCGTTTGTGTACCCCTAAGATAATTTAAATTCCCAAGCTTTACCAAATTTAGCCGTTGGCAAAGCCTAAAACTATAGCGGTACGTTAGAACGAAATTTCCCAAGAATAGCTTTTCATTTAAAACAAAAATCCCACACAAATGTTTGTGCAGGATTTTGTATTACAACCCAAATAAACTCACTAATTAACCCATTTCTGCTTAATTCGTTCTGATATGTAATACATACAAGGAACAATAATTAATGTTAAAATCGTTGAGAAGGTTAGGCCAAAAATAATCGTCCAAGCCAAAATTCCCCAGAAAACAGCAGAATCAGATCCTATAAAAATATGTGGATCTAGTTCAGTAAATAAGGTTGTAAAGTTAATGCTTAAGCCTAATGCTAATGGAATCAAACCTAAAACCGCAGCTGAGGCCGTCAATAAAACGGGTGTCAAACGTATTCCGCCCCCTTCAATGATTGCTTCCTTCAAATCGTAGCCACGCTTGAACCTTAGCTCCTCGATAAATTCAATCAGCAAAATTCCATTTTTAACCACAATACCAGCTAAGGCGATAACACCTACTCCAGACATGATAATGGAAAATGTCATATCAAAAGCCATAAAACCTAATAATACGCCAATCAAGGATAACAAGATTGTTGCAAAAATAATGAGCGGTTTAACCGCAGAATTAAATTGAGTCGCAAGAATTAAATAGATCAGAATAAGAGCCGCTAAGAATGCAACACCTAAGAATGCTCCAGCTTCCTTTTGATCTTCCTGCTCACCGCCCATTCTAATTTTATATCCTTGAGGTACATCTAAGGTCTCAAATAAAGTAGTAAGTTCACCTACAATCTCATTTGCATTGTATCCTTGCACCACATCAGAGCCTAAGGTAATTACACGCTCCTGATTTTTTCTATTTATTTGACTAAATGAAGTGGCATAATGAATACCGGCAATGGAGTTTAGAGGTACTTGACGTAAAGATCCACCCATATTCATATCTCGGTAAGTAATATTCATCGAAAGCAATTTCTCAATTTGGTTCCTAGAATCCCCTTTCAACCTTAATTGGATCGGATATTCGTCTTTTAAATCGCGAAACTTTGAAATCTCACTACCAAATAAGCCCGTTCTAATTGCCATAGCCACTTGCGCAGAAGAAATTCCTTCGCGAGAAGCCTTTTCACGATTCACATCAATGATGATTTCAGGTTTGTTGGTCACTAAGTCCGACTTCAATTCCTGAATCCCTTGAACCCCCGACTTAATAATTGACTGACGAACTTTCTTTTCTAAATCTTGAAGAATTGTAAAATCATCTCCGGCTATTTCGATCGAAATCGGCTTGCCTGTTGGCGGCCCGTTACTCTCCCTTTCAATCGCCATTTCAACCCCTGGTAAAGGATTAGTAAAAAATTCTTTTTGAATTTTATTTAAAATCTCACCTGTTTTGACCCCATCGCGTAACTGCAATTTTTCAAATGCGATCGTTACCTTACTCTTGTGAGGAGTGGCACCCCGATCAGGATTCATCGGATCCCCGGCATTTTTCCCTACGTTTGAAATGACTGAATTAACTACCTTTTCATAGCCTTCTTTTTTAATGAACGCAAAAACTCGATTTTCAATCACTTTGGTGATCGAATCTGTGACAACCGCATCTGTGCCGATAGGATTCTTCGAATAGATATAAATGTAATCGGGGTCTCCCGATGGGAAAAAGACCACCTTAGGCTTAACGATTCCCATTAAAACAAAAGTGAAGACCAATAATAAAAATGCGCAAATTGTTGCATAAATAGGTCTCTTGCCCATTAATACCCATGAAATTACCCGGCGATAATTATTCTTAAAATTAGGCAATACCCTTTCTTGGAATGGAACCACCCACTTCGGAGTAATGACAAAATGATTGAAGACATACAAGATCAGGGCAAAAACAAAGAAATTACCAAAACCAAAATGCCCTAAACCAAAGCCAATGACATAGCCAAAAATAGCCAAACTCAAGAGGATAAATACGGTTCTACGGATATCTGCAAATTTGGGTGCCTTAACATCATTAGACTCCTCATCATGGCGCTTCATAAATGAAATCGCAAAAACGGGATTCATCACATAAGCAACAAATAAAGAAGCGAATAAGGTAATAATTAACGTTATAGGCAGATATTTCATGAATTCACCTACAATACCCGGCCAAAAAAGCAAAGGTAAAAATGGTGAAATCGTAGTTAAGGTACCTGTTAAAACCGGAACAAATACTTCCGAAGCGGCCAACTTAACCGCCTCAACAATAGTCAATTTCTTAAAATTATTAAATAGCCTGTGGGAATTTTCAATGACAACAATCGCATCGTCAACCACTATTCCTAAGCCTAACAAAAATCCAAATAATACGATTGTGTTTAAAGTGAAATCCAAGCTTGGCATAAATAAGAAAGCCAATAAAGCAGATAGCGGGACTGAAAGGCCCACAAATACCGCATCTCGAACTCCCATGAAGAACATCAAGACAATCACAACAAACAAAAATCCAAGAATAACGGTATTGATTAAATCCGCTAGGTCCCCACGTGTTCTTTCAGAAGAATCCGCCGTGACCGTCACGACTAAACCGCTCGGAAATCTTGTTTTCTTAAACTCTTCGATTGTTTTTTCAATTCGATCCGCCGCTTCAATAAGGTTTGCTCCACCCCTCTTGATGACGTTTAAAGTGATGACCGATTTATTATTTAATCGAGCAAAATCTTGCTTTTCTTCATAGCTATCCACTACCTCCGCCACATCCTTCAAACGAACTCTTGCTCCAGTCGAAGATCCCACCATCAAATTGGCCAACTGCTCCACCGACTTTAATTCGCCGGTTACTCGAAGTGAACGACGAACGCCATTAACGGCTAAATCACCTCCAGAAATATTCACATTTTCCCCCTGAACAGCACTTTGAATATCATAAAATGTCAAACCATAACTCTGCATTTTATACAGATCTAAATTAACCTGAATCTCCCTTTTCAAGGCCCCTAAAATATCCACTCGGTTAATTTCAGGCATCCCCTCAATCTCATCCTGTAAATCCTCTGCATATTTTTTAAGCTTATCAAGCGGATAATCACCCGCGATATTCAAATTCATGATAGGGAACTCCGAAAAATTAATCTCCGCCACTGAAGGCTCCCGAGTTAAGTCCTTAGGAAGGTCACTGATGGCTTTATCCACAGCATCCTGCGTTCTCTGCTTGGCAATGGGGACAGAAACATCCGTATTGAACTCAACAATAATTACAGAAATATCCTGAAGTGCATTCGACTTTACGCGTTTAACCCCTGTGATCGACTTAATCTGCTTTTCAATGGGTTTATTGATTACGTTTTCAATATCCGAAGGTGTCGTTCCTGCATAAACGGTTTGAATAACCATCTGAGGGACCACAATATCAGGAAATTGCTCCTTAGGAAGACTGGAATAAATGCCAATTCCCGCGACAAAAATGATGAAAGTAAAAATATAAACAGTGGTTCGGTTTTGTCCTAACCAACCGATCATATTATATATAAAGCCCTTGCCTTCAGGCAATTGCTCATTTTTTGAATTTTTTTCCATGCTAAGAATTATTTGGAATTAATAAGAAATTGATTGGCCATCCACTAATTCTTGGAATCCTTGGGTAATCACTAAGTCCCCTTTTTGTAGGCCCGTCAAAATCTCAGCCTGACCATTAAAAGTAAGCCCAATGGTAACGAGGCGTGACTTAGCTATTTTTTTCCCTTTTTCTTCAACCGCCACATACACCAAATCCCCTTTTTCAGTCTTCTGAATAACGTTTTCGCTCACAACTAAAGCATTTGATTTAGACGAGTCGTTAATGTTGATGACGGCCAATTGGTTAGGCTTGACATCACTGCCATTCGGAATTTTTGCTTCTACGTCGAAAGTCCTCGTTAATGGATTGACCATTTTAGACACTAAAGAAATGCGGGCAGAAATCTCCTTGTTGATATCTGGAAATTTAATAACAATGGGATCACCTATTTTTACGGTACCTACGTAAGAATCCGCGATTTTAACCATCACTTTCAAATTACCTAAATTGACAATTTGGACGATAGGTAAACCTGGAGCAGCCATCTCCCCTGCTTTTTGTCTTACGAGTTCAATGGTACCTGAAATAGGAGCCACTACTTTTGATAATCCCAATTGGGCTTGCAAGGTGATAAGGCGTTTTTCTAAAGATTCCTTATTCGATTTTGCACTTATAAATTGCACCTCAGTACCAATTTGCTGATCCCAAAGCGTTTTTTGTTTGTCGAATAATGTCTTTGCTAGGGCCAACTGGTGTTTGACCTCTTCCATGGACTCTTTCAAAATGTTATTGTCTAAGGTGGCAATTAGTTGGCCTTTTTTAACATTTTGACCCACCACCACTGGCAATGAAACAATCATTCCGCCTGTCTGAGGACTAACTAAAACAGTGTTTTCGGCAATTACATTGCCTTGTGATTCTACAAAATGCTTGAAAGTCTGAGGGTTTATTGGACTGACGGTCACTGCGATCACTTTGGCATTTTCGCCTTCTTCCGATTTCCCCATCCCTTTTTCTAAGGTGGCAATTTTTGCATTAATTTCTTTAGCTTGATTTTTCAAATCGGCTAATTCTTGTTTTTTGTCAACGGACTTGTTGCAAGAAGCAACCATTAAAATTCCACTTAGGAGGATGAATAAATTTTTCATGAGTGTTTGTTAAAATTCTTATTAGTCAATATATAAAGTACCATTTGCCTTTTCTAGCTCAACTTTAGCAATGAGGGCATTGTACAATGATGTAAAATAATTTGCTTGAGATTCTTTAATTGAAGATTCCGCATTCAGAACTTCTAGGTTTGAACCGACACCTTGTTGGTATTTCACACGCGTAACTCTTGAAATTTCATTAGCAAGCGTCAAATTAGCTTTTTGTTGCTTCAACGATTCCAAAGAATTTTTCAAGGTAATCACAGACTGAGAGCGTTGGAAATCAATAGAAGATTTCAACAAATCAAAGCTTTGGCGAACTTTCTGAAGGTTATTGGCTGACTGAACCGCTTTATATTTTTTTGAATTTCCGTCAAAAATGGGAATTTGAAGCGATACTGAGATGGCTGCATTGTCAAACCATTGCTTGGTTAATAAATCACCAAAAGCATTAGCCCCCGCATTGTATCCATAATTTGCATTTAATAAAAGCCTTGGAAGATATCCCGCTTTAATGCTTTTCAAATCCAATTCCGCCAGACTTTCTTGCGTTTTCAAGATCGAATATTCAATCCGGTTGGCATAATTAAAGGGCCCAGCCAAATCATTTAAATTGTTTTGTAATTCAATTTGCTCCAATGTCACACTTAAACGAATCGGCTCTTCCATCGGATAGCCCATTTGAAACTTCAAAAGCGAATACGACATTTCTTGTAAACGATACACATTCTCAAGTTCTGTTTTCAAATTATTAGCTTGAACATCCAAACGCTGAACATCAATCTTTTCCACAAATCCTTGCGCATTTAAGGCCCTTGTTTCTTTTAAAAGGGAATCCAACCGACTAACATTTACTTGCAATAATTGCATGCGCTTGTCATTCACTAAAATTCCATAATACGCTTTTGTGACATTTTCCGCTACTTGCTGCTTGGATTGGGTCAATCCCTTCACCGAAAGATCCTTGTATACTTGGGATGCTTTAAGCCCTAACAAATAAGTGCCATCAAAAACTAATTGGCTCATCGAAATGTTAGCAAATCCCGAATTCTCCACGCCAAATTTTGCAGCTATTAACTCCCCCTCAGGCGCTGTTGGATTAAAAATTCTGGCAGGGATAAATACACGTTGCAAAATCAGATTATTCACAAATTGAACACCACCATTAACTTGGGGTAAACCAATTGCCTTAATTTCATTGATTTTGGCTCCGGCGTTTTGCAAATCAATTTGGCTATTTTTTACTTGTACGTGATGGATAATGGCATAGTCAATCGCTTCTTTTAAGCTAAAGGACTGCGCCATGCTTCCAAAGGAAAGTAAAAAAGAAAAGCCGACAAAAATATTTCTTAGGCGGATCATAGATTTAAATTGTTATTGTAAGATGTGTATAAGGTTAAACCTTTTTCGGTTAAAATCCCTCGCATGAAAATATCCAACAAAACGAGTTGGGTTTCAAACAAGGGCAATTTGTTATTGGGATAAAAATCTGGATTGAAGGCCAAATTGACTTCCGCCATACGTAAACGCGCTAAAAATTCAAAATCGATGTCGCTTCTAAAATATCCAAATTGCGCTCCTTTTTTAAAGTCGGCAATCAAGTATTCATTAATGCATTTTTCTCCGTGTTCTAAGAAAAGTTGAAAAGCCTTCGTATGGTACTTTTGAATTTCAAACAAGAGACGAGGATTCATTTTGGTAATTAAATCCTTGGTCATCTCAAAAGACTTGAACATCTTTTCAATCACATTAGAATACAGTCTATCCAACTCATTCCACTTCTCATGGTCCTGGTCAATGAAGGATTTAACTACTTCAAAAACTAAAGAATCCTTATCAGGAAAATGTTGATATATCGTTTTTTTCGAAATCCCCAATTCAGTAGCAATATCATCCATCGTTACGGTCTTGACTCCGTAACGAAAATATAATTCAGCTCCTTTTTCTAAAATACGCGATTTCATTTGCTAAACTCTATGGATAATGGAACTGCAAAACTATGGAAACTTTTGAAGACTACAAAGTTTTCTTGTATTATTTTTAGATTAGCCAAAGATTACTTTGGTCTAACGGCCGAAATCATCTTGCAAACGGACGATATCTGATTCATCCGATGGAAGGTTCACATCGGTATGTTGCCAAATTTCAGCCACCACTCCCCAGCCATCTAATCCGATTAATCGATGTCTTTCGCCTTGTTGGAGCTCAACAAAATCTCCAGAATCATATGTTCCCACAGGTCCTTGTTCATCTGTGTCAGAAATGGCAATCCCTACGGGGCCTGAAATAACGGTCCAGATTTCTGCTCTCCTAAAATGGTATTGCCAAGAGAGGCGTTTTTTGGGGGCTACAATCAAAAACTTGGGGCTTAATTTTTGGGTGATCTGAATGCTTTCTATGCTCAAATTAGGAAAAAATTGAGCTGCAAATTTGGATGCCTGCACTTCGTCCAAGACAAAAAAACCGCCCCAAGGTCTCGTAAAATCTTTAGAAATCACTTGATATCCTGCTTCAGATAGGTAAGTTTCTACTTGCGCAAAAACGTCTTGGCTGGGTAAATTACTTGTGAATGTTGGCAGCATGGTGTTTATATTTTTACAAAAATAAAAAGACGGGAAATCATTCCCGTCTTTTCGGCACAAATAAAATGTTATAATTAATTATTTCTTCTCGTCTAGTTTCCAACCGGCACGATATTCGCGCTTAACGAATTGATTTGCCGCTTCGAAATTCGTAATTCTCATATTAGCCGCATCCCAGTCTAGCTGCTGACGACCAATGTATTTAGACGTCCTGCCGTCTCCTTCACGAAGCATATAGGCACGAATAGCAATATTTCCCATTAAAACAGATTCTGTAAAAGGTCCTGAATAATCAAATCCTGAACTCACTTCCATTTTACCAAATCCTGCTTTACAAGCCTCAACCCATTGTGTTTGGTGACCTGCAGGTCCATTGGCCACACGAGCATAGGTAATTTTACTTGGCAACTCTGCTTCCGGTACTTGCTTTCCATTTTTGAAAACCTTAGGATACATTCCATAGGTACCGCAAGTCATAATGCCTTTGGTTCCAATTAAAATTACGCCATTGGTTCCATCTGGATCGCCAATTACTTCACTCGCAGGGATACCTTCTGGATGTGGGGCACGAAGACCTCCGTCAAACCAAGTCAACGTAACCGCCGATTTATTTCGAGCTGAAGCCGCATAACGCAAAGTTGTGATAGATGACGGTGGACATCCTTCTGGAATCCACTCAGGCACCCAATCTTGCAAAAATACAGATCCTACAGAACACTCAACCGTTAAGGCATCGCGAATTCCCAACACCTTAAATGGAGGATCTAATAGGTGGCAACCCATATCTCCCAGTGCACCGGTACCATAATCCCACCAACCTCTCCACTTAAATGGCAATAGGGCTGGATTGTATTCTCTATATTTAGCTGGCCCTAACCAAAGGTCCCAATCTAATTCTTGAGGGGCTGGAGAACCCGCGGCTGGATAAGTAATTCCCTGAGGCCAAACAGGTCTGTTTGTCCAAACTTGTACCGTATGAACTTTGCCAATCACTCCAGCATCAAACCATTCCATCATTTGGCGTACACCATCTCCCGAAGAACCTTGATTTCCCATTTGAGTCACCACCTTCATTTCACGGGCTTTTTCAGTCATCATTCTGGCTTCAAAAATATCATGAGTCAAAGGCTTTTGCACATATACGTGCTTGCCACGATTCATAGCGGCCATAGCGATGGTCGTATGAGTATGATCAGGTGTTGATACGATAACAGCATCCACATTATTTCCTTCGGTCTCTAATGCTTTTCGGAAATCTTTGTAATATTTAGCGTTTGGAAGCTCCTTGCGGGCTTTTACTGATTGGCGATCATCGACATCCACCAAGGCTACGATGTTTTCCGCTCCTTTATTAAACGAGCTCATGATATCGCTGTATCCCTTTCCTCCGGCACCGATTCCCATGATATTTAATTTATCGGAAGGGGCTGTAAACCCTTTGCCCAACACGTGACGAGGGACAATGTAAAAACTTGCGGCGGCAACTGATGCATTTTTGATGAAGTTTCGCCTTGAATCATTACTCATAATAATCGTTATTTAGGTTAGTTAAATCGGATAAGATGACTTTATAAATCGCATTTCGGCATATTAATAAAACCACATGATTTAGTAAAATTGAAAAAAAATCAGCAAAAAGCAAATTGAATTAGATTTATTTTTGATGTCTGCCTGAGGTCATCAACAAAAAAGGGGAAGCTCTCGCTTCCCCTTTTTAAAATCAGTATGTTAAAAGACTACTCAGCTTTCTTAGATTTTTTCTCTAATTTTTTAATTGCTTGAGCTCTTTCAGCACCTTCCATCTGCTCTTTCAAAGCAGATAAAGCACCGATATCACCCATAGTCGATTTCTCAGCTGTTGCCGCTGCTGGTTTGTCAGCCGCTGCTTTCGTTGTCTTCTTCTTCTCTGGCTTCGCTGTAGCTGCTGCTACCTCTTCTGCCGTTGCTTCTGTAAACGTTCTTGTGTGAGAAAGGATAATCTTGCGATCTTCTTTTTGGAATTCAATCACGACAAAATCCAAAGCCTCACCTACTTCAGCCACAGACTCATCAGCTTTAACCAATTGCTTCAAAGGCGCTAAACCTTCAATTCCGTATGGCAATTCTAATACAGCCATTTTGTCTGTCTTCGAAATAATCGTTGCTTTTTGAACAGATCCTAAAGTAAATACACTTTCAAAAGTATCCCAAGGGTTTTCTTCTAATTGCTTATGTCCTAAAGCTAAACGGCGATTTTCCGCATCTAATTCAATAACAATTACATCTAAAGCATCTCCCACCTTAACAAATTCAGATGGATGCTTGATTTTCTTTGTCCAAGATAAATCAGACACGTGAACTAATCCGTCAATACCTTCTTCTAATTCAAGGAATAAACCAAAGTTGGTAAGATTACGAACAGTTCCTTTATGCTTAGTACCTATCGCATATTTAGCCAATAAATCTGTTTTGTTCCAAGGATCTTCCGTCAATTGCTTAACGCCTAATGACATTTTACGCTCCGCACGGTCTAAGGTTAAAACAACAGCTTCCATCTCATCGCCCACTTTCAAGAAATCCTGTGGATTACGTAAATGTTGAGACCATGACATTTCAGAAACGTGTATTAAGCCTTCAACACCTGGAAGAACTTCTAAGAATGCACCGTAATCAGCTACATTAACAATCTTACCTTTTACCTTAGAACCTACTTCGGTTTCCGCAGCTAAAGCCTCCCAAGGGTGCGCTTGTAATTGCTTCATACCTAAAGAGATACGTTTTTTGTTTTCATCGAAATCCAACACAACCACTTGGATTTTTTGATCCAATTTCAACACTTCTTGTGGATGGTTTATGCGGCCCCATGAAATATCAGTAATGTGAAGTAAACCATCAACACCCCCTAAATCGATGAACACACCGAAATTAGTCATGTTTTTGATGACCCCTTCTAATACTTGACCCTTATCTAAATTCGTCAAAATAGTCTGACGTTGAGCTTCAAGATCTTTTTCAATTAATACCTTATGCGAAACAACTACGTTGTCATTTGTATGATTAATCTTAACAACCTTAACCTCCATATTTTTACCTACAAAAATATCAAAGTCACGGATAGGCTTAACATCAATTTGAGAACCTGGCAAGAACGCCTCTATTCCAAAAATATCGACAATTAAACCACCTTTTGTACGGCGCTTAACAAAACCATTGATGATTACATCCTCTTCCAAAGCCTTCTCAATGTTCGTCCAAGCACTCATCACCTTAGCCAATTTGCGAGACAATGTTAACTGTCCATTCGCATCTTCTTGGTTTTCAATGTATACTTCCACTTCATCTCCAGCCTTCAAATCCGGCATATCGCGGAATTCAGAAGCAGATACTAAACCATCAGATTTAAATCCAATGTTGATAATTACTTCACGGTCTGTTTTGCTCACGACTACCCCCTTCACTACCTCTTTTTCAGTCACCGAATTTAAGGTTGCCTCAATAGCAGCCTCCATTTTTTCTTTTACATCAGCCGCATAACTGCCACCGAATCCTTTACCTTCAACTAAATCCCAGTCGAAATCTTTTGGTTGTTTTGACATAAATTTTTGCCCTTGTTACATCAACATGCTGGGCTAACATGCTGAACTTAAGTGAATATTTAAATTTTAAATCGGGGTGCAAAGATAAATAAAAATATTTCATATTCAATGAATTTCTTTAAATTCGAATTCTTAAGACCTATGAAATATGAAAAAATTGACTCTTTGGGGTATATTAATTGCCCTAACACATTTACCTTTTTTTAGTTTTTCACAAAATTCAAATAAACCCATGGCATCCATTTCGTCCAAATCCTTCGGCCAAACTCCTTCAGGGGAGTCCGTTACGCTTTACACCATGAGAAATGCTTCCGGAATGGAAGTTCAAATCATGACATACGGAGGAATCATCACTAAAATTTTAACTCCAGACAAAAATGGAACGGTGGAAGATGTGGTATTAGGTTTTGAAACATTAGATGAATACATCAAAGACTCTCCATTTTTTGGCGCGACCGTTGGCCGTTATGGAAATAGAATAGCCAAAGGGAAATTTACCCTGGATGGTGTTGGCTATCAATTACCTGCTACCAACAATGGGAATGCCTTGCATGGTGGCTTAAAGGGATTTGATAAAAAAGTTTGGCAAGTGATTTCATCCGGAGAAACGGCAGAAGGCCCCAAATTAGTTTTAAAATATATTTCAAAAGATATGGAAGAAGGATTCCCAGGAAACCTAACAGTTCATTTGTCTTATATTTTAACCGCTAAAAATGAATTGTCAATCGAGTTTTCGGCAACTACGGATAAAGCCACGATAATCAACCTTTGCAACCATAGTTATTTTAACTTGAGTGGAAATGTCAAAAGAAATATTTTGGAACATACCATGCAATTAAATGCTCCAAAGCTTGTTGCCGTGGATGCCCAATTAATCCCGACGGGAGATTTAATCCCTGTAGCGGGAACCCCCTTCGATTTTTTAAGCCCTCAAGTAATAGGCAGTAGAATTGACCAAACGGAAAATGAGCAAATAAAACGAGGGGGTGGTTATGACCATTGCTTTGCTTTTGATAAACCCTTGGGAAAATTTGCAGTGGTCGCCATTGCACACGATCCTGTATCTGGACGTTCTTTAGAGGCATCGACAACCGAGCCTGGTGTACAGTTTTACACGGCCAACTTTCTAGATGGGCGCTTAAAAGGAAAGAATGGAGCTGTTTATGGTAAGAGGACAGGTTTTTGTTTGGAGACCCAACACTTCCCAGATTCACCTAACCAAGCAAATTTCCCGAGCACCGTGTTACGTCCTGGAAATCACTATACGACCAAAACGAATTATAGATTCTTTGTTCAATAATCCAATAGTGGGTTTATTAGGTATTTACATGGCTAATAAACCCATTTTATAATTTTTTTGCCTCCTCCCAGTATACGTCCATTTCCGCTAAGGTCATTTCGGATAAAGCCTTCCCTGATTCTTCTGCTCTCTTTTCAAGATGCTCGAATCGTTTAATGAATTTTCGATTAGTCCGCTCGACTGCTGTTTCAGGATTCAAATCAATAAATCGGGCAAAATTAACCAAGCTAAAAATCAAATCTCCCAATTCCCCTTCCGCATCATTTCGATCGCTCTCTGTTAAATCTTTCCCCACAAACGTCTCCTTAAACTCACTCATTTCCTCCTCTACTTTCCCCCATACCTGTTCTTTTTCTTCCCAATCAAAACCCGCCCCTCGAGCTTTTTCTTGAATTCGCATCGCCTTAACTAAGGCCGGCAAGGAATTTGGAACACCTCCTAAAACCGACTTGTTTCCTTCCTTTAATTTTAAGGTTTCCCAATTAGCCTTCACCTGCTCTTCGGTTTCAGCGACCACATCTCCATAAATATGTGGATGACGGGAAATCAACTTTTCACACAAGGAATTCAACGAATCTGTCACATCAAAAGCTCCCTGCTCAGAACCAATTTTGGCGTAAAAAACCAAATGTAAAAATAAGTCCCCTACCTCTTTCTTGACTTCATTTAAGTCCCCTTGGAGTACCGCTTCCGATAATTCATAGGTTTCCTCAATCGTCAAATGACGCAAAGAATCCATGGTTTGTTTTCGATCCCAAGGGCATTTTTCCCTCAAATCATCCATCATACATAGCAATCGATCAAAGGCCTCAGCCGCCTGTGGGTATCTCATAAATTAAGGATTTAAGCCGTAAACGCGTACATAATCTATCACAAATTTGTTGGGGAATATTGAATCATCAACGCCCTTTTGGCCTCCCCAGTTTCCGCCAACTGCCAAGTTTAGTAAGAGGTGTTGTTTCTTGTCAAATGGCCACTCTTCCCAACCTTTGCCCGAATTTTCAAAATAAAAATAGGGTTTGCCATCTATAAAAGTCTGGATCGTTTTGGGAGTCCACTCAATGGAATACACGTGAAATGCGGTATCAAAATCATTCACTTGGGTCTGTGACGTTTTCTGAGTTCCGATCACATGATTAAACGCTTTCGTATGAACTGAAAAATGCATGACTGCCGGATTAAAACCTACATGTTCCATTACATCAATCTCGCCATTATCTGGCCAATACTGTCTGCCATAGTCAGATTGACTGGCTAAGGTCCATATCGCTGGCCAGTTGCCACGGCCCACGGGAACCTTAGCACGAACCTCTACTTTGCCATATAAAAAATCTTTTTTTCCTTTCGTAACCATGCGCGCTGAGGTATAATTCTTTCCTCCAAAATTTTCTTTCCTGGCTTCAATCGTCAGCAAACCATTTTCGATATGTACATTATCCTTGTCCTCCTCTGTATAATATTGTAGTTCGTTGTTGCCCCAACCAGAACCACCTACATCATAGGACCAAATTTTGGGGTCTGGTAACCCTGGTGTATCAAATTCATCGGCCCAAATAGGAGTCGCTGTGAAAGTATAAACTTTGGTAGCTGGCAACCTGGGATTTTGAATGGTTTGTTGGCCCAATAAAATTTTCCCATCTGCAGATTTACATGCCAATGACAGGCAGATAAAAGCCCCTGCCGTCAAAAAAAATCTTTTCGTCATGTTGGTTTATTTGGAATCAAAAATAAATAGAATCATAGTGATTCCCTATCCCAACAAAATTTAATTCCGTAATTTAACGTCAAATATTTTTCCATGGATTTCAAACTCACTTCTGCTTATAGTCCAACGGGCGATCAACCTTCTGCGATACGTCAACTGGTAGAAGGGGTCTCTAATAATGAACAGGCGCAAACACTGCTAGGCGTCACCGGTTCAGGAAAAACGTTTACGATTGCGAATGTGATTCAGCAAATCAACAGACCTACCTTAATTTTAAGTCATAATAAAACTTTGGCAGCGCAATTATATGGAGAATTCAAGTCTTTTTTTCCTGAAAATGCAGTCGAGTATTTTATCTCGTATTATGACTATTACCAACCTGAAGCTTTTATCGCTTCCACGGGAACTTATATCGAAAAAGATTTATCGATCAATCAAGAAATTGAAAAGTTAAGGCTCGCCACCACCTCATCATTGATGTCGGGCCGTAGAGATATCATCGTGGTGGCCTCCGTTTCCTGTATTTACGGCATGGGGAACCCGGATGAATACCGAAATTCCATTTTGCGCATTGGCGTAGGGGAAGTGATTTCCCGCAATCAGTTTTTGTTTCGCTTAGTGGAAATTTTATATGCCCGAACTGAAGGAGAATTTTTAAGAGGAACTTTTAGAGTAAAAGGGGATACGGTCGATATCTTTTTAGCTTATGCTGATTTTGGATACCGCATTATATTTTTTGGCGATGAGATCGAGCAAATTCATCGGATTGACCCATGGACTGGAAAGAAAATTTCCACAGAAACGATGATTGCTATATTTCCTGCCAATTTATTTGTGACGGGAAGGGAGACTTTGAATCAAGCCATTTCATTTATTCAAGAAGATTTGGTCAAGCAGATTTCCTATTTTGGAAAGGAGGGCCGACTAACTGAAGCGGAGCGAATCAAGCAACGAACGGAGTTCGATTTAGAGATGATGCGCGAACTGGGTTATTGCTCTGGCATCGAAAATTACTCCCGTTATTTTGATCAGAGAAAACCGGGGCAAAGACCTTTTTGCTTGTTAGACTTTTTCCCTGATGATTTCTTGATGGTCGTGGACGAAAGTCATGCCACGATGCCACAGATTAGAGCCATGTGGGGCGGAGATCGCTCGCGCAAGGAATCATTAGTCGAATATGGCTTCAGATTGCCATCGGCCATGGATAATCGGCCTTTAACTTTCCAAGAGTTTGAAGATGTCATCGGTCAGACCATATTTGTTTCTGCCACCCCGTCTGATTACGAGTTAAGACGCTCAGAGGGTGTGGTGGTCGAGCAGGTAATTCGACCTACGGGACTTTTGGATCCTTTAATTGAGGTGAGGCCCACAAAAAATCAAATAGATGATCTACTGGATGAAATTTATGGCCGTATAAAAAGCGAGGAACGTGTTTTGATTACCACATTAACGAAACGGATGGCTGAGGAATTGTCAAAATACTTAGACCGTGTAGGAATTAAATGCCGTTACATTCATTCAGAAATCAAATCACTTGAGCGTGTGGAGATACTGAGAGAATTAAGATTGGGGGTATTTGATGTATTGGTGGGGGTCAACTTGCTCCGCGAGGGCTTGGATTTACCTGAAGTGTCTTTAGTGGCTATCATGGATGCCGACAAAGAAGGGTTCTTGCGCGACATTAGATCCTTAATTCAGACGATTGGTCGGGCTGCTCGAAATGAAAATGGGAAAGTCATTATGTATGCAGATCGAATGACGGGTTCCATGACGAATGCTATTTCAGAAACGAATCGAAGAAGGGCGATCCAAATGGCTTATAATGAAGCGCATGGGATTACACCAAAAACAATTTGGCGAAGTCATGAAGAAATTATGGAGCAAACATCCATTGCAGATCGGATGGCAAAGCCGACCAAATCATATGGCCTTAAACCAGAGGAGCATTTACAAGTGGCTGATCCATTGCTGCAGTATATGTCTAAAAAAGAATTAAATAAGCAATTGGAATCCGTCCGCAAGGAAATGGAGAAAGCTGCTCGAGAATTAGATTTCCCATTAGCGGCCAAATTAAGAGATGAGATGAAGGCTATCGAAAAAATGGTGTTAACATAAAATGGGTTAAGATTTTAGCCCTAACCCATTGCATGATTCTTTTACCTTACGGTCTATTTATTCCTCAATAAAAGGATAATTCTCTTCTACGTAAACGTCCTTATAAGCCTCTGATTTGTCAGGGAACGGGGATGCTTCGGCAAAGTCCACTGACTCTTGAACAAGAATCTTAATTTTTTCGTCAATTTTATCTAAATCCGCTTGGGATAAAATATTATTGGTCAAGATGGTATGTTTTACTTGCTCGATGGGGTCGCGATCTTTATAGGATTCTACTTCGTCTTTTGAACGGTATTTTTGTGGATCAGACATCGAATGACCCCGGTAACGGTAAGTTCTAAACTCTAAAAAAGTAGGTCCTTCTCCGGCGCGTGCGCGAGCAGCTGCCCTTGATACAGCTTCATGAACTAACTCAACATTCATGGCATCAACCGGTTCAGATGGCATATCATATGCTTCACCAATCGTATACAAATCAGTTACATTAGACGTTCTGGAAACGGAAGTTCCCATCGCATATCCATTATTTTCAACCACAAAAATCACCGGCAATTTCCACAACATTGCCATATTAAAGGTTTCGTGCAAGGCTCCTTGACGAACCGCACCATCCCCAAAATAACAAACCGAAAGGTTTCCTGTTTTTTTATATTTCTCTGCAAAAGCTAATCCAGCTCCTAAAGGTATCTGTGCCCCTACAATTCCGTGCCCGCCTACAAATCCTACGCTTTTATCGAAAATATGCATCGAACCTCCTTTGCCTTTGGACGCTCCAGTAATTTTACCATAAAGCTCCGCCATAATGACGTTGGGCGATGTACCCAAAGCTAATGGGATACCATGGTCACGGTAAGCAGTGATGTATTTATCTCCTTCTTTTAGGGCTGATTTTGACCCAGAAGAACAAGCTTCTTGGCCTATATATAAGTGACAAAAACCTTTGATTTTTTGCATTCCATACAATTGGCCACATTTTTCTTCAAATTTGCGTTGCAATTGCATTGATTCGTACCAATAGGTGTAGGTCTCTTTAGAATACTTAGGTGCCTGTGTGTCTTTCTTTGCCATCGAATATTGTCTCATTTAAAATAGGGCTGTTGGAAAATACCGAGTCCTATTAATCATGCGAAATTAAAACAAAACAACGTAGCTGCCAAAAATTGCTTCAAATTCCCTTGATTCCTTCAAAAAAATCACATTAAATTCTTTATTTTTACATGTTTAAGCCATTTTATCCTCATTCATGTACCTAAAATCTTTACAGGTCAAACAATTTAAATCCTATGAGGAGGCTCAATTTGACTTCATTCCAGAAATAAATTGCATTGTGGGCGAAAATGGGATTGGGAAAACGAATCTTTTGGACGCCATCCATTTTTTGTCCATGACCAAAAGTGCCCGTGGAATAGCCGATCCACTTTGCATACAACATGAGCAGGACTTTTTTATGGTTCAGGGTAGTTTTATCTACCAAAAGCATTTGGAATCGGGAATTCCTGAAAGCGAAACGCAAATTACGTGCGCTGTTCAGCGGGGGCATAAAAAATCATTATTGAGAGATCAAAAACCGTATACACGATTGGCGGATCATATTGGAAATTTCCCGATTGTATTAATGGATCCGCATGACACTGATTTGGTCCGAGAAGGGAGTGAAGAGAGAAGGAGGTTTTTTGATGGGATGATGTCGCAATTGGACCGAGGATTTTTAGAGAACTTATTGAAGTATAATCGGGTGGTCCAACAAAGGAATGTATTGTTAAAGCAATTTGCAGAAAGAGGCCAAGTAGACCCTTTGCAATTAGCTATTTACCATGAACCCATGGTTCTTTTGGGGGAGCAAATTCACCAAGCAAGAATAACCTTTTTGGCCGATTTTTTACCCCGATTCCAAATGCATTATTCGGCATTGTCGGATGACCGAGAACAAGTAAACATCTTTTTAGAATCTACTTTTATTTCAGGTGAATTTGATGTTACATTGAAAGCCGCCGAACAACAAGATTTAGCAGCACAGCGAAGTACGATCGGAATTCATCGGGATGAATTTGCTTTTGAAATCAATGGATTTCCCTTAAAAAAATTCGGTTCACAGGGCCAACAAAAAAGCTTTGTGGTGGCCATGAAATTGGCCCAATTTGATGCACTTGTCGCAGCAAAACCAAGAAAACCCTTGCTGTTATTAGATGATATTTTTGATAAATTGGATGATCGAAGGATTCAGCGATTAATTGAAATGATGGCCCAGGATCATTTTGGCCAAGTATTTATCACGGATGCAAGACCTGAACGTACCAAAAGTCTTTTGAAAAGCTTGAAAAATCACATTCAATACATTCCCCTCTAGCGAATGGCCTGGTCGATGGTAGATAAAAAAGAGCTTAGCGTATTTTCTTCTGCAAGCCGCTTTAAATTTTCTGCAGAATAGGAAATACCCTTGTCAATCACATGGGCTAATTCATGGGCTACCGCACTCGTCGAAGTAGCATCCATCGTGATTCCCATATGATTGATAGAAACTAAAGAACCTATCATTCCTGTATTAGTCGCAAAAGACGGTTTGTTTGCCATCGCGGCCCGAATCAAAACCGAACTCATATTGAGGAAGTCTTGATATAAGATTAGCACAACATCACTGATCTCAAAACAAATTTGAACTTCACGTGCCGGCAAATACCCATAGCAACGAATAACTTCGAGCCCAGGAACTAAGGCTATTTTAGCCTCGAGTATTTTCTCATAATATTCAGGGACGGGACCAGCCAATAAAAGACAAATAGAGGAAAGGGCATCAGGACGTAAAGTTGCGCAAGCATCGATGAAAATCTCCATTCCTTTTCGATCATCCAGGTATCCAAAGTTTAAAAAAATCTTTTTATCTGTTGGGATTTTGTATGTATTCCTAAACTCCGTGATCTCTAAATTAGATACTTGAAACTGTTTGATTGGATCACAGATTGGAATAATAGTGGTCTTTGTTTTTTGCTCTTTCATGTAAGGAACTAAGGCATGAACTAAGCAAAATAAATTTTGAATTTGTCCGCTTTTTAAGACTTTTGAAAGCATCCACTTTTTAATACATGGATAAATTCCATGATCATTGATTGAAAAGTTGGGCCGAAAATAAATAGCTGATACCGGACATGGCGATTTTTTCCCGATCAATATTCCCATTTGGAAATAATCGACATACATCAATAAAGCATGATCTGCATTCATTGCTTTTGCTGTTTCAACGAGCAAATTCCATTCAATGATTGACCGTAAATAAATTGATTTTGAATGGATGGAAGCAATTTTTTCTGTTGGAATACCCAAAAATGTTACATTATCACCCCATTCGTTATCCTCCGCTTTCTGTCTTGCTTCAAATTGCGATTGGAATGATTCGCCCGTTGCAACAAATAACTCGACCTCCTTATTTCCACTATAAAATCCAATTAAATGGATCAAATAATCCGGGTGATGACCGTCTGTAATCGTATCAAAAAGTAGGATGCGCGCTGGAGTCATATTTATTCTTTAGATTTGAATAAACTAAAATTTTTGAATTCGATAAGCTGTTTGGGATGAAATTCAATCATAGCAGAGTTTAGCTTTGCAACAAATTCAACGCGATCGTTATTTTTCATTAGAATAAATTCGCCTGGCTTTAGGGAAATTATTTGAGAAGCGAATGAATTATTTGACTTCCACCATTCATTTGTCATCAAATACTTTTTTTCAAGTTTTGAAGATAACAGAAACACTTCAGGGAAATAGCCGTTCGCATAAGGAATACCAGCATATTGAGCTATGGAAGAAAACCCATCTTCACTGCATTTTTGTTCAGCATCATGCCTAAAACCAAACAATTTTTTCTTCTCTTTTTCTTGAATTAAATAGGTTACAATATCTTTTGAAAAATCATTGGGTCTAATTAAATGATAAAAATGCATTGAAGATCTATTTTGAAATAAATCGATGTCAGCAGGTATCGAGCAAACCAAGCTAAAGAATGTACCTGCTAAAATGAGTTTTTGATTTTTGTTATCCGCTTTTATTTTGTACCCAATAAGTAATATTGATAGAAAAATATTCAGAATGGCAAATTTGTGAATATTATCCCAAGCAGCAATATTGG
>CANHXO010000016.1 GCA_947464595.1 Cytophagaceae bacterium
CAACCTGCTCAAGCGCCTATGGGATATTTAAAAGAAGTAAATTGGGTCTTTATGACCCCATAATTACTTCTTTTTGGCCCAATGTTTTTCCAAGGATTTGATGAAATATCCGCCCACTACGCTTCTCGCTTGAAAGCCTACCTGCGCTCCTGTCGTAGTTTCATGCCAATCGCTGAAGGGAACCCTGCTAGAACTTTCCTTCATGAATTTGTAAATCGGATGTACAAAGGATTGAAAATCTTTTGGCTTGTCGGCCAAAGTAGCTGTCCACATTATCCAGTCACTTTTTGTATACGTCTTGCGGCTATCTAATGGTAGACCGAACGCATTTTGCTTCGTTAAATAGTAGGCTATTTCTTTTTCATACACGCTTTTTGGAAATAAATTAAGGCCTAATAACTTGTCCCAAACTAAATTGTATTTCTGACTCCACGTATTATTTTTATTGAATGTAAGGGCATAATGATCCCCCTCATCCGCCATTTTCATCCATTTAATGACATAGTCTTTTGCGATGGCTTGCATCGAATCAGCAGTGGATTTTAATCCTAAATTTCTAGCCATTTGCGCATAAGCTCCGATTCCATTAATTGCTTTTAGTGATAAGTTGGCATTTCGCTCCAAATGTCCCGCAAAATCATCGGTACATAATTGGTTTACCGGATCCAACCCATCTTTAACCAAAAAGGTAACCCAACGAGTCAGCGTCTCCCAATGTTTTTTGGCAAATTGTGCGTTGCCATCTTCTTTGCAAATGGCAGCGGATAATATTACCATGTTTCCCGCTTCCTCCACAGGCATATCTTCTGGATAAGTTTGGCCATTGGCAATCGGATAGGTGCCTATGTCATGCGCAGGGAAGGGTTTTTTCCATTGCCCACTTTCGCTATAATACATGAGTGGTTCCACCATCCCTTTTAATAATGCGGTATTGTAAAGCAAACTGAGTGGCGCAGATGGGTAGGTTACATCCACAGTCCAAATAGATCCATTGCTAAAATTTTCTTTTTGCGGGAAAAGTACCTCATCATTTTCCCCTCGAACTAATTTATGGGCGGCCAATGATTGCCTGTAAGCGGCTACACATATTTCGGCATATTCCTTTCCACCTGAATTTAGAGCATCTTGAAATATTTTTTTGTCAAAATTTTGACAGATTTGCCAAATTTGATCGTGTTCTTTTGCCGATGTTTGTAGTAAATTCTCGATATTTTGATGCTTTTTAATCCACCAAGCTTTGAGGTTTTTGGTAAAATACTGAATGGAATATAAGTCGTCATACGCGAGCATGATGGTTGATTTTTTTGAGTTTGGCCCAACCTTCCCTTTCCACTGTGATGTTAAATATAGATCAGGGTCTGCAGTATTTTTTTCATTTGAATTCCCTTCACTTAAATTGATTAAGTCAGCTAAAGATTTAATTCCTAGGGTATGCGCAGGATTCGCGCTAGCTAAATACCCATATCCCCAATCAATCCTTACATCATCTCCTTTTCGACCTAAAATTTGTTGATCTTTCACTCCTGTTTTCAAGTATTTTAAGGAACCTTTCGAACCTGCGCTTGTTTCTAAAACTTGGTTTGATTCATTTCGAGCAATATCTGCGGCTAGCCCAAAAGTAATTGCGGTTTCATGTGTTTTACCATCAGAGGATTTTACATCAAAATCTACGTAGGAAACAGGCCTACTCATTAAATCCAGATTTGATGCAATTAAAGGAGATGTGAAGGTTAGGTTTAATTTAACTGCCCCACAGGCAAATTGGTATTTAGTTTGTGTGGCGGTAATTTCCACGGATAATTGCTTCGCTAATGTTAATTGTTTGGCATTTTTTTGCTTGGCAAATCCGGCGTCAAGCCAAGCATTTCCTCTTAAATTGGTGCAATGCAAGGCTAAAACATTTTTTCCTTTTTTTAGGTTTTTCTTGACTTCATGGGCCAATTCAATATTTTTTATTTTTCTAGTATTGCAGTTTTGGCAATCATAAATTTTATTTCCATTCAAATAAACTTCGACATCGTCATCATGTCTTAATTGGAGGATTAGCTTTTCTATGTCGACCTCCTCGTATAGAAATGTTCGTCTCACCCAAATATTTTTTGTGGGCCAAGATGTCGCCCATTTATTATTAGTCCCTTTTCCAAAAGGCAATTTTCCGTTTTTCCATGAGGCGTCTTGAAAAGTTTCATTCATCCAATTTTGCCCTGGTTCAGCCTCGGTATAAAGGCATTCAATCGGTTGGGATTTCTCTGCAATAGGAACTAAGGATTCGATCGGGAAGGGTAAAGCGCCTAAAAATTGATATGTTTTATTGTCCACTTGTATCAAGCCTACGATTGATTGATCATTCCCGGTCCAGTGCTTCGTGCTAGTGGTATTTACTTGGTCTGAAAACGACCAAATGCTGAAATAAGGATCATGGGCAATGAGTGGATATGCCGGAGCTTTATGTACTTGGGCAAAAGTAATTTGGCACAGACATGCCAAAATAGTGGTAGCTAAAATCTTATTCATGTTAAAGGTTTAGACGTTTCGTATAAAGATAAGGAATCTCAAAATTTGAAAATTGGAAATTTGTTAATTTATTTTTAACTCACACCTTAAAATAAACCTATTGTACGATGAAATACATTTTAAGTTTACTGATTAGTATGGTTTTCGCTTTTCACGGCGTGGACCAAAAAGCAAAAGCAAATCGCTATTTATATGTGGCAGCACCTGGAATTCGAGATTATTTGGGTTATGGAGGTCATGGCATATTAGTTTTCGATATAGACCATGGGCATAAATTTGTCAAAAGGATTAAGACACAAGGCTTGCATCCCAACGGGAAACCGTCCAATGTCAAAGGAATAGCTGTCAGTATTCCATTAAATAGTATTTACGTGAGTACTTTAGAGTCTTTGCAGCGCATCGATTTGACAACAGAGAAAGTGATTTGGGAACGGCAATTTGTAGGAGGTTGCGACCGCATGTCTATTTCTCCTGATGGCAAAACGATGTATTTACCTTCCTTGGAGAAAAATTTCTGGAATGTGGTTGATTGTGAAACGGGAAATGTGATTAAAAAAATCGATGGGTTTAAGCGGGCGCATAATACCGTTTATGGCTCCTCTGGAAATTCCGTTTACATGGGTGATATTGGAAATCCATGGTTGTATGTTTCAGATACAAAAACACATCAAATACGTTTGAAAGTGGGTCCATTTTTAGGTTATGTTCGACCTTTCACGGTAAATCATGGTGAGTCTTTAGGTTTTGTGACGGTGGATAGCTTACTAGGATTTGAAGTGGGTGATTTAAAAACAGGTAGAAAATTAGCCAGTTTGGTGGTAGAAGGTTGGAACAAGGGTCCCGTGCGTAGGCATGGAAACCCAAGTCATGGAATAGGTTTGACTCCGGATGAAAAAGAAATTTGGCTTTGTGATGGATTTAATATGCGTTTGCATATTTTCTCGGCGGTCGCGCCATACCAACAATTAACTACGATTCCCATGAAAGATATGCCGGGGTGGATTACCTTCAGTATGGATGGAAAATATGCCTATCCTTCTAGTGGTGAGGTGGTAGACGTGCGGACGCGAAAGGTTTTATTGAATTTAGAAGACGAATTTCACAATGCTGTTTCCAGTGAAAAGGTGGTAGAAATTCAATTTGAAAAAGGAAAGGCGGTTAGAGCTGGGGACCAATTTGGTGTAGGTCGGAAAAAATAAGGCAATCCTCGGGAGAAGTTATCAGATTCTCCCGAGGAATTGCTATGGACTGATTACCAGGTCAACTGAAATAGGTCGACAGCTTGTCGGGGCAATTCAGTATCCAGTTTCAATATACCTTTTGAGATCGTTAATTTTTTCGGTGGGTTCACTAAGGCTAATTGACCCGCTTTTTCTAGCTCGGCAATTTGTTTGGCCGTTGGTTCCTTAGGCGACCCCATTTTTTTCCAAACTTCGTAGCTATTGCTATGTAAATCATCGATTCGGTAATGTGTCAGTTTGGCCGAGGAGGATTTAATGCCTGATATTTCCAAGGTAACTTTTGAAAACTCCCCCTTTTTATCAAAATCGTGGTAATTCCAAACCATGATGGAGGCGGTATTTTTATTTTTGGTGGCTATTGTACCTATATCTGTTTTTGCACCTCGAAAGCTTGAATCTAAGGCCATTTGCAGCGAATAACTATGATCGGATGTTGCTTCTACAAAATTGCCTTGCATCTTCCCAAACATCCGAAATACATTTAAGACGGGTTTGTCTACTCCATTGGTCGCTAAATCCCTGAAGCCATAAAACCAGGGTTGGTTTTCAAATTCAAAGGCCCAGGTTACGGCACCCAACAAATTGGAATGGTATTTTTTCGCTAATTCATACTTCCGCGCAAAAGTGGCTGCAGTATAACTTGAGTACATCGTACCATTTCGATAGGCATTTTGAGGACTTGTGGCCATGCCGCAAGCTGCGCAACCTTCTGGATCTGATTCGCCGATCACAATGGGCAAGTTTTTCAATTGGGGGTAGGCTTGAATGACCTTTAAATTATCCTCTATGTTTTTGAGTTGGGCCCTGGCACTCATCACCACTTTCCCTTGTTCTAATTTGGGGGATCCTTTGGCATGAAAAAGGATTAAATCCAGAGGCGAACCTATTTTTTTTGTCACATAATTGGTGTCAAATAAACAGTGTTTTAGGAAAGCATCTTGGAATTTCATGCCATTTCCGGTGATATCGGTTCCGCCAATTTTTGCGGTAGGCAATGCCCTTTTAACGGCATCTGCTGTATAATCATAGAGTTTAAAAAATTCTGCTTGCGTTCCTTTCCAATAAGCTGAATTGGGTTCATTCCAGAGTTCCCAATACCAGCTTTCCACCTCCTTTTGACCATATCGATCGACACTATGTTTGACCCATTGAAAGACCAACTCGCCCCATTTTTTATAGTCTTTGGGTGGATAGGCCCAGCCCGTGTAAATATCGTTGTAATTGTCGCCAGGCTTCCAATGATGTTTATAGGGCACAGGGTGGTTGGAAAGTGCTTCTGGCATAAAGCCTATTTGGGCTAATGGCTTCATACCTCTTTGAACATAGGTGTCAAAAATTTTATCGATGATCGTCCAGTCATAAATCGGGTTTCCTTGGGCATCCTCAGTGTAGGCATTTGTGGACCCCCATTTTAAATCGGGAATTCCATCGCCAGTTACTAACAGACTATGCGCTCTGACATAAACGGGAACTGGACTTAGGGCTGAAATTTCTGAAAGCAATTTTTTGCCATCTTTCATGTAGGTGTAATTAGGCTCATCGTATCCAAACCAAGCGTAGATGGGCTTCATTTTTTCCTGGGTTTTCGATAGGTCAACGGTTATTTTCGCAAGGTCTGGTGATTGCCCCCAAGCGTGAAGGGACAAGGTGAACATACAGGCAAGTAATAAATGCTTCATTTGGGTTCTGGGTTAAGATCAAAAGACCTTAGACTGGATCTATTTGATCGAACTGAATTTATAAAAATTGACTCCATGGTGAGGAATTGTTAAAGATATATTTTTTTTAATTTTTTCCACCTTTTTTTGTTGCCGCATATCACGTAATTGATAGTTTTTGAAATTTACTAATGATTTAAGATCCACTGAAAATACGATCGGTTTTTCGTTTTCCCAAAATCATCCGTGTAAAAAAAGCCAAGCGCAAATGGGTCATCCAAGAAAATGAGGTGGCTTGTCCTATGCTAAAAAATGAAATAACGCTGGTTGATTCAACGCCAAGTCCATGTTGATAATGTTGACGATTGATGCGCATGGAATTCCCTCACATATTGGTTTTAGTCACAAAGCATTTAATCCCATCTGAATATTTTTTAAGATTAAAATCATCTAGTTAGATTGTGGATGTTTGTTGGCCATAAAGTTGATTAATTCCAAGAAACAGGAGTAAGATTATTTTTCCACTTTAAAGGTTTAGCTAACATAAATATCGTTTTTGTGGTAGAATATTTCATGTAATTTTGATAAATTGATCTAGATGAAATATTCAATTTGCCTCTTTGTAATTCTTTTTCTTTCCTGTGCGTGGAGCTTACATGCGCAGCAAAAATTTTCCGTTGCTGGCAGAATCATAGAAAATAATCAAGAAGGTACCCCCATTCCATTTGCGCATGTGTATTTAAACGGCACATCCATTGGGACTCAGACGGATGTTCATGGTCGATTTGTGTTGAATGGCATACCCAAGGGCATTTATAAATTCTCAATTTCCATGGTTGGCTTTAAGACTGCTATCAAATTGACAAGCATTGATTCCGACATTAAAAATCTGGTTGAGCGTTTGGATGAGAACGTAACAGATTTAATGGAAGTTCGCGTGAAGGGTCAAAAAGATAAGGTTTGGATTAAGTCGATTCGGGATTTTGAAAATGAATTTTTGGGTCGAGATATTTCAAGGAGTGAAGTTCAAATTTTAAATCGAGAGATTATCGATGTGAATTATGATCAGAAGAGTAGGGTTATGACGGCTAAGGCAGAAGAGCCTTTAATGATTGAAAATCGAAATTTAGGGTATTTATATCGGGGCTTTTTGGTTGAATTTCAGAAAGGGATAAAACGCATGAGTTTTAAGGCAAGTGGTTATTTCGAACCTTTGAAGCCTAGTTCTCCGCGCCAATTAAAGCGTTGGGAATCCAATCGGAAAAAGGTATTTCAAGGATCTATCAAACATTTTTTGTGGGCATTGTATCGAAATAGATTAAACGAAGAAAGGTTCTCTGCCTATTATGTTCAGGATCGAAAATCTATGGGGCTTGTGCCTGAATTTAAAGCAGATGAAGTGGTCAAAACCACCAGTGACTCGACTGTTTTTTTGTTGGAATTAAAAGGGATGTTGTCAATTGATTACAATTACAACTATAGGCAAAATACAAAAGTGATACCTGTTTCACAGATTTTTTTCAATCAATATGGAGAATTGATTGATCCTTATTCTTTGGAATTGTATGGTAAAATGTCTGAAAACAGGATGGGGAAAGAATTGCCTTCTGATTATGTCTATATCCCTAAGAATTAAATTTCTGGTAAGTATTTGTTAAGATTGATTTGGACAAAAAACGTATTGGCCTGTGAGATTTATAAATAATTTACGCTGACAACGTTTAGCTTTCTCCTACACTTTTTCCTGCAATGTACCCGGTGGTCCAAGCTGCTTGAAAATTGAATCCGCCCGTGATTCCATCGATGTCCATGACTTCCCCCGCAAAAAATAATCCGGGGTGGATTTTACTTTGCATCGTATGGGCATCGATTTCTTGTAAGTCGACTCCGCCGGCGGTTACAAACTCTTCTTTAAAGGTAGTTTTGCCTTGGACGATATATCGGTCGTTTAATAGGGTATTTACAAGTTTATGGGTGTTTTTAGCGCCCAAATCATTCCACCTTGTGGCTGGTATAATTTCATTTTTTGCTAGTAAGAATAACCAAAGCCGGTTGGGAATTTCAAATGGATTGAGGTTTGCCATCATTTTTGAACCATGAATGCCCATGGTTTTGGCTAAAATTTCACGAAGGGTATTTTCTTTCGTTTCATTTAACCAGTTAACTAAAATGCTAAACTCATAATTTGATTCAGCTAAAATACGTGCTCCCCAAGCAGATAACTGTAGGATGGCTGGTCCGCTCATACCCCAGTGGGTAACTAATAAAGGCCCTTTGCCTACCAATTTTTGACCTTCTATTCGAACCACTGCTTGCTCTACTACGATACCCATAAGTTCACGAATCGGTTCTTTGGGCATGTTGAACGTAAATAATGAAGGGACTGGCAGTATGATGTTGTGAGGTAAATCGGCTAGCCATGAAAACCCTGTTAATTTAGGTTGGCCACCAATCGTCACAATGACTCGGTCGACCGTTTCGGTTATTTCCTTGTAGGTAATTTCAAAACCTTTTTCTAAGGGAATTATTTTGTCTATTGCCCTTAAGGACCACAATTCAACGCCTAACGTTTTTGCTTCTTTCCAAAGGCAATCAATGATGGTTTGGGACTCATTTGATTCGGGAAATACACAAAGATCTGGATAGATTTTTAAAGGAACGCCTCTGCTTTCAAACCATTCCATAGTGGATTTTGTATCAAATTGCTCAAAAGCCTTTCGTAAGAATTTTTCTCCTCGCGGGTATTTTTCAGCTAATAAGCGTTGATTTGTTAATGCATTCGTGACATTGCAACGACCGCCCCCAGAGATTTTTACTTTTCCTAAAAACTTGGAAGTTTTCTCAAACACCCGAACATGTGCTTCAGGAAAATGTTTTTTTGCTGAAATGGCCGCAAAAAATCCGGCAGCTCCTCCTCCTAAAATGACTATTTCCAATGTGTATTTGCTAGTGTTAGGCAAAAATCAAGAACAATTAGGGGAAAAGAAATTATTTAAGGAATTAAATTTAATTTATTTACCAACCTTAACTGCTATTAGCTTGATCGGATGTTCTTTAATTCATTCTTAGCAATATCCTGTCATCGCCGTACATATAAGGTGTACCTCTGATTTTTGGGGATACAAAAAAGATCCGAGGGCTAAGTCGGATCTTCTTTGTGAGCCAAGAAATAAATCTTGATTACTTCTTTTGTTCTGATAAAAATGTAATCAAAGATGCGAACTCCTCATACGATAACTCATTAGCCAAGCCCGTTGGCATCATCGATGTTTCCATCTCTTTTCTGCTGGAAATATCTGCCGTTTTAATCGTAGTGGTTTGACCTGTAATATCTCTTAAAATTAATTTTTCAGCCGATTCATTGGTGACAAAACCCATGTACTCTTTCTTGTTTTTTGTCGTTATCAATACCGTCGCAAACCCCTGAGAGATGGATGCATTTGGCTTTAAAATAGACTCTGCGATTTGCTCTCTGTTCATAATTGCACCAATCTGTCCCATGTAAGGTCCTTTTGGTAAATCTCCAGGCTTCAAACTGTGACAAACGACACAACCTTGTTTATTAAATAAAGCGCGTCCTGCAGCTGAGTTGCCTGGCATTTTGACCATGGCCAACATAATATCTTCGATGGACGTGTTTCCGATTTGACCCTTTTTATTTCGAATAGCTTCTAGGTCAACTTTCACTTCTTCTTTCGCTACCATATTTTGAGTTGCGACGGTCATCTCAGCAATTTCCATCTGATGCTTCTCATTTAGATCGGATAGAACAATTTTTTCCACATCGGATGATTTGCTCCAAAGTCCCAAGAAGAAATCTTTAATTTCAGGACTCGATTCCCAATCTGCCGTCTTATAATATGGACCATGTCCATTAGGTTTTGTAGACCACCAATACTGTCCCTCATAAAAGTTTTCTTTTTTATACAAACGAGCGACCGTTTCTAAAATCTGACCTTTTAATTTTGCTTGAGTTGATTTCTTATAGGTGGCAATAAGTGCCTTTACAACTGCTGGATTATGCATGTACCGCATGGCCCAAAGCGCAATCGTCGAATTTTGTGTTGACAATGCAGCAATGCTTTCCTTCTTTGCATCTAAACTTCTTAGGGCTTGTACCGCTACGTGCGATGGAATGATGGCCGAATTGGGTGTTGCGTGAGGACCTTCTTTATCTTTTGGAGGTGCTACAAATGAGTTAGGGACTTTTACTTGTAACAAAGCTGGAATCGCCTCTTTACGACCTAATCTACCCAGGCCAATAGCCGAGGCTACTTGAACTCGAGGAGAAGGGTCTTTTAAACCACTTAAATAAGGGGCTAATGGAATTAATTTGCTTTTTGTTTTTCTGTCAGCCATCGCTCTTAAAGCAAATTCTCGAACATCTTTATCTGCCACTAAAGTCACAAGTTTAGCCATTCCCTTCGTGTCAGCCGCTTGGGCATAGGTGAAAATTCCGGCAGCTCTTGTATACAATGGAAGCGATTTGTCAGCCGCTAATTTCCATGAAATAGCAGCCGCATCATTTCCTCCTCTGGCCAATAGTTCTTGTTGGGCCGTAATTCTTGCCACCGCACTATTGGATTTCAATAAGTCTGTTAACTCAGCCAATGAAGATTTTTTAACATCAGGAAAGGCTTTATAAGTCCATCCTTTGGGTACTGCTTTAATGACAAATCCTTTGGTAGGACTTCCTGAAAATCCTGCTCCATCCCAAGCCGCTAGATATAATTGGCCCGAGCCATCCACATCTAAATCGGTTATTTGGGCTAATTTAATAAAGGTCTCATCTTTTTGAGTAAAACTAGCTCCATCAGGCTTCACGCGGTGAATGTACAACATGCTATTTCCCCAATCCGCCATCATCGGGACTTGGTTGTATTTTGCTGGCCAAGTTGGCTCATCCATAAATAAGGACCCCGTACCAGATCCCCCGCCTACATCCACTAAGCCAGGGATTATTTCTTCGGTAAAGTGCTTAAATAATAAAGGATAACCGTATTCGCCCGATTGGATATGGTGGCTAAAGCGAATGTTCCATCCCGCCCCGTCATTGGTATTATCCCGGGTAAATATATTCATGTAGGCATCAATCGCCACATCGTAAATGTTTCTAGTTCCATGCGTATAAACCTCCATTTCAGTACCATCTGGCCTTACACGAACAATTCCTCCCCCTAACATGGTCAATTTTTTTCCTGAACGATCAACAGCATCGTGGAAACCAAAGTCGCCTACAGCAATGTAAATCCAACCATCAATACCCAAACGAATTCCATTTGTTGAATGGTCTGTGCCTCTGCTTTGTAGGAATTTGGCTGAACTAATGTGTTCAATTAAAGGCGATGAAGGTCCATCGGCTACTCCATCATTATCTTTATCCTCAAAAACGACTAAATCCATCCCTGAAGCTTTTCCCGTTTCTGGAGAAAACACGGTATGAAGTACATATAGTTTATTTCCCAGTGAAATAATCCCACGTGGATTATCAACCATCGCAAATTGAGTACTTACATCTACTTTTCCATCGTGGTCTTTGTCGATAAGCTTTAAGATATATCCTTTCTTAGGAGTCTTTCCCAAGGAACCAATTTTATCTACTCCTACATAAACCTCACCTGTTGCGGCTACGGCCAAACAGGCTGGGGAAGGTGTAAGATCGCCACTGGTGAAATTTTTGACTTGTAACTCACCAGGCCAAAAACCTGCATTACGTAATGTGTCAACTTTAACAAGGGGAATGCTATTATTTTGCTCGGAGGAAGAATTAAAAAATTGTATTCCCCAAAAGAAAAGTAGCCCATAAATTAGGGCGAAGCTAATTTTTAACATGTTACGATAGGTTTTTTATTATTTGTAAAGAAATTAGTTGGCAATATATCAATTGATCTTATATTTTCAATCCTTTGAAATCATTTCTAATTGATTTTATTTTTTTTATTTTGCCTATCAATTCCAGATTTACTTGCAACTTTAAACCCATCTATTTGATGGTTGAATTTTGAATCATGGTAAATTGTAACATCCTAATTCACTGATTAGATTCAACAAAATACAATGAACTAGAAAATTCAAAAGGTAATTTGTATTGTTTTAGTTAATTGGTGCACTTTAAATTTTAACATGAGAAATCTATTTTTACTCATACGCTTTATTTTTTATGGATTTGGTTTGACGGGTCCTGCTTTGTATGCCCAAGCGGTTTTCCCTTCTGAATTGGTGAATTTCAGGGCTTACCCTGAAAACCCGATTTTCACTGGAACGAATCTAGGTACGTGGGATAAGCAAATAAGAGAGCGGGGATTTATTATGAAAGAGGGGAAAATGTACCATTTATGGTTTACGGGTTATTCGCCTGCCTCCACCACAAAATTTTTAGGATATGCTACTTCTAAAGATGGAATTCATTGGGAGCGATTTTCGAAAGAAACGATTCACCCAGGCCAATGGGTAGAAGACATGTGTGTGGTTAAATCGGGTAAAACATATTACATGTTTGCGGAGGGTGAGGGTGACATTGCACATATGTTGGTTTCAAATGACCGAATTCATTGGGAGGAAAAGGGAAATTTAGACATTCGAAAGGTCGACGGTAGTCCCATTCGAAGGGGAGCTTATGGCACGCCAACGGTCATTCTAGTAAATGGAGTGTGGAACTTATTTTATGAACGAGATGATTTGGGGATTTGGTTAGCTACATCCAAAGACCTAAAAACGTGGACCAATGTCCAGGATGAGCCGGTCATCAAAATGGGGCCGGACGCCTATGACCTTTTTGCTGTGGCTATGAACCAAGTAATTCGCTATAAAGGACTTTATTATGGCTATTATCATGCATCGGCTTTTAAAGATTGGCATGAATGGTCCACCAACATTGCGGTATCTTCCGATTTGATTCATTGGAAGAAATATGAAAATAATCCGATCTTGGGCAATAATCAATCCAGTGGAATAGTGTTAAAGGATGGGAAAGGGTTCCGACTTTATACCATGCACAAAAAGGTAAATTTGTATTTTTCAGAAGGCACTTCAAAATAAAAAAATCAATACCTTTGTTTGAAACCTATTTAATCTCTTTATAAAAACATGGAATACCGTAAATTAGGTAAGACCAATGAGCTCATCTCCGTGCTAGGATATGGCGCTTCCCCTCTTGGAAATGTGTTTGATGTCGTGGACGAACAGGAAGGCAAGAATGCCATTCATTATGCCATCGATCATGGAGTTAATTTTTTTGATGTTTCACCCTTTTATGGGATTACATTGGCAGAAACGCGTTTGGGCAAAGCTTTGCAGGGCAAGCGAAAAGATATTTTTTTAGCGACCAAATGTGGTCGCTATGATTTGCGGGAATTTGATTTTTCTGCTAAGCGAATCATGGCGAGTATAGACGAGTCACTCGTGAGGTTACAAACGGATTATGTGGATTTGTTCCAATTGCATGACATTGAATTTGTGACCAAGGAGCAAATTTTAAATGAGGCGATGCCCGCGATTGAAAAAATAAAAGCTTCGGGGAAGGCCAGGTTTATTGGGATTACAGGTTTGCCTGTTCGCTATTTAGCCGAGATTGCACGCCAAGTGGAATTGGACACGGTCCTTTCTTGGGCACATTATAATTTGCTTCAAGATGAAATAAATGATGAACTAGTACCATTATCTAAGGAAAAGGGATTTGGCTTAATGAATGCTGCCCCATTAATGCAACGCATTTTATCTGATGCGGCGCTTCCCGAATGGCATAATGCCCCGAAGGAGATGTTGGCAGTCCAACCTGCTTTATTGGAAATCTGTCAAAAATATGGGGTTCGATTGAGTGATGTCGCTATGCGTTACGCCATGGATCATCCCGATATTGCTACGACGATTGTGGGGATGTGCCGATTGACATCAATCCAACGAAACATCGAATCAATCGAATTTAAAATCCCTGAAGGAATTTTAGATGAGTTGGCCGCGGTTATTGCGCCTGTTAAAAACTTAATGTGGTTCGAAGGTCGGCCAGAAAATAATATCCCTCGCTCCTAAATCACATGAAAGCATTATTTCTAACGGCCGTGGGCCAAACTGAAATTCGTGAAATTGAAAAACCTAGCATAGGCCCTGAAGAGGTTTTGTTGAAAATAGGTATGGTAGGTTTTTGTGGAGGAGACTTAAATGGTTTCAAGGGACTTTTTGAATTGCAAGAATATCCCAATGTCTTGGGTCATGAGGTGGGAGGTACGATCGAGCAAATGGGAAGTAAAGTGCCTGAATCGTTTAAAATAGGCAATCGGGTAACAGTCTATCCTTATTTAAATTGTGGAACATGTATTTCGTGTCGCAAGGGTCGCAGAAATGCATGTCAAGATAACAAAACGATGGGCGTTCGTCGGCCTGGTGCGATGACAAGATACATTGCAATTCATTGGCAAGATTTATTTACGTCGGAGAAACTTAGCTTAAAAGAATTGGCTTTAGTGGAACCATTGACCGTGGGCTTTCATGCGGCAGCTCGCGGCCGAGTGAGCAGTCAAGACCGAGTTGCAGTCATTGGTTGTGGCATAGTGGGCATGGGAGCCATTGCTTCAGCAGTGAATCGGGGGGCGGAGGTTATTGCCATCGATATCGATGATTCCAAAATGGACATTGCCAAAAAAATCGGCGTTGCACATACCATTAATACTAGTCGGGAAGATTTACATGACGCATTGATGCGGATCACGGATGGCGATGGCCCCGATGTGATTATTGAGGCTGTTGGAAATGCAATGACGTATCGTGCCGCAGTAGATGAAGTGGCTTATACGGGCCGAGTGGTTTGCATTGGATATGCCAAATCTGCCGTGGAGTTTAATACAGGTATTTTTGTTCGAAAGGAAATAGAAATATTGGGTTCTCGAAATTGCACAGATGAATTTCCGGAGGTGATTGCTTATTTAGAGGCGGGTAAATTCCCTGTGGAAGATGTGATTTCAAAAACAGTTTCATTAGAGGATGCAGGGGCTGCCTTGGCCGATTGGGCTGCTGATGCCAAGGGCATAACAAAAATTATGGTTGATTTTGACCGTTGAAAAAATGATAAAATCTTGCGCAACGATTGCCTTGGTACCAGAAATTACGTCGGGTCCATGGATTTATTGGAATGATTTAGAAAAGAGTTTGGCACATGCTTCTTCTATGGGATTTGATGCAGTGGAATTGTTTACCGCTTCCGCTGGCGCCCTTGATGTAGCAGAAACTAAATTACTAATAGAAAAATATAATTTAAAGATAGCGGCTGTCGGTACCGGTGCGGGCAAGGTAATCCATGGATTAACTTTAACGGATCCGGATGCGGCCATAAGGAAAAAAGCGATTGAATTTATCGAGTCGATGATCACCTTTGGAGCCGCTTTTGGGGCACCCGCGATTATTGGTTCCATGCAAGGAAATATGTTGGCAGGAGTTGCTCGAGATCAGGCATTGCAATGGTTGGCCGATGGTTTAAGATATTTAGGAAATCATGCAGCTTCATTAGGCGTGAAATTAATTTATGAGCCTTTGAATCGATATGAGACTAATTTAATGAATACCCTTGGGGATGGAGTTCAGTTTTTAAAGTCTCACCAAATACCACATGTGGGTTTATTGGCCGATCTGTTTCACATGAACATCGAGGAGGCGGATATGGCGGCGAGCATTAAGGCATCAGGTGATTTGGTCATACATGTACATTTTGCGGATAGCAATAGACGCCCAGTGGGAAATGGACATTCAGATTTCAGGGAGGTGGCCAAGGTATTAAAAGAAATAAATTATACGGGGTATGTTTCTGCGGAGGCATTTGCTTGGCCTAATCCAGAGGCTGCCGCAGCTCAAACGATACAGTCATTTAATCAGTATTTTAATCAATAATGTATGCAACGATTTTGTTTAGCTTTAGATCTAGTCGATGATCCTGAATTAATAAAAGAATATGAACAGTATCATGCCAAGGGAAATGCGTGGCCTGAGGTAACCCAACATGATATCGATGCTGGTGTTTTGAATATAGAAATATTTAGAACGGGCAATCGAATGTTTATGATTTTGGAAACGGTGGATGAATTTACTTTTGAAAAAAAGGCAGCCTTTGATGCCACAAATCCCAAGATTGCAGAATGGGAGGAATTGATGTGGAAATTTCAAAAGCCATTGCCTTGGGCACAAAATGGAGAGAAATGGATTTTAATGGATCGTATATTTAAATCATAAAATTATGAATCAGATGAGGTTAATCATTTTTGGGTTGTGTTTGATTTTTAGTTTGGGTATTCATGCTCAAAAATTACCTTCAGAATTTATTTTCCAAAAGGTGCCTTTTGCCTCTAGTCATGCATCGACCATCGTAGAAACGCCCAAAGGATTAGTATCCGCATTTTTTGCGGGCAGTGATGAAGGGAATAAAGATGTGGGTATTTGGCTTAGTCGAAATATTCAGGGTCGTTGGACTCCTCCGGTCCAAGTCGCGGACGGCATTCAAAATAAAAAAGTCCAATATCCTTGTTGGAACCCCGTCCTCTTCCAAATGCCCCAAGGCGAATTATTATTATTTTATAAAGTGGGCCCCAAACCATCCCAATGGTGGGGAATGCTGAAGCGATCAAAAGACGCAGGGCTAACTTGGTCTGCGGCCGAAAAACTGCCTAATGGAATCTTGGGTCCAGTTAAAAACAAACCACTCTTATTGGCTGACGGCACCCTTTTATGTCCAAGTAGCTCAGAGGATTTGGGGAATAGATTGCATTTTGAAATGACAAAAGATGGAGGGAAGACCTGGAAAAAAACGAAGGTTTTAAATGATGGTAAACGTTTTTCTGCCATCCAACCCAGTGTGATTTTTCTAAAAGATGGCCGGATGAAATTATTGTGTAGAAGCGATACGGGTTTTATCATGGAAGCTTATTCCTCAGACCGTGGAAACACCTGGACCCCCTTGCAAAAAACCAATTTAAAGAACCCGAATTCAGGTAGTGATGCCATTACTTTAAAAAGTGGCTTGCATGTTTTGGTGCATAATCCATTAGGCAATAGGCCCAAAGAAACGGAAGGGGAGCGGGAGATATTAGCGGTTTCCACGTCAAAAGATGGAATTCATTGGGTGAAAGTAGGTGAGTTAGAAAATACACCCCTGAAAGAATTCTCCTATCCAGCTATTATTCAAACGCAGGATGGCCGTGTTCACATCAGCTACACTTGGAAGCGCGAAAAAATTAAGCACGCGGTGTTAACTTTTTAAAAACTTTTAGATACTTCCTAATGATCTAATATAGCTTTCAAATTAGACTTCAATAGGCTTATTTGAGATTGAGTTAATGAGCCTATTTTTTCACAAATCTGATGTCATCAATCGCTCGGATTTAGTCTACGAGAAAATCACTTTATTGATCTAAAATTCCTTTTTTTGGTGAATTCTTAAAATGGCGACACCCAAATTGATTTGTCAAGTAATGGGGCAAATTAATTTAGTAGGATGTATGTCATTCATTAAATTTGTTTGTACCACAATGACTGCCTTAGTTTTGCTAGGTTCAGTTCCCCGACTAGGACTTACATTGACCAACCAAACTTCATATTGATTAATTTTCTTTAACTTAATTCTTTAATCGGATTTTCATGAATTTAATTTGTAAACGATTTTCTTTTTTCACTGCATTCTTTCTGGCTTTTGTTGTTAAAATTTCGGCCCAACAAGTGTATTTTACTACGGGCTTTAAAGTCAGCGAATTGGGTGCAGATCACGCGACGGTTTGGACTCGATTGTGCGCAAATGAAAAGCCTAATCCGGTCGTACACCAACGGTTAAACCAGGTTTTCAGACATCCCATTGACTTTGATGAAAATATGCCGATCTCCAAGATGGACGGCGCGGTTCTTGGAACAGCTGGTTGGGTACGGATTACACTAAAATCAGCTAGTTCTGAAATGTCAAGTGGCTGGTTGAAAGCCGATCAAAAAAAGGATTTTACCGTATTTCATCTCTTTAAAGACTTGAAACCAAATACCCGATATGAGGTTAGGCTGGAGGGTAGGCCAACTGAAAAGGGCTTAATTCAGCGTGCAGCAGGTAATTTTACAACAGCTCCTCGTAGGTATGAAAAAAAAGAATTAAACCTGACAACCTCTACTTGCCAGTATTTTTGGAGCTATGATGATTCGTTAAAGGGATTTCATACGTATCAAAGTATGGCGCTTCTAAAACCAGATCTTTTCGTACAAACTGGGGATTATGTATATTATGATAAACCTGGTCCTATGGCTACGACGCCTGAAAAGGCGCGACATAAATGGCATGCCATGGATGCTTGGCCTTCTTTAAAATCGTTTTATCAATATACCCCTGTTTATATGTTGAAAGATGACCATGATTTGTTGGCCGATGATGTTCATCCTAGATCAACTCCTTTTGGAAAACTATCTATTTCTGCAGGCTTGGAGATTTGGTATGAAAATGTACCTCTGGTAGATAAACCTTATCGGACTTTGCGTTGGGGGAAAGATGTTCATTTATGGTTTTTAGAGGGGAGGGAATACCGAAGCAATAACGATATGCCTGATGGAGCGGAGAAAACGATTTGGGGTATCGAGCAAAAGAATTGGCTTATCAATACGCTCCAAAAATCGGATGCGACCTATAAAATTATTTTTTCTCCTACACCTATCATAGGACCTGATCGTGGGACTAAGGCTGACAATCATTCAAATTTTGCTTTCAAAACAGAAGGTGATTGGGCTAGGAAATTGTTGTCAGAGCAGCAGGCCATTATTGTCAATGGAGATCGGCATTGGCAATATGTTTCAAAGGATCCCTCCACGGGATTAATGGAGTTTGGTTCTGGACCTGTTAGTGACTTTCATGCACAAGGTTGGCCCCCTAATGAAAAAAGACCTGAGCATCAGTTCCTGCGCGTAGCTGGAGGTTTTTTAGGCATTAAAATGGTTTATGAAAAGCAAATACCTATTTTGTACTTGACCCATTATGACGTAAAGGGCAAGAAACTGCACGAGGAAAAAATCACTAAATAGGTATTAATTCAAATTTTTATTGGTTAATTTCAAAAAATATCTCAAAAAAATTTGTGATTAATCGTGTACCTAAAACCTATTATTGATATGAAAAATTTACTCATTGTGGCCATTTTGTTTTTGAGTTTCCAACAAACATCTCTGGCCAAAGAGCCCAAATTAAAAAAGATTTTTACAGGTAAAAACTTAGATGGTTGGAAATTACCAGAAGATTTAACTTGTTGGCGTGCCGAAAAAGGCATCCTCTATGTTCGCAACAACGCGGCTAGAAAGGGAAGTAATTTGTGGACGGAGAAGAGCTATACTAATTTTATTTTTCAGGCGGATTATCTGTTAGGGGATGGTATCGTTGATTCGGGTGTTTGGTTGCGTTCAGAAAATGATCAAATACAAATAGGTATATCAGGTTCATTAAAAAGAGATTTAACAGGCTCTCCTTATATTCCGAAACTTAGATATCCAGTGGAGGCGAAGGGCGCTTTGGCGTTAATCAAACCAACGGATTGGAACACCATGAAAATTAAAATGGAGGGTAAAACATATACTGTTTGGTTGAATGGAGTGGAAGTGATGACCTATACTTCTGAAACCATTCCAGCTTCAGGCCCAGTGGGTCTTCAGTTACACCCTGGCAATGTGATGTCCATTCAATATCGCAACATTCGGTTGGCCGAGTTGCCTTAACCTTAAAAATCCTTTTCTCCGTAATCTGTTTTAGTTGATTTTACTTTCTGGCCTCGGTCATTAATTCTGAAACCCAGACTAATTAGAAAGACACGATCCCACTTTCTGTAGTCGGTGCTACTAAAAAAATCTCGAGTCTGAGTTTGTATGGTTTGGATGTTGCTATTAAATATGTTTTGTGCCTGAAAGGTTAAACTCCCTTTATTTTGCCACAGCGTATATTTTAGACTCGCATTTGACAGCAATAATTCAGAGTCCATTCCTTGAGTCGTGACTGATTTAGATAGGTAATTGAAATCCCATGCGAACCGAAGTCTTGTTGAAATATCAAAGACCGTATTTCCATTAAAATTATAATTAAAGCTATTTTGAGTGGTCTCAATTCCGTTGAATTTTCCTCGAACATCAAATTGGAATAAATTACCAGAAAGATAGATTTTCCATTTTTTTGATGCTTTGATTTCGGTCGTCAATTCCATTCCTGTGGATTGTGAATTACCCGCATTCGTATAGGTTCTTCCTAAAATTGTTCTGGAGTAAATTTCATTGACTCTAAAAACTTTATCTTGTAAGATATTCACATAGGCGGTAGCAGTAAAGGATATATTTGCATAGGTCTTGCTAAATCCTGTTTCGAACACATCTGCTATTTCGGGCAATAAATTTGGATCACCGTTTTCGATGGTCTCCGCATGGCGGTGATTTTTAAAGGGTGACATTAATTTAGTGGTAGGCCTTTCGATTCTACGGCTATAGGCCAGGCGAAGCGAATGGGTCTCGGATAATTTCCATTGTCCTTGGAACGATGGAAATAAATATATTTGATCTAAGGCATATATTTTATTAGGCTCCGCGAGATGGGTAAGTTGTCTACTTAACATTTCGGATCGAAGTCCTATGCCGTAGGTAAATAAATTCTTTACGCCACTCCATTGGATATAAGGAGCGTGAATTTTTTGTGATAAATTCATTTGATCGCTAAAATTTGGATCCGAATTCCATTGTTGATTAGCCGGATTTAATCGCTCAAATAAGAAATTTCCATCATGCTGAATTTGGCGAATGTGGTAACCCATTTCTAATTTTTTATTATTAGCTAAGGGAAGGGAATAATCTAGTTGAAATCTTAGGGCTGTCAGAGGGCTCGTCTCAGTAGATCTTTCCCATAACAGTAATTTATTTGAACCCTCGTAAGTATCATAATTGTTTAATGGCCCGCCTAGTTCGGAATATTCATATAAAGCCAAGGCGCTCAATTTGCTTTTATTCGCATACACATGCGAGTAATCAGCGGTAAATGTTTGAAATTTTCCGGAACGAACAAACAAGTTTTGATTGTAAAATTCTTTTAAAGGGGATTTAAATTGATTTGAAAATAAAGAGAGCGAATTACCCGTTTGAATAAAGTCCTGGTAATGTAAATTCGCCATGCGATCCGTTTGTTTTTCGCCTAAATAGGCAGACCAATTCCATGCATCTGTTGTATTGGGGTAAAAGCTACCGCCTGCTCGAATCGAATATTGAAAATCTCTGTAGTCTCTTATCCCCTTGGAGGGCATATAAGTTAATGTGTCTCGGTAGATAGTTCTTATTTCTCCTACGCGAAATCCTTCTATATCAAATCGCCTATAATCCGCTGCCGCAAAAATATTCCACTTTTTCTCTGCGTAAGTCCACATTAAATCAGAGCCCCAACGAAGCGGATTTGTTCCTCCATTCATTAAATTTCCGGACCAAGAAGTGCCAATTTTGCTGTCTTTTTTCGTGATAATATTAATCATTCCAGCTTTTCCATCTGCGTCGTATTTAGCTGATGGAGAGGTTAGAACTTCCACTTGATCGATTAAATTGGCCGGGAGTTGCGCTAATACTTCAGCAGGAGTTCGACTAGACGGTTTTCCATCGACCAATAAAACAAATCCTGTACTTCCTCTCAAAGCAATATTTCCTTCCACATTGACTGTCACTGAAGGTAGGCGCTGAATTAAATCGAGCCCTGTTCCATTGGCCGAGTTCTGAAATTGACCTGCATTAAAAATTTGCCTATCAATCTGCATGGAGTTGCTTGCACGCTCTCCTTTGACGACAACTTCAGTTAAAAATGTATTTTCTGGTTTTAATCGAATGTCCAATAAAACATTGGAAACGTTTATTGATTGATTAAATGATTGATAATTAAGCGCCTGGACTTTGACATATGCGATATTTCCAGGGATCTTTTTAAAGTTAAATTTACCTAATGGGTCACTCAGCGTACCTTGAAAAACAGTGGAATCTTTCTTCCAGAGACTTACATTAGCAAAAGGAATCACTTCCCCTGTTTTTTCATCTTGAACAGTTCCCGATATGGACTGACCATTCAGATTTAAAAAATGTAAAAGGATGATGGAAGTAAATAGGTAAGTTTTCACTTGACAAAAATAGCTATTATATTGGTAGATGAAAATAACACTTTGATTATTAATTCATTAAAATATGCAGGGATATAAATTGAATTTCATTTTTGCTTTCATTTTGAATGGCCTAATTCAGCCATTGATTTTGGCTCAAAGACCTGCTCAGGGACCTATCTCCATGGATAAATTCAATCCAGTTAATCAGGGTTATTCATTGGTCTGGGAGGATGAATTTATTGGAAATCAATTGGACACCTTAAAGTGGAAACCTCGTGGATTAGGCAAGCGCGCATTGGGGTATGTATCTACCGAAGCAATCCAAGTGAAGGATGGACATTTGAATTTATATACCTTAAAACGAAATGATTCTATTCTGATTAGTGCGGTGGGTACGCAAGGAAAATTCATGCCCCAATATGGTTATTTTGAATGCAAGGCAAAGCTTCAAAATTCGCCTGGTGTTTGGGGTGCTTTTTGGTTGCAGTCGCCCCAACTTTCTGGAGGAACTGACCCGAAAATTTATGGTGCGGAGGTGGATATCATGGAGTTTTTTAAAAAGTTAGGGACTGATATCGTTTCGCATAATGTGCATTGGGGGCCTTATGGGGCGGGCCAACAAACCACCCGGGGAATGCAAAGTTATCTCAAGGGGGTTAGTTCAGGTTTTCATACTTTTGGGTTACTTTGGACCCCTGAAACCTATTCCTTTTACATCGATGGACTTAAGTTTTATGAAGTTCATTCAGGGGTTTCTCAAGTTCCTGAATATCTAATTTTGAGTATGGAAATTCCAAGTGTCCTGGCTGATATAAGTAAAACTGTTTTTCCTGATGTTTTTTCTGTGGATTATGTGAAGGTGTATCAGAAAAAATGATCTTCGTTGTCCATTGACTCAGAATAGTAACAAGTAAAGGTTATTAGGCATATTTTAAATATTTTATATCTTTGAAGGCAGGAATCATTCATCATCATACTGAGTAATGGATTTCTTAGTTGGATAGGCCATAATTAACTAAAGCCTATCGACCTTGAGACCTGTCCAATAATCAAAACACTATGAAAAATTTACTATCGATTGTATTGTCAACCATCAGCTTTTTCGCTTTTAGCCAGAAGCCGAACATTATTTTTATTTTTTCTGATGACCATACTTCACAAGCCATCAGTGCATATGGAAGTAAAATCGCCAAAACACCAAACATCGATCGTATTGCCAAATCGGGTGCCATTTTGTATAATAATGTGGTCACTAATTCCATCTGTGGACCTAGTCGGGCTACCTTATTAACCGGAAAATTCAGCCACATGAATGGCTATAAAGTGAATGAAAAGGTCTTCAATATAGACCAACCCGTTTTTCCTGAAGCCTTGCAAAAGAATGGATATCAAACCGCTTGGGTCGGAAAAATGCATTTAGGTGCTCTTCCTCATGGCTTTGATTTTTTAAATGTCTTGCCCGGACAAGGATTTTATTACAATCCGGATTTCATCAATAAAAACAATGAAAAGATTCAATATGAAGGGTATGTGTCTGATTTGATTACTAAATTTTCAAAGGAGTGGTTGGAGCAAAGAGATAAATCTAAGCCCTTTTTCATGGTGGTCGGTCATAAAGCCACTCATCGCGAATGGTTTCCGGACATACAGGATTTAGGTTCCTATGATGATGTGACTTTCCCGATTCCTGATAATTTTTACGACACCTATGAAGGAAGGCCCGCCGCTCGTGACCAAGATATGACTGTCGATAAAACGATGGTATTGGGCTCAGATTTGAAGGTAAATGTCAATTTTAATAATCCGACTTACAAGCGTTTTACACCTGCTCAAAAAGCTTCTTTTTATGAATACTATCAAAATAAAGTTACCAAGGAATTTGAGGAGAAGCATTTGACAGGAAAGGCATTGGTGGAATGGAAATACCAACGATATATGAAGGATTATTTGTCTACTGCCCGTTCGTTGGACCGCAATATTGGTGAGCTTTTGGATTATTTAGACAAAACAGGCTTGTCTAAAAATACGGTGGTTATTTATGCCTCTGATCAAGGTTTTTACATGGGAGAACACGGTTGGTTCGATAAGCGCTTTATCTACGAAGAGTCTTTGAAAACACCTTTTGTGATTAAATACCCAGGAAAGATTAAGCCAGGGACAAAAGTTCATCAAGTTGTATCCAACGTAGATTGGGCACCCACCGTGTTGGATATCGCAGGGATCAAACCTTTGGAGGGAATGCAGGGGAAATCTTTTTATTCGTTGCTCGAAAACCCCAAAAAATCATGGGATAATAAATCCTATTATCACTATTATGAATACCCTCAGCCTCATCGTGTCGCTCCGCATTTTGGATTGCGTACAGACCAATATACCTTGGCGAAATTTTATGGACCTCAAGATTCCTGGGAATTATATGACATCAAAAAGGACCCTAAAAACATGAAGAATTTATATGGCGACAAAGCTTACGCAGGAGTCATCAAGAAATTGAAGTCGGAGCTCAAAGCAAAAATGATTGAATATAAGGATAACGAAGCTTTAGAATTATTAAATAAAGACAACAAATAAACATGAAAACTACGCTATTATTGATTTTGTTGAATGGCTTTTTCTTAGGAATAGCGGCTGATGCAGCTCCAAATCCAAGTCTAGTTCGAGTAGAAAAAAAGGGTACCTTGAGACTTAGTGCTGAAAAAGGGAAGGCGATTGGCCCCGAAATAAAATACATGCCTGAGTGGCGGGCATATGGATGGTTTACCGCAGCAGACCGAGTAGAATGGCAAGTGCAGGTGCCAGAATCTGGTCCATATGAAGTAAGTATCGAGTATTCCGTCGATAATTTGGAGGCTGGTAAACAATTTATTTTATTTAGTTCTACCGCTAATTTGAAAGGTATTGTGGCTCGCAGTGGCTCATGGGAAACATATAAATTAGTCAAAGTAGGTAGCATTAAACTTAGTAAAGGAATACAAAAAATCACATTTAAATCTCATACAAAATTTGCCAAAGGAGCTATTTTGGATTTAAGGGAGATCAGACTTGTTAAGGTGAAATAAAAATTTAATGGCTTCGATATAAAAAAACTTTGAGCATAGCATTTTTTTCACTTCCTTTCCACTTCAATATTTTTTAAAATTTAAATCGATACTACGATGGCCAAAGGGATGAACTCAAAAAAATCCGAAAAGAAAGAGGCAACTAAAACGCCTAAGGAAAAGAAAGAGGAAAAAAGAGAGAAAAAAAATAAGTCGAATTACCAATAAGCCCTTCTTGGGCTTATTTTTTTATTGCTAATTTATAATGATTATGCCCGCTAGAAGATTATTAACGATGGCTTTAAAGATAGGAATGCTACTCGGTTACGGTTGGCAGTCTATCGTAACTTAGATTGTATGAAAGGGTATTTCTTTGTCAAAGAAATGAAATGCTTTTTTCAATGGATGCTTGAAAAGCAAAGAAATCATCTTTAATTCACCCTGAAGCTATACGGAATCGTATAAGAGCTTAAAACTCCATCGCTGGTTTTGACCGACCAATAATAGACTGAACCTGATTTAACATTGACCCAAAGATTAGAGCTAGTTGTAACGCTTGGAGCTACCTGTCTATTTAATACCTTGGCCTGATCGGTATCCATGTAAATTTCATAACTCAAAACCTTGCTATCGAGGTCCGCGCCGGTCCAAATGAGATTGACTCTCCCTGCATTCGGGGTTACACTTGATCCACTCACTGGGGCAATAATCACAGCCGGGAAAGGCGCAATGGTCGATGCTCCATCTCCAGCTAAATAAAATTTCCAAACCTCACTACTTGCGATTTCTTTAGATTTGTTGGATTTGGAGATGACTTGCCAACGGTAAGGTGTGCCTTTGGAAAGTGTTACAGTCGCTTTGTTTTCACTATTGACCGATTTGGTAGTATTAGCCAAGGTATTTAAATTGGTAATCACTAAATCATACACATCTGTATCTTTTGCTGTAGACCAAGAAAATGAAACATCAGAGGTTGAACTTGTCACATTAGCTCCCTCATAACAAATGGCGTTATTGGCTGGGAGGATAAGTTCAGCAGCCTTCGGCGGAGAAACAACTACGGCTATTGGCTTGACCGCTTCTTGATCTTTTGAACAGGCAAATATTAATAAGCTGATCCATAAAATTCCTACATATTTCATAGCTTAATTATTTTTAGCGTTTGATCCACCGTTTCACCTTGTACACGAACTAAATAAAGTCCTGCAAAAAAATCACTTAGGTCTACGGCAACTAACCTAGATGAAGGAACTGAATGATTTTGATTGGATATTTGTAGGCCCGCTGCATTGACCATGGAGATGCCAACTTTTTGATCTCTCCCATGAACATGTATCTGAACAGGTCCGGTGGTTGGATTTGGAAATGCATTAACGGACTCGGAAACAAAAAACTCTTCGATATAAATACCTTGGCAATTTAAATCAGTACTTACTTGGAGCTTTACAATACCAGCGGGTAGGGCAGTAGACCAATTGGCCTCCGTTACTTTAAAGGCAGCGTCATTTATTCTCACTAAATACGTAGTAGCACCTCCCAATTGTATGCTCATCGATTTATTTACTGTGTCGATGTTTGATCGGACAACCAAAGGTGCTGGCTCAGTGATTTTTAAATCAAAGGCTTGCTGGAAATCCTTCACATTATCCACCCTAAAAACCATGTTATATTCTCCCAAAACCAAACCATTCAAGACGCTATTAGCTACCCCTTTAGGTAAAGCAACTTGCTTTTCATATTTGTTTGGTCCCTTGACTGTAATCGTATAGGCATAATTGGTATTCAGTACAGAAACTTTTAAGGATCCATTATTAGCACCTTCACAAGTTGAAGCGATCACTTCTACCTTGAAATTATTAGAAGGCAATGTGAAAACTTCACACCCATTGGCATCCACTAAAGTGCCGATAGGAGTATCATTGCATTTGTCAACTATATTGGGTACACCATCTTCGTCTGAATCGATGTAGGCCGATTGGATGATCGGAATTTGAGTGAATTCTTTGAATAAAATCTCTTTGGTAAATGCTTTCGAACCGCCCATCCATTGGTTCATAACAGACGTATAAACTTGACGGAAATCGTATTGCATATCCATCTCGTACGAGTAATTGGTCTTATCTGGAATGATTGGATTCTTGCCAACCACCTTTGGATCCACTTTATTGCCAAATAAAATGACCGGTGAAACGGTACCATGATCTGTTCCATTGGTTCCATTGGAATGAACCGTTCTACCAAATTCCGAAACGCACATCCCCAAAACACGATCCGATTTACCCATTTGGTCCAAACTTTTCATGAATGCAGTTACGGCCTCATCTATTTCTTTTAAAATAGTTGCATGCATTCCAGTCGTTTTATCTCCAGGTTCTACCTGCGCACTATGCGTATCAAAACCGCCAATCTGAACTTTATATATTCTAGTTTGTAATCCCCCTGAAATCAGTCGGCTGACGATTTTTAATTGGTCTGCCAAATTGCTTCTCGGAAAAGCATAATCAGTTCCTTTTTTAAATTGCTCTTTCAGCACTTTTCCATAGGCATTTGACTGCTTGGCCATGAGCTGTAAATATTTCAATTTTTCGCCGATGGGTGTGGAAGGGTAATTATTGTCAAACTCATTAATGATCTCATAAAACGATTCTGGATTTGAGGCCACTACGCTGGTAAATGATTTTTTACCTGTAAACATCAACGAAGAATTCCAACCAATTTCCATCGACAATGGATGTGGGAAAAGTTCAGTAGGATAGGCTTCAGGGAAATTTGGATGCTTGGCCTCTAGGTAACGGGCGGCCCAACCACTATTCTCGAATTTGTTGGAATCGGATGCCGAATCCCAAATATCCATGGATCTAAAATGAGAATAGCTAGGTTCAGGATAGGCAACAGCTTGTACAATTTTAAGTCTATTTTCTTTGTGTAAGGATTGAAATCCTTTTAAAGAAGGATGCAGACCTAATTCAGTACCTTCCAACGGCAATATTTTGTTGTCTGGTAACATGACCGTTGACCTAATGCTATTGAGCCTAGACAACATGTTCATGGGAACAACTGTATTTAAACCGTCATTGCCCCCACTTAAAACGATGATCACAAGGATATTACCTTCTGCCACTGTTTGAGCTAATTCGGATTGTGATCCCAAACCTAGTGATTCGTATGGAATGGAAGAAAACAATGCAGGCAAAGCGGCTGCATGCGTCATTTGATGTATGAATTTTCTTCTATCCATGTTAAAACAAGTGTATTTCTCCCATTTGGAATAAGGCACTAAATAAATTTTCTAATCGGTTACTCAAAATTGATCTAGTCTCTTCCGTCTGTTTACTCATATGCGATTGATATAATTGCGTATAATAAGACGGGGCGTTCCCTCCTAATACACTGGCTTTAATACGTGCTTTGGATTTAGCAGATATAGGTGCGCTCATGAGCTTTTCTACTGTTTCGTCGATGACAAGGTCGATGTTATCAGGAGATTTTAATAAACTGACAAATTTAATTTTGTCTAATTGTAAATGTACCCATCCTTTTGTGTCACCTGAGCCAATCCCCGCTCCCCATCTGGCAATGCCATTTCCTGAGTTTGACCTTTTAGCTATGGTGTCAGAATTGATCCAAAATAAATCATAAACGGGTGCTTGGTAATAGGCAGGCCAACCGGATACGCTGGGAGGGTCTGTATAGTTCAAGCCTATATTGCTCATTTCCCACTGCAAATTTCTGAATTTATAAAAATTGGCTGTAAGGGGGTCTGAAAATCGCTTAGGTATATCACCGCCCGGTGTACTATTTAATAAATTCATGTCAAATTCCTTGTAAAATCCGAACATAAATTCTAAAGGAGATTTGATCATGGAATTATAAAACGAGTTGTCGTAAAAATGAGCACTACCTAAAAGAGCACGAAGTGGAACTTTGAGTTCGTAATTGTTTTTACGAAGTAGGTCGGCCATAGGTACTATGACATTTTTTTCTACGGTATCCGTAATGATTGGATAGCAGAAGAATTGGTATAGCCTTCTGCAAAGATACAAAGCACATTCGCTCGTGTTAAATAGCATATCGATGGCTTCGTCTAATTCTTTTTTACCATCCTGACCTTTTCGACCTTTTATTACGCGATTGCCATAAAAAGCTGAGAATTTTTTATCTTCAGTATCATGGTTCCATTCATTGAATATATTGGCGATGGGACCTGTTTTTTTAATACTATCATAACTAAATTGCCAACCCACTAATAATCGTGCCATTTCACTCACATCCTCCTCAGTAAATTGAGATTTAGGTCCTTTGCCTACGGTAAATAATTCTTGTAATTCCCGTGCATAATTTTCATCGGGGTTATGCTTTTGGCTGTGTTGCAGGTTTAAATAATCCAACATCATTGGATCCAGAGTGATTTTGTAAATCGTGGTTTTATAACTTTCAAAAGAGGTGTTAAACAATGTAATATAGTGTTGATACATCATTTTGACACTTCCTTTCCCTGCTGCTAATAGGTTATGCAAGAAGAAAACCATGCGCCAGTGTATCGAAGTACTTTGCTGAACCATGTTTCTGAATAGCCATGCGTCATGCGATTGATGTCTCGGCCATGGAGATCCATTATTAGGCTCGGGAGCAAATACATACTCTTTCCCCGGTTCTACATAAAAATGTAATTGCTTTTCAGTTTCCTCCTTTGTGATTTCATGATCATAGTCATTGACCGGAACACTCGGTTGTTTTTCAGGCGTGAAAATCAGGTCTAAGGATTTTTGTAAAGACAGGTTGTTGAGATCTGCTAAATGCTTATTAGAGTAACCTGTTAAAACACGATTTAACAGATGTTTTTTTTGGGCATTTCCCCACACGCCCGTATAGGGTTCTAGGCCGCTAGTTACCTGGGTTCTCGAGGCTCTAGCTTGCTCTATTCGTTTGAAATCAATATTTTCTTTGTAGAACTGGGATACCAAATCTACTGAATTTGGTTTTTTCATAGGTTATAACGTATTCAAATATAAATGATTAATTTCGAAAAAAAATCATTTTCATTGAAAGGTCGATATATGAAGAGAGAACAGTTCCTGCGGAAAACTTGTCCCGCATTTATGTTGACCATCCTAGCGAGTTCGGAATTTTTGACCGCGTGCAAGGGTTCGGCTGAAGGA
>CANHXO010000017.1 GCA_947464595.1 Cytophagaceae bacterium
AAAAAGAAGAATTGAATCTCATTCAAAGAACACTGGCCTACGGCTTATATACCAATAAAATAAAAGATGAAATCAATAGCTTTGAAGGATATTTTTTAGCCTACCGAAAGCGGAAATTTGTAGTTAAATTAAACGCTAAAAATCAAGCTATCGCGCTCTTTCCGATCAATGGTAAACTCCAAATTCTAGAACGTGTTTTCGTGAGCGTTGATGATTCTGGCTTTACCCCTGCCGTTAATTACATCGAATTGTTCGGCAAGGACGAAGTGACCAACAAAGACGTTTACGAACGTTTTAAGCCTTAGTTTGCCTGTAAAATGCAGCGTTTCCTTAGCCCTTTAAAACTTCCAGAGTAAACTCGCTTGAATATTTCTTCCTTGGCCGTTATACCCAAACAACTCAACGATATCTTGGCCTAACAGATTTTTAACCATCACAGACGCATTCAAATGTTGGCTAAGTTGATACCCTACTTGGAATTCTGTCCAAAGATAACTTTTTAGGTCCTTAGGAACGGTTGAATAAATAGATTCATCATAAAAATAATCCTTTCGTTCGCCTACATACTGTGCCATAAACGAATAATTCAACTTTGCACTCGCACGAAAAACAACATGAGCTTGCCATTGATTTTTGGGTCTCCTAATTAAAGAAGAATAGGTAGAGTCCTTTCCGTCCACTCGATTAAACATCGTCCCACTTACATACGTATAAGAAACATTGGCAGTCCATTTCTTGGTTGAAAAACCCAACTCAGCCTCCAAACCCCTGGTAGTTTGCTGGGACACATTCCCATACTTCCCATAAGGATCCACCGAAATTGACTGGAAAACGATTCCATCTTTTACCTCATTTTGAAACCCAACGATCCGAGCATTAAAATTTTGAATTCTTTCCTCAAACCCTAACTCGAAGGTTTTTCCTTGCTCAGGCCTAAGCTCCAAATTCCCATAAGGAGAAAATAATTGGTACAAGGACGGTGTTTTGAAACTCGTATAAAAATTAAAAAAAGCTTTACCGAGTTTCGAGTATTTCCAATAGGGATTTATGTTGACCGTAGAAAAATCTCCAAATGTCGACTGCCGGTTCCAGCGTCCACCTAGTTCAAATCCTACATTTGAATTCCATTCTTTTTGAACAGTCATATAGATCCCTAAAATGGATTGATTGGCTAGGCTCTCAGCTAGCTTAGGCGAATCATATCGACCATAAGAACTGATTGAAAAATCAGATTGCTGAGTCGCTTGATTTTTATACTCGGCCCCTACCACATAATCAACTTGATTTTCAAGCCTCCCTTTGAAATAGACCTCAGTTCCTTGATTAATTCCCTTATACATCGACTCATTAAAACTTGACCATGCGTTCAACGGAATAAAAGTGGAGTCATTTCGAAATACTCGGTCTATGACATCCTGAAAACCGCGGACAAAAAGGTCTCCTTGTTTTAGCTGATACTGCCACTGTAGGCGAATAGAGCTAGATTGGGCCTTCGAGGTATAATCTTGATCATCCATAAAAGGGCCCGCATCCAAATTTCCTTGATAAAACAAGGCTTGATAATTGACATCCACCATTGACCTTTTACCGATGGGCCTCGCCCAAGTCAACGAAAGGGATTGTTGGCGCATGCCATCATTTTCCCCTTTTTTGACACTATCCTTAGCAGCTGAAAAACCCTCTGTCGAATAATGCTGAAGGGAAATTCCTAAATTGTTTTTTGCCAAACGTGTATTGACTTGAACTTGGCCAGCATAGGTTCCAAATCCTCCACCTTGAAGCAATATTGAGCCATGAGTCGCATCTTGTGCGGCCTTCTTGCTAACTAAATTAATGACGGCCGACATCGCATCGGAACCATACAATGTAGATTGCCCGCCTTTAATGATTTCAATTTTTTGTATGTTGGCCAAATTAATCAAATTCCAATCCATCACTTGGCTTATATGAGAAGGATCATTTAGAGGGAATCCGTCCATCAACAATAACACATGTCCTGTATTAGCTCCTCTAACGTAAATTTCTTGGTTTGAACCCGGCGCGCTGCGCGCGCCTACCACCGAGATCCCCACCTGCTCCTGCAATAATTCCCCCAAACTTTTACCTAAACTTGCCCGTATTTGCTCCGCGTTAATCAGCGTTAAGACCTTGCCCGTGCGGGCCAACTTCCCCGCCAATTTGGGTGCCGAGACTTCTACTTCTGCTAAAACCTTAACTGAATCTTTCGCCGAACCTTTGACCAATTGATCAGCCATACTAATTGGCTCCAATAAAGGTGAATTATTCGAAAAGGCATGCGCCGACTGCACCATAAATAATACAGTCATTAGTGCAAAAAAATGCACCTTTCTGACAAAAAACATACAAAATGCCCATTTCAGGGCCATAAAAATGGAAATAAACCGAACGCTCAACCTTAGCTCATCCTCCGTAGTCCAAGATTAAGTATCATTTAAGGCAGGTCTCCTGACTCATTTTTATTACCTTTCTTACCTTCCCAGTTTCCCAGTGGTCTATTAGAAAAGCCTTACAAAAATTTACAGTTGCGGGGACAGTGCTAGGTTTCAACTAGCTTCCCTATTATGTGTTTACTTCTTACAGATAAAAAGCACACACCCTAAACTAATACAAAGCTAAGCCAATTATTAAGAATAAAAAAAACGAAATTCAAATTGATCATCTTCCTGATAAAATTTAAATTGATCGTTTAAATAGTTCCATTTCTCGAAAAATCTAAGCTAATTGCCTCATAATTAAAAACAAAATGCCTGATCAAACAAGATGTGCCTGGTGTTCAAATGACACCCTTTACCAAGACTACCATGATACAGAATGGGGAAAAGAAATGCACGACGACCATGCCCTCTTTGAACTTCTAAGCCTCGAAGGATTTCAATCAGGATTAAGTTGGATCACGATTTTAAGAAAAAGAATTCACTTCAGAACTCAATTCGAAAATTTCGACTATGAAAAACTTGCCCTCTGGACAGAAGAAAAACAAAACGAAGCAACCTTAAACCCAAACATCATTCGCAATAGACTCAAAATACAATCGGTCAAAACGAATGCAATCGCCTTCATGAAAATTCAGGAAAAATTTGGTAGCTTTGATCGATATATTTGGGAATTTGTGGACTTTAATCCTATCCTAAACCATTTCAATAGCCTAAAAGATTTACCTGTCAGTACCGAAATTTCCGAGAAGATGAGTAAATCACTAAAGAAACATGGTTTCCGATTTGTCGGCCCTACCATCTGTTATTCTTTTATGCAAGCTTCTGGAATGACCATAGATCACACATTAGATTGCTTTTGCCACCCAAAAAACAACCATGAATAACAGGATAGTCATTATCCCGACCTACAACGAAATTGAAAACATTACAGCCATCATCGAAAAGGTGTTGGGCTTGAAACCGCATTTCAATGTTTTAATTGTAGATGATGGTTCCCCGGATGGTACGGCCAAAGCCGTTAAGCTAGCTCAAAAAGAAAATCCCACCCGCGTTTTTCTGATCGAAAGAAAAGGAAAATTGGGACTTGGAACAGCCTACATCGCGGGATTTAAATGGTCCATTGAAAACCATTATGATTTCATCTTTGAAATGGATGCTGACTTTTCACATAACCCAGAAGACCTAATTCGCCTTTTCTATGCCTGCGCCAGCCCTGAAGATTTACAAAAGGAAAAAATAGATGCGACCCTTGCATTATCTGCCGACATGTCCATCGGGTCTCGATACATCAATGGGGTCAATGTGGTGAATTGGCCTATGGGCCGAGTATTAATGTCCTATTTCGCAGGGTTTTACGTTCGATTCATTACCGGAATGCCCATTCAAGACGCCACCGCAGGATTCGTTTGCTACCGCAAAAAAGTATTGGAAACAATTCCACTAGACCAAATTAAATTTATAGGTTACGCATTCCAAGTAGAAATGAAATTCACCACGTGGAAATACAAATTCAATATTATTGAAGTACCCATCATTTTTACAGACCGAACAAAAGGTACCAGTAAAATGTCCGCCAATATCTTCAAAGAAGCCATTTTCGGCGTAATCCAACTCAAAATAAATAGTTTATTTAACCGATATCACCGAGCATCATGAGCGACGCGGCACTCTATCAAACGTTAAAGTCGGTGCACATCATTCTGGTCACCTCCTGGTTTGCAGGTCTTTTTTACCTGCCACGTTTACTCGTTTATCACGCGGAAGCGCAGGAAAAACCTGAAATAGAAAAAACCATTCTTTCTAAGCAGTTTGAAAAAATGGAGAAAATACTTTTCAACGCCATCATGACTCCAGCGCTTTGGCTCACCTGGATGTCTGGAATTTCATTAATTTATTTGGTTTGGTGGGATAGCTTTGGCCAGCAACCCTGGTTACATCTGAAATTAACCTTTGTCGTTTGCGTGACGATCTATCACTTCTATTGTAGACACCTCATTATTTCCTTCAGAAACCAAAATTTCATTCTTACTGGAAACCAACTGAGACTCTTCAATGAAATTGCGACCATCTTACTAGTGGCCGTCGTATTTATTGTGGTTGCCAAAAATACATTCGATTGGGTTTACGGACTTACAGGCTTTATAGCCTTTGCCATTGCCATCATGGCAGCCGTAAAAATCGTGAAAAGAATAAGAGAAAAATCTAACTAAGGGAACGGTCCATCTCGCGCTTTACATCCTTTTCCTTGATATCGTCCCGCTTATCAAAACTCTTCTTCCCCTTGGCCAATGCAAAATTTAATTTGGCATAGCCATTGTCTGAAATAAATAAGCGAGTAGGAATGATGGTCAAACCTACATTTTTTAATTCCTTTTGCAATTTGCCTAGTTCTCTCTTTGAGAGTAACAACTTGCGATCTCGAAGTGGATCATGATTAAAGTGCGTCCCCTCATCATATTTTGAAATATGCATGTTGCGAACAAACAATTCTCCTTGGAAAAATAAACAATAAGAGTCTGTCAAATTTGCCTTTCCCTGGCGAATGGATTTAATCTCCGTACCCATCAAAACCATGCCCGCCGTAAACGTATCTATGAACGTATATTCAAAAGATGCCCGTCGGTTTTTAATTTCAATCGTCTTAAGAATCTTATCCTTGCCCATTTCCTTTTACATAAAAAAAGCCACACAGTCGAACTGCGTGGCCTCTCTTAATCATTAAAATCTATTTGTCGCCTTTCTTAGCAGCATATTCCTTATTCAAACCCTCAATCATTTTTTGGGTTACATCCACCGACTCATCGGCAAATAAAATTCCACCACCAATTTTCGAGTAGCCTAATACAAACTCATACTTGTTCTCCTTATTCACTTTGCCTACATACTCACGAATGTTATTGTATAATTCCTCATTTTTCTTAGCCTGCTCTTGTCCTAATTCCGCTTGCTTTTGTTGGCTATATTGTTGCAACTCCGCTCCTTTTTTCTTTAGAGTCATATCTGCGGCTTGTAATTCTGCTTGCGTCATCGCGGAAGCACGTTGCTGAATCGCTTGCAATTCAGATTGAAGTGCACGCTCTTTTTGACCTAAGTCCACTTGCAAACGGTATCCTTTATTTTCAAACTCTTTTTGAGCATCTTTATAAAACTGATAATTGTTCAATAATGAATCAGAATTAACAAAAACGATCCTTTTTCCATCAGCTGTAGAAGCACCTAATCCTGAGCCAACAGATCCTGAGGGCTTAAAAAACAAAAATGCGATGGCAACTGTTAAAATGCCCAGCCAAACATAAGGTAAATTTTTCACGTGTATTCGTTTTAAAATGGTATCGAGGACAAATATACAAGGTCTAATTTGATTGTCCTAAAAATTTATTAGTTGAATCTTAATTTGGCCCCGGCCCAAGACCAAAAACCTCCTGTTAATCCGCCCAAAAGACCTGTTAGGGCATATAAGCCTAGTACACTCCCTCCTAACGGAAATAAATTTGCCATGCGTCCAGGCAATGAACTTGGATGCTGCATATCAATCCAAAATGCTGAAATGGCCCACAATAAAAAGCCTGAAATCAAACCTAAAACAAATGCATTCCCAGCAGGAAGTCGCAGAACATAGGCTAAAACTGCAAATAAAATCCCAAGGGCAAACCATGGCAAATAAATACCAGCGATAGCACCCATGACAACCATGATTAAAACAATGGCTAATTTATACGAAAAACTTAATGGCTTTCTCATGTTTATTTTTTGGTTGATAATACAATTTTCTTACGCAAACGACCCGATACATCTTCCGGCTTTTCTAGGTATAATAAAGATCTCAGTTCCCCTTTGGCCCAAGTGTCAATCAAATCGTCATAGTGAGCACTTCCAGGATTTCCAGATTGACCCCCAGGGTAAACGCCATGTGCGCGCGGTTTCCCTTCTTTGGAAAGTTCAACAATCATTCGCCAGGATGGACCCGTCTTCATCGTCGTCGCATTTACGATCGTTCCACCTCCGCCAATCGGTATATTTAACCTACTCAAGGCATCCATCCCTGGGATTAAATGCCTAACACCTGTTTGCTTATGTTTATACCAAGCCCATTCGGGTCCCATAACGCCATGTTTTTTAACCAAGGTATCGATGGACGCTGTAAATGAACCTGAAATAATCTCGGCCATCCGCTCCTTTTTATTTTTGGTTTTTACATTATCCCACCAAGGTGCATTGGGCTCATCTTGAATCATTTTAATCGTCCTATCCATGGAAGGACGACTCATAGGAGCTTGATCATCGGCCTCAAACTCATCCGCCCAAATCGCATCTTGAAGCATAAGAACCCAGTTTTCAAAAATAGTAGCTCCCACAGAATTTACTGAATTTTGCAAATTCCAGCGCTTTAACTCTCCAGCTGCTTGAGCATGTACACCGGCCTTAGGGGATGTTAATTGAGCCATCAACAAGGGCAATAAGGTACGCGCCCTAATATTGAAATTATCATTCTGCAAACCTCTTAAAGAATCGACCGTAATTTTGGACATCGCCTCTAATCGCTCATTGATTCGTCGGCCACGCTCTGTAGGCGCATATTGCCAACCCATATAATATGGATAACTAGGGTCCACAGAACTTTGATTTGCCGAGCTTAAAAAACCACGCGCAGGATTTTTTGCATGGGGATTATGAGGCTGCGGAATGTATCCGGTCCAATCCGCTTTAGGATCCGTTCCGTCCAACAAATATTTCCCTAATGTATAGGATTTGAGAGGGAACTTTCCATTCACCCACAAAGCGATATCGCCTTGATTACTGGCAAAAAGGAAATTCTGTGCCGGTGCTGAATAATACGTCAGGGCCTGAGCATAATCATCATAATTAGCCGCACGATTCAACTTATAAAAAGTGGTTGACTCCTGCGATTTTTCATGCGCAATCCAACGTAATGCATGACCCACCGGTATATTCGACTTAAACGGTTTTTCATGACTCAAGTATACAACAGGTCCATGGTGCGTAAAAAATATCGTATCCACAAAACTTTTCTTGCCCTTGATGTTAAACGTTTCAATTCTTTGGGTGGTTTTCTTCCATTTCCCATCATGCCAGTATTCCGCTTTCGACGCATCCTTAAATTTAACTTGGTACCAATCCAAAATATCTGAACCCACATTAGTCACGCCCCACGCGACATTTTTATTAAATCCAACGATCACATTCGGCGTTCCAGGCATGGTTGACCCATAAACATTAACCCCCGGAGCTACCAACTGCATTTGGTACCAAATTGATGGCAATGACAAAGTTAAGTGAGGGTCATTGGCCAATATTGGCAAACCTGAAACTGTTTTATTACCAGCAACGGCCCAGTTATTAGAACCAATATTAGGATCTTTTTCGGGTGTTTTCATCGCACTTCCTAGGCCAATAAAGTCAATGGGACTTTCTGGAATAGGTACAGGTTTGAAATCCCTAGGCGTGCCCACAGGAATAATCGGACTCTCCACAAAGGGGTAATTGGGAAATAAATTTTCGGCAACCGCCTTCCCATATTTCCGTAGAATATTGGTCATCTTTAAATCGTCCGTCCCTGAGGCAAGCACAAATGACATGTTCTTTAAGAAAAGTGCGCTTTTTATTGGTGACCATTTTTCAGGTGCATAATTCAATAATTTATATTCCAAAGGAAAATGACGCTCATCCAAACTTTCTATGTAAGCATTAACACCATCTGAGTATGCTTGTAAAGTTATTGCTGCTTTGGGATCTTCCTTCATTCCTTCAAAGGACTTTTCAGCTCCATAAACTGCCCCCATTCGTCGTTGGAACTGATCTGAAACCATTCCCTTTTCACCCACAATCTCTGATATTCTACCCCCTGCAAAATGCGTTTGAAATTCCATCTGCCATAAACGATCTTTAGCCGTCAAATATCCCTGAGCTAGGTATAAATCATGGTCATTTTGCGCAAAAACGTGTGGAATAGCCATTTCATCATATACAACAGTTACCGCTTGCTCCAATCCGGGAATTTGCAAATTCTCTTCCGTTAATTCAGCCGATTCTGGAGCTTCAGCATTCACCCAAAATCCATGAAAGGGACTCATCAATTTACCTAAAGGAGGAAGCGTTCCCCAAGAATTGTGCAAGGCATAAGTCCATATAATGGCCAAAGCAAGTGGGAAAATAGATTTTATGTATTTCATGAAAAATAGGGCAAGAGATTTAAATAAAAATTCGAAGAAATTATTTTATTTTAAAAAGACAATTTTACACATTTGTCACATAATGCCCAAATAATTCATATTTTTAATCTTTAAAAGATTTAATACCTTGAAAAGAAGAACATTCCTACAAACATCCGGATTAATTAGCTCGACAAGCTTGCTAAAAAACCCTACTACAGGCCCACAAAAGGTGCTCGTCGAACCGGTCATTATAGCCACTTGGAAAAACGAAAAAGGCACAAAATCAGGTTGGGATAAAATGATGCAGACAGGCCGGGCATTAGATGGAGTGGAAGCTGGAGCTTGGATTCCTGAGGCTGATCCCAACGAAACATCCGTAGGTTATGGAGGACTTCCGGACCGAGATGGCCACGTAACTTTGGATGCTTGCATCATGGATCACTTAGGAAATGCAGGTTCTGTTACGTTTTTAGAAGGCATCATGCATCCCATTTCAGTGGCTAGAGCCGTGATGGAAAAAACGCCTCACGTGATGCTTTCGGGTGCAGGCGCATTGAAATTCGCCTTAGATCAAGGATTCAAAAAACAAAATCTCCTCACACCGGGCTCAAAAAAAGCTTGGGAAGAATGGAAAAAGGAATCAAAATATAAGCCCATCATCAATATTGAAAATCACGATACCATCGGCCTTTTAGGCATTGGAAAAGCGGGCGAAATAGCTGGTGCATGTTCCACGAGTGGATTGGCTTATAAAATGCATGGCCGCGTAGGCGACTCTCCCATCATCGGGGGTGCTGTATTTTGTGATGATGAAGTCGGTGGCGCCTGCGCAACAGGTTTAGGGGAATTCGTCATGAAAACATTAGGTTCATTTTTAATCGTGGAATTTATGAGGCAAGGAATGTCACCACAGAAAGCCTGTGAAGAAGCCATTATGCGAATCGTCAAACGCTATAAATACCAAGATTTCCAAGTAGGATATTTGGCGCTCAACAAAAAAGGAGAATATGGTGCCTATTCTATTCAAAAAGGATTTAATTTCACCATAACAAAGAACGGCGTCACTCAAGTCATTGAAAGTGCTTCCTACATGTCATAGAAAACTCAAAAACTTTAGGTGGAAAAAATCGTTAAAAAATCGGCTAGTAAAAAGCAATTTCTATTTGAAGTTGCTTGGGAAACTTGCAACCAAGTAGGTGGAATATACACCGTTATTCGGACTAAAGTTCCCTCGATGGTCGAAAAATGGGGGGATGATTATGCCTTATTGGGTCCATATTTCACTCATACAGCCGCAGCAGAATTTGAACCACTTGAATTGCCCGAGGAAGATACTCCCCTTCACAATGCTATTCGTAGCTTGAGAACTCAAGGCTTGAAAGTACATTATGGCCATTGGCTCATCTCGGGAAGGCCCAAAATTATTTTATTTGACATTGATTCTATCTACCAACAAATCGATGCGATAAAAGGTAGAATTTGGGAAAATCACAAAATATCAACCTTAGGGGTCGAGGAATTAGTGAATCAAACAATCGCTTTTGGCGAAATGGTTAGGCTATTTATCACGGAATTAGCCCTAGAAAATAAAGCAAAGAAAGATATCATTGTCCATTTTCACGAATGGATGGCCTCCACATGTTTGCCTGATTTACGCAAAGACAAAGTTAAAATTTCCTCCGTGTTCACGACCCATGCAACGATGCTAGGGCGTTATTTAGCCGGAAATGTGCCCAATTTTTACGATGTGATCGATCAGTTTGACTGGTTAAAAGAGGCAAGACATTATGGAATAGAAGCCCAAGTAAGTTTCGAAAGAGCGGCAGCTCAAAAGGCCAACGTACTGACAACGGTTTCCGACATTACGGCCAAAGAATGTCAATATTTTTTAGGCCGCATTCCAGAATTGATTCTGCCCAATGGCTTAAATATCCAACGATTTGCCGCACTTCATGAGCATCAAAATCTTCATTCCAAATACAAAGAAAGTATTTCTGATTTTGTCATGGGGCATTTTTTTCAAAATCAGCCCTTTGACCTAGATCAAACATTATATTTATTTACATCGGGGAGGTTTGAATATACCAATAAAGGATACGACCTGACCCTGGATGCGCTGAAATTGTTGAATCAAAAATTGAAAGACGCCGGTTCTAAAAAAACGGTGGTCATGTTTTTCATTACTAAACAGCCGTACTACAGCATAGATCCAGAAGTATTGCAATCAAGGGCTGTCCTCAACGAAATAAGAGAAAATTGCTTGGCCATAGAAAAATCCGTGGGCGAGAAATTATTTCAAGCCTCCGCGGCTTCCAAAGACTTACAGATCCCCGACCTAAATAATTTTGTCGACGAATATTGGCGGATGCGTTTACGCAGGACCGTTCAAACTTGGAAGACTAATACAAAACCGAAAGTAGTCACCCATTTATTAAAAAATGAAGACGACATCATTCGTAATCTGGCTCGAACAGGACTAACCAATAATCCAGATGATAAAGTCAAAATTGTCTATCATCCAGATTTTATTGTTTCGACTAACCCCTTGTTTGGGTTAGACTATGGCCAATTTGTTCGCGGTTGCCATTTGGGCGTTTTCCCAAGCTATTACGAGCCTTGGGGATATACTCCCTTAGAATGTATGGCAAGAGGCGTTCCTACGATCACTTCAGATTTATCGGGTTTTGGGGATTACATGATGCAAATTATGCGGGACTATGAACAATGGGGCGTCAGCGTGGTTAATAGGAAATCTCAAACCTACCAGGAGTCAGCAGAGCATTTGGCAACGCTCTTGTTTAAATTTGCCCAACAATCACAGCGGGATCGTATCCTACAAAGAAATCGAGTAGAAAGTATCGCAGATACTTTTGATTGGTCTAATTTGAGGGGCTGCTATGATACCGCTCACGAACTAGCTGTTTTGAAGAAATAAATGAGCCCTATAAATGCTTCAAGGCCTCCCGTTTTGAGAGTGGCATGAGGGGATGATCTTGAACAAAATTCAACACCCATTCAGGATCTGTACGTGCATATTGCCGCAAAGACCAACCAATAGCCTTTTGAATAAAAAATTCTTTGGAGGTGTTTAACGATAATATGATAGTTGACAAAAGAGTCAAATCAGTTTGCTTTTTATAGTCCAATTGGAATAAAATACATAATCGTTGGTGCCAAAAATTAGGCGATTTCATCCACTTTGAAATCCAAAGAGATTGCTCCTGCGGAAATTTCTGAAAATAGGCACCCAAAACTTTAGGCCCCAAGACATCCACCACATCCCACCATGAATTTTCATCCACCCAGCGATGGACCAACAAAGGAACGCGAGGGTCCCATGACTTTTTTGCCTTTAATAAATACTCCATCGCCACATATTGAAATTCGCGTTCGGGCATTGCAAACAATTCAGCACTAACTTCATACCAGTCCTCAGCCTTGCCATACTTTTGATAAATCTCCTTAAAAACCAAGGCTCGCTCAGGCTTTTTAATCCCCATGAAAGGATATTGATTGCGCATATATTCGCGCATACCCTGCGCATCTTCTGGATTTTCTAAGGCGTAAAAAGCCTCCTTAATGGCGCCAATAAAACTCATCGATTTGAAAAATAAAGCTCGCCTTTTAAACCACTCTCAGTGACTCCCCACTTCGAAGCGTCAAATGGATTATATTGAATATCGACAAAGTTGATTTCATAAAAATTCTTCCATGGAATCTTCTCGCGGTCTAATTTTCTAATTCGATTCGCAGAAACATTCATCACCTCTAATTCTATATGATTGCGATCTTTCAAAACTCCTTTGGGTATATTGATTTGATAAGGCAATGACCAAACAATGCCCAAATCCTGTCCATTTATTTTCACTCGCACCCAATCCCGCACCTGATCTAAATGCAATATTTGACACGCATTTATTTGTTCAGACAGCAGGTCAAAATCAAAAGCATAGGTCGCTTTACCCCAATAATCATGCGTAGAAGAATCAGCAGTCCAATAAGCCATGGCGTCCAATTGCTTAGATTTAAATGCTTTCATCGGAAATGTGAGTGAAATTTTCTCACGCGGCTCCACGAGTACCATTACTTTGGGAGCTGCTGATTTGGCCAAAGCCTTTTTATCCACTTTCGCCGAACGCACTATAACACTTTGGCCAGGCGCCAAAGACATGAAAAATTGCTTTTGTTTATTCAAATGCTCCTTCCAAATCTTTCCAGTTAACGGATCTTCTATTTCAACATCTGAAGAAGTTTTTGACAAATTAATCATGCCTTCAGAAAATTTATTCGATAAATTGGCAATGAAATATTTAGCGCCTTCAGCTGACTTTTTTCGCAAAAAGGACAAATCAAGATCGGCTATGCTTTCGCGATTAATTTTAAATCGTTCCAACACATTGATCGGATCCGAAACCCAGCGCATTAATACCGTTTGTTTTGCTGCCTCCCAACGCGCTTTTTCCTCTTCTGTAAGACCATAAGAATTAGGACTCAAAGGCATGTGTTCCAAGAAATAAACCGGTAGACCCTGCTTCACCCAAGTTGCCCACAACTCCATTGTTTCCAAGGATACATAATGAGGCGCTGGAATAAGCAGAATTTTATACTCATTTCCTGAAACAGATTTCCAAGTCCTTTTAGCCGTTGGCTTCAAAGATTTCATCAAATCGTCCGAAATGTAATCTAGTTGGTACCCCTTATTTTGCATGTGCTCCGACCATTGTCCGAAGGAAGTATTCTTCATCCAATCCCGGCTATTGGCATGCAAGTCAAGCAAATGTATTTTACCTTTTCCATTTCGTTCATGCCAAATATCCTCCATAGGGAAGTACATCAATACATCTGAATCTGTGGGATCCTTTTGCAACATCGTTTGACATTTATCGATGTAACGGTTGAGCTCTGGCAAAGCTTCCCAAAAATGACTTTGCGGGTTAAAATTAGTACTCGCATAAAACAGCCAACCGGGCCATGCAACCTCCGGCGGAGAATAAGTCGCTCCGTGGAAAAACAAATGATTAACTCCCCCAATGAACACTTGGTCTACCACGGGTTTTATCTGTGCCAACGAAACTTTAAAATGATTTCCGAGCCAAGTAGCTGTCTCCGCAGAGACCAATTTCTTGCCCATTAAATTAGCCGCTGATGAGGCTAATTTTAAATTACGTACATCTGGAATTCCAAAACGTACCGAGTCATAATCTGGATCCACTCGGTAGCCAGGAATTTCAAAAGGTTTACTTCCAAAAAATTCAGTTTCAGGAATGTCCACTGCTGCATAAATATCAATGAGATTACCTGGAGATCCGTGTGCTTGATTCCTGCTTTGAAAGCCCATCGACTTAATCCAATCGGCAAATGGATTTGAAAACTGGCTTATCAATAATTGAGATAAAGTCCGATGGTAATCAGCCCAAATCATATTCTCGGTTTCCGTTTCTGCTTTTGGTTTTGCCAAAACATCCAAGTGTTTTCTTAGATCATAATGATTTATACGAATGAATTCCGAAAAAAGTCCAGCGGTATAATTAGCTCCATACACTTCATACGAGTCGTTGTATAATGCTCGAAGTGGAGCATGCGATTTTTTCAATAAAGGGACAAAGGTTTCTCTGTAATGCTCAAAGGCCGACTTAGAAAAGTGGTCCATCACGAATCCCTCGCCACCCGGAGCAGCACGTTTCACCTTTTGATTCGTTAAAGTCTGACTTACTAGGTATAAGGTAGCCCCCGAGCTTCCTGCTTGGAATTGAGTCTTTTTTTGACTGATCAATTCTTGCGTAAATTGACCCTTTACATAGATCGAAACGGCTTGGATATCGCCCACTGGAATTTGCCAAGATTGATTCGGCGCTAGGGCAATTTCGTCAATTTTATAGGCTTTGGCGGCTTCTTTTTTAGATATGTGTGGACCGCCTAAAGGCCAACCCGTTCCTAAGGTCATATCGATGCCCAAGTGCAATCGATTCGCTTCTTTTAGTACATAAGCAAATTTTTGCTGCCAACCCGCCCCTAAATAATTCTGGAAAGTTGATTCAAAGCCTTTGGCTCCATAAATAGGAATAATATGTAAACCGCCAAAACCCGCTTTTGCAAATGCTTCCAAATTGTGTGTGATCCCCTTTTCCGTCACTGCACTTCCTGGCCACCACCAATAAGCCCAAGGTTTAGTGGTAGAAAAAACGACAGGATCCGAAGATCCTGCCGCTTTCAAACAAATAAGTAGGACGAAAATGAGGATGAAGCTTACTCGTTTCATGCCTCTAATTTGATTTTGTTTAAACAAAACGACCTAATAAATTTTCTAAATATTCTTGTTTGCCTGAGATCATAGCTGGTTCGCCTAGGCCAACGGCAATTTGATATAAGTCTTCTAATTTCAACTTACCTGCCTCATAATCTGCGCCTTTGCCCGAATCAAAACTTGCATAACGTGCCGCTTTTAAACGATCCAATTCACCATGTTTAGCTAATTTATCGGCTATAATCAAAGCTCTAGCTATCGTATCCATTCCACCTATATGGGCATAAAATAAATCTGCTGCATCCGTAGAATTTCTTCGACGCTTCGCATCAAAATTTATTCCACCACCAGCTAATCCGCCTTGTTTTAAAATAATGGCCATTGCTTCAGCCCACTCATAAATATCGATAGGGAACTGATCTGTATCCCAGCCGTTTTGATAATCACCGCGATTCGCGTCAATCGAAGCAAGCATTCCAGCATCAGAAGCCACTTGGCATTCATGTGCAAATGTATGACCTGCTAGCGTAGCATGGTTTACCTCAAGATTCAAGCCGAATTCAGAAAGTAAATTAAACTCTCTCAAAAATCCAATAACTGTGGCCGCGTCGTAATCATACTGATGCTTAGTTGGCTCACATGGCTTAGGCTCAATAAAGAACTTACCTTTAAATCCATTTTTTCTAGCATATTCCACACAGGTATGTAGCATTTGAGCAAAATGTTCACGCTCACGTTTCATGTCTGTATTCAATAAGGTCATGTAGCCTTCTCTACCTCCCCAAAATACGTATCCATCACCGCCTAATTTAATGGTTGCATCAATCGCTCCTTTTAATTGGGCTCCGGCATGCGCAACAACTTCAAAATTAGGATTGGTCGACGCCCCATTCATATAGCGTTCGTTCGAAAACAAATTGGCCGTTCCCCATAAAAGTTTTACCCCAGATTCAGCTTGTTTTTTCGCAAAGATGTCAGATATAAATTCTACTCGACTTGTAAATTCTTTGGGATCATTGCTTTGATCGATGGCATCCACGTCATGAAAGCAATAAAAAGGAGCACCTATTTTGGTGATAAATTCAAATGCCGCATCAGCTTTGTCAGACGCTCTTTGACGTACATCACTTGCCACATCCCATGGATAATGGTGGGTTCCAGGACCAAAGGGATCAGCACCATTTCCACAAAACGAATGCCAATAAGCAATGGCAAAACGTAAATGCTCTTTCATGCTTTTACCAGCAATGATCCTATTTTCATCGTAATAACGAAAAGCGAGTGGATTGTCTGATTCCGCACCTTCAAATTTAATTTGACCTATGCCTTTGAAATATTCCTTTTGACCTAAAATGATACCCATAATGATTAAAGCGTTTTTGTTATTTGTATTTCCAAAACTACAAATTCTACCTAAAAAAATAGCAAAACAAAAGTAATTTTAGTGGCTAAAGTGAAATTCTCCATCATCCGCCTAATTGGCAGTTTAATGTACCCTACAGCCAAATCATATTTTTTTATTATTTTTGAAAACATTACACCTAAAAAATACATGCTAAAAAGAATTTTAACCATCACATGTGCTGTGTTGTCAGCATTGCAGTTAAATGCCCAAGGTCCTTCGGGCCCAACTTATCATTCAAATAGTCGTTTTGAACAATTAGAATCTACCTTGCCCACCCCCAATTCCTATCGTACAGCGAGTGGATCACCAGGAAAGGATTACTGGCAACAACGTGCAGATTATGACATCAAAGTAGAGCTAGATGATATCAATCGCAAAATTATTGGTTCGGAAACGATCACGTATTTCAACAACTCTCCAGATGAATTACCCTACATTTGGATTCAACTAGATCAGAATATTTTCGAAAAAGGGGCTATTAAAAACACCTCTGCTACGGGAAATATTACCAAAGGAATCAGTGCCGATATGTTTGAGGAGTTAACGGATCCAAGAGAATATGGATATAAAATTACAGCGGTGAAAGATATCAAAGGTAATCCGCTGAAGCACACGGTAAATCAAACAATGATGCGCATTGACTTACCAGCTCCCCTAAAATCTGGCGGCAATATCAGCTTCTCCATTGACTGGAATTATTTGATTACCGCATATTACGGTCGGTCTGGTTATGAACTTTTTCCTAAAGATGGAAATTCAAATTATTTCATTGCTCATTGGTTTCCACGCTTAGCCGTTTACAACGATGTATACGGTTGGCAGCACAAGCAATTCATTGGCCAAGGAGAATTTACCTTGAATTTTGGAAACTATAAAGTAGCCATTACAGTACCCAATGACCATGTGGTAGGTGCCTCGGGAGAATTACAAAATGCGTCTCAGGTGATGACGGCAACCCAATTAAAGCGTTGGGACCAAGCAAAAACCGCTGTGAGACCCGTGGTCATCGTCACTCAGGCAGAAGCAGAGAAAGCTGAAATAAATAAGCCAACAGGCAAAAAAACTTGGGTTTTTAAAGCGGACAACGTACGTGACTTTGCATTTGCAAGCTCGCGTAAATTTATTTGGGACGCGATGCAAGTGGATGTAGAAGGCAAAAAAGTATGGGCCATGTCTTATTATTCCAAGGAAGGAAATCCTCTTTGGGAGAAATATTCCACCATGGCGGTAGCTCATACCTTGAAATCTTATTCGAAAAGAACCATTGCCTATCCGTACCCTGTGGCTATTTCTTGCCATGCAACCTTAGGTGGCGGAATGGAATATCCAATGATTTCATTCAATGGGGGGCGACCTGAAACAGATGGGACCTATACGGAAAATACGAAAAATGGGATGATTGGGGTGATCATTCATGAAGTGGGGCACAATTTCTTTCCTATGATCATCAATTCGGATGAGCGTCAGTGGTCCTGGATGGACGAGGGACTAAACACATTTTGCCAATACTTAGCTGAAATGGAGTGGGATCGCAACTTCCCTGCACGTCGAGGAGAACCACAAGACATTGTACCTTATATGCGTTTAGACGCTAAGAACCAAGTTCCTATTATGGCCAACTCAGAAAACATTATGGATTTTGGGAATAACGCCTATGCTAAACCTGCGACTGCCTTGAATATTCTTCGTGAAACGGTCATGGGCAGAGAACTATTTGATTATGCTTTTAAAGAGTATGCGCGCAGATGGGCATTTAAACAACCGTATCCCGCCGATTTTTTCAGGACGTTAGAAGACGCATCGGGGGTGGATTTAGATTGGTTTTGGAAGGGTTGGTTTTATGGTACTGAGCCAGTAAATCAATCCATCGAAACGGTTGAGTGGTTTGGAATAGACACACAAGACCCGGTGGCAAAAAAAGCAGGAGATAAAGCTGCAGCGATAGCCAAGCGCCAAACAATTTCAAGCATTCGAAATAAAAAAGATATTAAATCAACAGTTGTTGAAGACAATCCGGATCTCACTGATTTCTACAATACCTATGACCGCTTTGCACCCACAGAAGCAGACAAGAAAAAGTATCAAAACTATGTAGCCTCCTTAAATGAGGATGAAAAGAAGTTAGTGGCCCAAGAAAAGAATTTTTATGTGGTTAATTTCAAAAATAAAGGAGGTTTGCCGATGCCAGTCATTATTAAATTGAATTATGAAGATGGCACCGAGGAGGTCTTGAGATTTCCGGCTGAAGTATGGAGATTGAATGATGTTGAGGCTAAAAAAATAATTCCAACGAGCAAGAAAGTGGTTAAGTGGACATTGGATCCTTTTTATGAAATCGCTGACATCGATACCGATGACAATGCTTTCCCGAGGGAACCAGCTAAACCCACCAAAGTACAATTATTTAAAACGCAGCAGAGATCTTATTCCTTGGACAGTAATCCAATGCAAGATGCTAAAAAAGCGAAAGAGGCAGCGGGAGCTGTGACTGGTTCAAAGAACTAAGTAATATTGATTTTTAAGCGCCTAAGAATTCATTTTTAGGCGCTTTTTTCATTTATACGAACCAAAGTTTTAACGAAGCGATGAGGAGAACCACGGCTAAAACCCACTTTACCTTTTGATTGGAGGCTATTTGGGACCCCCAAATGGCCCCGATGAATCCGCCAATTAATGAGGCGAGGAGCCAATACATCATTTGAGATTGATCTAAAGGTATCCAGGTTTTTAAGCCTGCTAAACCGGAAACTGAATTTACAAAGATGAATAATGCAGAAATTGCTGCGGCTTCTTTAATGCTAGACCAACGAAATAGCAATAAAAGTGGGCTTAAAATAATCCCTCCTCCAATACCAATCATCCCCGATAATAGGCCAATACTTCCGCCGATGCATACTCCTAAGACAGGAATTAATGCATTCGATTTTTCCTCCTTCTGTTTCCATAACATTCTGATCAAGGCCATTAACAAGCAAAAACCTAATATTTGTTTGTAAGTCGAATCCGTCAAAGGAATCTTTGCCCCAAAAAATGCAGCTGGTATGGATCCTAAGGCAAAGGGCCAAAAAAGCTTCCACCTAAAAAAACCTTGTCGGTAAAAAGCAATAAATGACATGAAGGAAACTCCTAGATTCAACAGCAATGCGGTCTGTTTCATGATGGGAGGAGCGATCGCAAAAAGGGCCATCACGGCTAAATAACCACTTGCACCACCATGGCCGACGGAAGCATACAAAAATGCCATGATGGCTAATAAGATAATTAAAGATTCGGGGAGACATGCGAAATCAAACAACAAGGCTTGCATATCCACTTATCTACGAAATAATAATTTGAAATAAATATAAAATTTTTCCCAGTCGGGAACACGAATCCTTTCCTCTTTAATTCTTTCAGCAGGCAATGCTTTAATTTTTTCAAATAATCGAATGTAATATTCAAACGCAAGCAAAACTCCTTTTTTTGCTACTTCAGGAAGGCCATGTATTCCCCGCAAACCCGCATCAAAATCCAATTGGATGTCGGTTTCTATTTCACGTTTTTGATCATCCGTAAACGTATTAAAATCAATGTTTGGAAAATAGACACGGCCTCGCTCTTCATAATCTGAGCGAATGTCGCGAAGGAAATTAATTTTTTGAAAGGCCGAGCCTAAGGCACAGGCATCTGATTTGAGGGACTCATATTCTGCTGGATTTCCAGCACAAAAAACACGCAGACACATTAAACCCACCACTTCGGCCGAACCATATATATAGCGTTTATATTCCTCTTGATTATAATGCGTTTCCGTTAAATCCATTTCCATGGAATATAAAAAGGCTTCGATGAGGTCATGCTCCATGTCGAATGCATTCACAGCCCACTGAAAAGAATGTAAAATTGGATTTAGACTGATTTTTTCTTTGATGGCTAGGTAAGTATCCGCTTTAAATCGGGCCAATAATTCCTTTTTATCGTGCGTGTGAAAAGTATCCACAATCTCGTCGGCCAAACGCACAAAGCCATAAATGGCATAAATAGCATCATGAACTTGGGTATCCAATGTCCGAATTCCCATCGAAAAAGAAGTGGAATAGGCTCTAGTTAATAATTTACTGGAGGCAAGCGACACCTTTAAATATAAATCCATAAGCGCTAATTTAATTCTTTGTGTACTTCGGATGCGACAACTAAGCCCGATATCAGCGAAGGGGGAACCCCAGGTCCAGGAACGGTCAATTGGCCCGTGTAATACAAATTTTTAAGGTTTTTGTTTTTCAAAGAGGGCTTCAAAATCGCTGTTTGCATTAAAGTATTTGCCAATCCGTAGGCATTTCCCTTAAATGCATGGTAATCGTTCTTAAAATCTGTATGTGCAAATGACCTTTTATAGACAATAGAATTACGAATTTCGACTCCACTATATTCCTCCAAACGATCCATTAATTGGTCAAAATATTTATCCCTGGTCGCTTCTTGGTCAACTAAATCGGGTGCTACGGGAATTAATAAAAATAAATTTTCACAACCTTCAGGAGCTACCGAAGGGTCTGTCACCGAGGGAGCTGAAACATAAAATAAGGGATCTGAAGGCCATTGAGGATCCGTGTAAATCTCATGTGAATGAACTTTAAAATCTCGATCAAAAAATAAATTATGGTGTTTTAATCGTGGAATACGCTTAGAAATACCTAGATAAAACAATAAAGAAGAAGGTGCCATCACCCTTTTATCCCAATATTGCTCGTCGTAATTGCGATAGGTTTCTCCCAAAATTTCTTCAACATGATGGTAATCCGCACTGGCAACAATGGCATCGGCTTCATGAAATCCTGAATCTGTATAAACCCCTTTGACCCGAGCGCCATCCATCTCAAATGAACGAACTTCAGCATTATAGGAAATTTTAACCCCTTTTTCCTCCGCCAGGGAAACCATACCTTTGACAATTAAATGCATCCCTCCCATCGGATACCAAGTTCCCAGTTTAATTTCCGCAAAATTCATCAAGCTGTACATTGCCGGAGTATTTTGAGAAATAGCCCCTAAAAATAAAATGGGGAATTCCATTAGTTTCAAAAGCGTGGACGATTTGAAAAATTTCCTGATGTGCGAATGAAAAGATTGAAATACGTCAAGCCTTAGGACGTCGATCAACAATCCTAAACTTAAGAATTCGGTTATTTTGCGAGATGGTTTCCAGACAAATTTCTGAATTCCGACCTTGTACTTATAGGATGCTTGTTCTAAAAACTGATCCAACGAATCAGCGGCGCCCTTTTCAAATGTTTCAAAAAGATTGCGTAATTCCGCATAATTTGCGGGTAAATCAATTACTTCGTCTTTGGACAAAATGACCGAATAGGATGGATCAAGTCGAATTAAATCATAGTAATCCGCTGGTTTCCTTCCAAATTTTGCGAAATAGGTTTCAAATATATCAGGCATCCAGTACCAACTTGGTCCCATGTCAAACATGAATCCTTTTTCAGAAAACACGCGTGCACGGCCACCTGCCATTTCATTTTTTTCTAAAATTTCAACTTGATAGCCTAAATCGGCTAAGGCGGTGGCGGTAGAAAGTCCGGAAAAACCGGCGCCAATGACAATAATTTTTTTATTTTTATTCATCAAAAAAGGATTAGACAAATATATAAAATTTAGCGTTTCGATTTAGATAAAAAGAAAAAGTCAGATAAGATCTGACTTTTTACTATGTTAATCTGTTAACCAAAAAACTATAAACTCTAAACTTTTAACCCAAAATTTTTTACAAATTAAGCATACATTTTAAGCGAACTTTTTAGCAGCTTTCTTGCAATGTGTATTCTATTTTTTACGGTACCTATTGGCAAATCGAGCTCTTCAGCAATTTCATGGTATTTGAAGCCCTCAAAATACATCAAAAATGGTACTCGATAAATTTCGTCTGTTAGGCAAAGCGCCTTGTCAATATCCTCTTTGACAAAATGATTGACTGCACTATTTTCTTGTAATGAATCACTGGAATTGATAAAGTGTAAATTTTCCGTGGTATCAATAAAAGTATTTCTCCGGACCATTCGTTGGTACTGAGTGATGAACGTATTTTTCATGATTGTAAATAACCATGCCTTCAGGTTTGTTCCATCCGAATATTTGTCACGATTTGTGTAGGCTTTAACTAAAGTATCCTGCACCAAATCGTTTGCGTCATCTGAATCTCTAGTCAGACGCAATGCAAATGGCTTTAAAAACTTAGAAAAATTACCTACTTGGTAAGAAAATTCTAGAGCCGTCATAAACTTGTTTGTTTGTTTTGTTTAACAAATATATAAAAAGATTAAACAAAAATAGTTTTTTATAAAAAAAATATCTTCTTCATTAGCCCTTAAAGCATCAAGTTTGGCCAAAAAAAACCTTTTAATGTTAATTATTGAGCATATTTGACACATTATTCATATTTTTACTTGCTTGTATAAATTCTGTTTAACATTCATGCTTAGACCTATATTTTTATTCTTTGTTATACTTTTTGTTTCACATCAAGGGATTTCACAATCGGCATGCAATTGTACACTGAAGGGCAAAGTGGTTTCAAAGGAAAGTGGTGAAGTGATTCCAGGATCATATGTTTATTTAAAAGGCCAAAAAATAATCGCAGAAACAGATGAGAAGGGAAATTTTAGGATCGATAAAATTTGCCCCGGATCTTATACGTTAGTTTGTGAAATGAGTAGCTTCAACAAAATAGAAACCCCCATTATATTAAAGGATCACGATGAAATAACTGAAAATCTGAGCTTAGAAACACATGATGAGCATCTGATGGAGGTTTTGGTCACAGGAAAGAAAACAGAAATCACGTCCCAACTTAAGGGGGAATTAAGTGCTGAAGAGCGTTCCCAACGCAATGGATTAAGTTTGGGTGAAATGTTAAAAGGAATTTCAGGTGTACAAAGTTTACAAACAGGAAGCAGCATTTCAAAGCCCATCATCCATGGCATGCACTCATCAAGGGTAATCATTTTAAATCAAGGCGTTAGGCAAGAAGGCCAACAATGGGGAAGTGAACATGCACCTGAAGTAGATCCATTCGTCTCCAAAAACATCCAAGTAATTAAGGGTCCTGCGGGACTACGATATAGTGGCGACGCGATTGGGGGGATCATATTAATGGAACCCAATGCCTTGCCTGATACCAGCGGAATTTTAGGCGAGGTTCAAACAATATTTTTCACGAACGGAAGACAATTTGTCACTTCAGGCATGCTGGAAGGAGGAATTAAAAATGCAAAGGGTTGGGGCTGGAGAGTTCAAGGCACTTTAAAAAATGGAGGTAACACAAAAACGGCCAATTACTATTTGGCCAATACAGGCATCGAAGAACAAAATTTTTCAACGGCACTAGGTTATAAAAATCAAAAAATGGGGACCGATTTATTTATCAGTCGCTTCCACTCAGTCATAGGGATTTATTCCGGATCCCATATTGGAAATATCAACGACCTAAAGAGTGCCATTGCCAGCAATAAGCCTTTTGAAATTTATACCCCTATCAATTTTATAAGGGAAATGGAACGTCCTAACCAAGATATCACACATTCATTGATGAAGTTCAAGGCCTATTTAAATTTAAATAACAAAACAGTCAGAATGAACGTCGCACTTCAAGATAACCAACGCTTGGAGTTTGATGTCATGCGATTAGGCAAAAATGTCAATACCTTGAATTTTAATCTTGAGACGCTAAGTTCTGAAATTTTATTGGACGAATCCAACTCCTCAAAATTATGGAAAGGTCAATTTGGATTAACCTTTTTAACCCAAGGAAATCGAACATCCGGTAGTCGAGTAAACCAGCCCACGCTTACGTCAAGTTTACTTCCTAATTATTATTTGACCAACATAGGGATTTTTGCTTTGGAACGATATGTGAATCAAAAATTGGAAATCGATATGGGACTCCGCTTAGATAGCAAAGACATTGAAACCCACCGGCCAATACAAAACTATTCAACCACCATTAAAAGTGATTTAAATAATTACATAGGACTTTCGGGTAGTTTGGGATTAAAATATCATTGGACACAAAATTTCGAAAATCACCTGCTTATTGCCCGAGCATTTAGAGCACCAAGTCCCAATGAATTATTCTCCAATGGCGTTCATCACGGTGCAGGCGCATTTGAAGTAGGGGATCCATCATTAAAAGGGGAAACAGCTTATAATGTGAGCCTGAACTCCATCTATAGAACAGGAAAATGGGAGTTAGAAATAGGTCTCTACAACAATAATATAACTCATTTTATATATTTAAAGCCTTTGATGGAACAAGGAAATCCCGTCTTTGTCACGACTGTTCGAGGGAGTTTTCCTGCCTTTGCCTATGAACAAATTGATGCTAGTTTTAAAGGGATCGACGGGCAAGTGTCCTACATGATTTCTGACGCTTGGAGCGTACAACAAAAAACGAGTATTGTTCGGGCCTATGATGAAATTAATAAAGCTTATTTAGTCAATATTCCTGCTGACCGATTTGAATACCTGATTCGATACCAATTTAAAAAACATAAACAATATGTTAGTTGGGGCCTGACCCAAATTTTCACGCAAAAAAGAGTCGAAATTAATTCCGATTTTTCTCCTCCTCCCAAAGGCTATCTTTTAGGACAAGTACATTGGGGAATTTCCACAAATAAATTTGATTTTGGGGTTTCTATCTTGAATGCATTCAACCAAGCCTACCGCGATTACCTAAATCGATTCAGGTATTACGCAGATGATCAAGGACAAAATATAAGCATTCGAGTCTCCTATCGATTCAGCTGATTACCTTTTAAGCCAAGACTCCGGATTTTGTCGGACCGTATTCTTCCAAACTTGGAAATTAATTTCTGCTGTCCCATCCTCATCCGACGCAACAGTTCCTATTCGCTGTCCCGTCCGAACCCGTTGGCCCGTGGAAACCGACACATTATCTAACTTACTATACACCGTAAAATAATCCCCATGCTGGATTGCAACCACCGTATTAATCCCAGGAATATTGACTACCGACTGCACAATTCCGTCATACACCGTGTGAACAGCCGAGCCAGCCGATGTTTGAATGTCAATGCCATTGTTGTTAATCATCACTCCCTTTAAAATGGGATGCTTATGAACACCGAAATGATCTGAAATAAATCCAGATGGAACTGGAAAAGGCATCCTGCCCCGCAATGCCGCAAACGAAACAGCTAATTTTGCCTCATCGGCATTCATATAATAGGTATTCTTTTCTAAGACAGGCTCTTTCACCACTTCTTTAGGTGCTGCCTTTTCTTTCACTAGATCCTTTTTAGGTTCCGTTTTAGCTATTTCTTCTACTTGATCAGCAGGCTTTTCATATTTTTTGACTAGTCCTTCTTCAAGCTTTGGCTTAGGTAACTCCGGTTTATTGACTTCCAATTTCTTAGCCTGCGCCGCTAAACGCAATCGACGCTCACGCTCCATACTTTTTTGAATCTCCCGCTGAACAATCCCAGCAATTAAATTGTCCAACTTCCGAATGGCTAGTTTTTTTCGCTCCAGCTCAATCTTCAATTTTTTCTCTTGCTGAGTCAAGACCGTTACTACCTTCGCCTCTTTTGTTTTCATGACCTCCAACTTCACCTTTTCTTTTTCCTTGACCACCAATACTTTCTTCTCCTCATTTTTCTTGAAAATGACTTGCTGCTTTTTAGTCATTAAATCTTGGCGTGTCTCAAAAATCTTTTTAGCCTGCTCTTTTCGATTCGACGTATATTGTTTTAAAAAATCAAAGCGGCGAACAAATTCACCCAAATCTGATGATAAAAGTAGAAAACTTAACTTATTATTGACCGTCGACACCTTCTCAGCTTCATACAACATCTTAGCATAAGCTTGCTTTAATTTCTCCAATTTTGCCGCGAGCTTGTCGCTTTCTACCGTCAAGACTTTTGCCTCTGACGCTAATAAATTTTGGTTTTCATTCAGTATATTAATTTGTTTCTTTTGAACAACGATCTGTTCCTTTAATACATTTAATTTACCAATAGAGACCTTTTTCTTTTTTGAGGTTTTTGAAATAATCGAATTCAATTCTTTTATTTTCACCAAATTATCATTCTTTTGCTGCTCCAATTGAGTTTTTTTATCCACTTGGGCATAGGTCTCCCGGCCGATAAAAAGCGCAATTAATAAAGTGATGTAGTGTAATTTCATTTACGTATAGGATTCAATAATTTTTCAGGAACCTTAAATGGAAATTCCAAAGGCGTATCTAAAAGCTCTACTTTCGAGTATTTAATGGTAATCAATGTATTCACATTTTTATTGTCCTTGTCCTTCACGTCCAAATTTATTTGACTTGAAAAAGGGAAAAGTACTTGATTCAATAAGGTGAATTCCTCAAAATCCATGGTCATCTTATTGCTCGTAGGAACATCATTAACTAATAACTTTTTTAATTTACGATTAGGGCCCACCAGGTTATCAATGTTAATTCTACCCTCTTGCTGCTTCAAAATAATATTTTCATTTTCCCGAATCACCCTCGAGTTATTTCTTTTAAATGGCTGGTTTCCTACAATGAGCGACTGAAGTATGTAATAATCAACTTTAAAACCCATCATCACACTGACGCTATCATAGGTTAAATTAAAGTATTCGCCATTAATTTTTTGATAAAATTGAACCTTGGATTTTGAAAATAAACCCGTGGCACCCGTAAAACCTGACTGAGATATATTGACCCAAATCAAACTGTCTTTTTTCATGCGAATGTCCACCGTATAAGTATCTTGATTCTGCTGCGTTTTCCAAACTATTCGAGACTTAGCTTTCAGATAATTAAAATTTAAATCTTCTGTAGCTAATCTCAATTCAGAATCATCAATCTTCGGTGCATCTACCGTTTTAGTACGCACAGAGTCCACGACCAATACTTCTTTTTTTACCAAGGTATCCAGCACCGTATTCAACAAAGTCGCAGGGATTTTAGAAACAACGATTTTTCTATCACACGAAAAAATCCCGAAAGCGATGATGACATATAGGATGAATAGGCGCATCTTAATTTTTATTAGTAAGATTTTACAAAATTATCTCAATTTTCGATAATTCGTTTATTTTCAATCTTTTTATCCAATTTATTACTTGCTCCCTCGAGCGATTTAGCTATTTTCCAAGCCTTAACTGCCTCATCTACCCGACCATTTTTGAAAAGCACATCGCCATAATGTTCCCAAACCGTGGAACTATTTTGCTTTTCATCCTTCAATGCTTTTTCTATGTAAAGCAATGATTCCTCATAAGCACCGCTTTGGAACAAGACCCATGCATAGGTATCCAAATAAGTTCCATTAGTAGGGAATTTGTCCACTAATTTCTTCGACATGAATGCGGCCTTTTCCAATTTCTCGCGCCTCAATGACAAATAATAACTATAATTATTTAACACATGCTCTTCCGTAGGATTAACCACTAAAACCTTTTCAAAACAAGCATCTGATTGCTTATATAGACTTTTCGAATGGTAGGCATCCCCTAGTAAACCATATAATTGCGTGTACCAACCATCTTGACTATTGGCCATAGGAACTGCACCCTCAAATGAGCGAATGGACTCACTTACTTTTCCATTTAAATACTCTGCAAATCCTTTTTGAAACCATAAATATCCTTGGTTTGGAAATAAGACAAGGGCCTCCTCTGCATGTGTTGTTGCGCTGTCGAGCAAATTCATCTCATAATCCAATTGAATAATCCGAGCCCAAACCTCAAACTTAGCATTCCCCATCCTAGCCGCTTTTAAATACGAATCTTGCGCCTCTTTGAACTTGGATATATTGGCCCATAAATCTCCTTCAAGCGCCGAAAACCGCGGATCTATCGGATATAAGCCCTTTAATTCCAACACCATTTCGTAGACCGTTTGCCAGTGCTCTTTGGTTTTGATTAACTCCAAAATTTGTATGGTTAATTGGCCCAAAATCTCTGAACTCATGCGTGAATCTGCAGCCGCATGCAAAATTTCGATGCAAGTAGAATCCAAATCCTTCGCTTCCAGAAACAATTTGGCACTCATTAAATTCAATTGGCCCTGAGCAAAATACTTGGATTTCAAAGGACCTAAATCTTCTTGCAATTTTTTACCGGACACCAAATCCCAAACCGTTTCCATCTGATCCCAAGTGAATAACAATTCATCCGGTGAATTTTCAATGAGACTAAAACCAGCACTAATTGCACCTAAAACATCTTTTTCTTTTAAATAAATAAATTGCTTCGTTCGAACTATTTCCGGGAAGTCTTCCAACCACACCTCGACTTTTTTTAAGGCATTCAAGGCCTCCTTCCCATTTTCTTTCCATAAATAGGCCTGCGCTAACCGTAAACCAATCTCAGGCTGAATCTGATCAAACTCAGACATTTTATGAAGCGCAGCTAAAGCCTCATCTATTTTACGTAAGTCCAATGCAATGTCTACATAGAAAAGTCCGTAATCCATAGAATGCGGGGCAAGTTTCCAAGCCTCCGCCGCATTTTGAAAAGCTAAAGAATTCTTATTTTGAGCTAAATAGGCCTTGCCTAAATAATAATAAATAGAAGCTTCCTTCGGAATTTCAAGAATCAAATGCTCCCACATGAGAATGGCTTCATCGAAATCATCTTTCATGTAATGCCGCATTGCTTCCGTCATCAATTCCTCTGATTGCGCATGGGTCAAAGAAGAAGCATCTTTCTTTTTCTTTTGACCCAAGAGAGGACTTAAAGAGAAGCAAACAAGTAAAAAGATGTATACCCGAATTTTCATAAATAGAGCGAATATACCATTTTGAATGATCAATTTTAAAATAAATTCAATAGATTCGATGAATTAACAGAAGATTACATGATAAAATATGCATTTGCTCTCTGCATCCTTTTAAGTACGCCTTCCCTCGCTCAAGAAAAAACGATGGCATTTGAAGAGTACGATCCCATCTCCACGCTGATGGTACCA
>CANHXO010000018.1 GCA_947464595.1 Cytophagaceae bacterium
AGAATAGCTATTTGTCCTATTCCCAAGGGCTTTTATCTAATTTGACGCTCATTCTAAATATTAATCAAAAACATCATTCTATGAAAAAAATTATTCTTTTAGGTGCTTTCATCGCATCTACATTGACTCTATCAGCTCAAACAGCTGGTAAGATCTTTTCTGGTCCAAGCGCAGGGGAAGCATTCCAATTAGGTTCTGAAAAGAGTGTTCAAATCATTTTAGATGCTGTTAAGGCATATAATTCCAATGATTCAGATAAGGAACTTTTGTTCTACTCTGAGGACATGCAAAAGAAAATGGCAGTTAGTAATCAAAGAGCGCATTCACTTGCTAAAAGTTTGAATGACGTACCTTTGGCTATTGTGCCATTAAAGGTTTCGGGTTCTACTGATGAAATGGTTTTTTTAGAATCGGTGGAAGAACGCGAAGCAAAAAATGGTTCAAAACAAAAATTGAACTTGTTCGAAATTTTCAAAGTGAATAAGGATGGTAAAATTTCTGATTTCAGACAATATGCGTCTATCCCACAAACAAACGAATTTGGTAAAACTTCCGGTGGTAAAATGATTACGGCTAATCCAGCAGATGAAAATAATGGTAGATCATTCCAATTTTCTAACCGTGGAGAAATCGCTGCTATAGAGAAATGGGTGAAGGCTTATAACGCGATGGACGTTGCCGGAGTTTCGGAGGTGGTTGCTGATGAAATAAAGACGGTCGATTTTGAAGGAAAAAAAGCTGTGTTAAAAAAGAGTGATTGGTCTGCATATTTTGCTATGTTCAAATCATTGGAATGGAAACCAGACATGATCCTTCCTTTTAAAATAACGAATACGGATCCTGTTTCAGGTATTTTGGTTTCTTCTACTGAAAAGCGTGTATTGAAAGACGGGACCGTTTGGGAGAAGCAAATGATCGAATTTTTTACCTTTAATTTAGAAGGAAAAATTAGTAAGGCTGAGCAATATGCTCGTCCTATCGTAAAATAAATTTCCTAGTCTAAATGTTAAGCCTAAGCATTGACTTTCTGAGTTTTTGCTTAGGCTTTTTTTATTCTTTTTGATTTTCAAAATATAACGTCAGTTTTACCAAAATCTTTCATTGGCAGAATTAACAATGGAATCAAATTCACTCTGACTAATGTAAATAGGAATATATGTGCCATTCAACATTTTAATGTTTTTGAAGAAAGACCTTAAGTGGTTCCGACTACCTTTATTTAAAAAATCATACACTAGTCGAACGTCTTGGTTGTTGGTTACTGCAAGGGAACTATTTAAATCACTAATATCAAGTTCTTCGATTAATGCGCCAACTTGATATGCGGATAAAAGACTGATGTTTCCCTGATCAATTAATTTAGTATATAAAGCTTGAAGGGTCGTATTCTTGAAAATTCCCCTTGGATTAACATCAATGGGATCGATTAAATCATATTTCTTGATAATGGTCAACATGGATTCCATATGACTTAATTCACTATTGGGTACATTTTGAAATACAGTTACCCCGTATTTGTCGAACATCGTTTTATACACATCATATGCCAACTTTTCTTCCTCCCGAATAAAAAGTATACGTGCCAATTCGGCTTCTTCTAAGGGCTCTTTCGGTAAAAGGGTTACTGATTGTTGAATAGATGCTAAACTTGCCGTCATGTTTACCGTGGCATTCTCAACTGGATTGGATTTTTGACATGCACTTGCAAGGATGGTTAAAGACAATACAGTCATTAATGCTACATTTTTTTTCATGATTTTTTTTATTAGTTTGTTTGTCAAAGGTCACTTTAATTACATGGCCTTTTCATGACTTGTATCACGAAATCAAGCATTGTTTTTGGAAATGATAAGAATCAGTTTTCATGCTATTTTAGCATTTTTGATGGCTCTTTTTCGACCCTTCATTTCTTCCTATGCAAAATCTTTTATTTTAAATAAAATAAATACTAAATTCGAGTGATGTGATTGACTGGCATGAGCAATTAAATTATTTGAGAACTTAATCTGTTTGGTTCGATCGATCTAATCAGACCTAAAATTTAAATACGAATGAAAAGGAGAGAATTTATCGGATTTGTTGGTAACACGAGCTTATGTTTGTTGGCCAGTCAATTACCCTCATTAGCTCAATATAAAGCTAAGTTGGCCGCACAAGAATTTGTTTTTGTGGAGGCCGAGCAATTTGCGAATCATGGGGGGTGGGAATTAGACCAACAATCCATGGAGCAAATGGGCTCTCCTTATTTATTAGCTCATGGCTTGGGAATTCCTGTGCAAGATGCCACCACAGAAATCAAATTTCCTACGGCCGGAACTTACCGAGTGTGGGTGAGAACTCGAGATTGGGTTGCCCCATGGAATGCTCCGGGTGCGCCTGGAAAGTTCCAACTAAAAATCAATGGCAAAGCACTCAAAGAAACGTTTGGAACTAAAAGTGCCACTTGGCACTGGCATGACGGAGGTATGGTGAAAGTGGGTACCCAAGCTAAATTAGCCTTACACGATTTAACCGGTTTTGAAGGTCGCTGTGAAGCCATATTATTTTGCAAAGATCCAGCCTTTAAGCCGAGCAACGATGTGGCGGCATTGACCAAATTCCGTCGCCAACTCTTAGGCTTGCCCGAAAATCCAGCAGATGGTGGTCAGTTTGATTTAATTGTTTCCGGAGGAGGATTAGCTGGAACGTGTGCAGCTATCGCGGCGGCTCGAAATGGGGTTAAAGTGGCCCTAATTCAAGACCGACCAGTACTTGGCGGCAATGGAAGTTCGGAAGTAAGGGTTTGGCCGGAAGGACATACCAACAAAGATTTGTTCCCACATATAGGGGATATCGTTAATGAAATTCTTCCTCCTATTAAGAAGGGAAATGGGCAGGTGTTTAATGGTGTGGCGGCCAATTACTATGATGATGCGCTCAAATTAAAAGTGGTAAAAGCGGAACCCAATATTACCTTATTGATCAATCATCGAGTGATAAAGGTGGAGACCGAGGGCGATTCAATCTCATCCTTAGTGATCCAGAGTACGCTTACCTCTCATCAGTATCGGTTGACCGGCAAGTTATTTGCCGACTGTACCGGAGATGCTTCCATTGGGTTTAAAGCAGGGGCCGACTATGAATATAAGGTTGAGAATTTGATGGGCAGTACGAATTTGTTTAATGTCCTAGATACGACCAACAAAGAAGAGGTGCTGGCTTGTGAATGTAAAGACAAGAGTGCATTAGCACTTAAATGTGATATTGGGGATTATAACCAACCATTCCCACGTTGCCCTTGGGCCTTGGATTTATCAGATAAACCTTTCCCTGGCAGAAAAGGGGTGAAGACTTTTGGGAAGGAGGGATTGCAGTCTTTTGCTAATATGTGGTATTGGGAGAGTGGGTTTGATAAGGATCAAGTTAACCAAGTGGAAATGATTCGAGATCATAATTTTAGGGCGATGTATGGCGCTTGGGATGTGATTAAAAATGTGGACAAAATGTATCCGAAACACCGTTTGGGATGGTCTGCTTTTATTGCCGGCAAAAGAGAATCTCGCAGGTTGATGGGCGATATCATTTTAGATGCGGAAGATTTTAAAAAGCAAAGGAAATTTGAAGATCCCGCTTTTCCATGTTCATGGCATGTAGACTTACACTCACCTAAAAAGGAATTCCAAAGCGGTTTCGAAAACAATGAATTTGTCGCCGATTATACCCGTGGCGTGGAATACCAATATGGGGAAGTGTATTGGGCACCTTACCGAACCTTGTATAGTCGCAACATTAAAAATCTCTTTATGGCAGGGCGTTGCATCAGCGTTTCCAAATCAGGGCTCGGTCCCGTGCGCGTGATGAAAACCTGTGGAATGATGGGAGAGATCGTTGGTAAGGCAGCTTCTATTTGCATTAAAAATTCGACGAATCCTCGAGGTGTCTATACGAATCACATAAAAGAATTACACCAATTGATGGAAAAACCTGGGACTACAAGAGCCTAGTTTTTAGGTTATAATTTAAATTTCAAACGTTCGTTAAAGGGAATTTCATTTCTTTTAATGAGTTATTTCTTGGAGTTTACTTATAGCTTGTTGCCAACAACCGCGGTAGGATTGTTAGTCGATTCTCTTTATAATCGAGTTTTGGAAACTTCTTTTTGTACTAAAATCCCATTTTTTTTAAGTCAAAAATATCATTTTTGACCTTATTTAAAATTACAGTTCAATTTTTTCCACTTTTCTGATTACCTCCAAATCTAATATTTTTTCCTTTGTACCATTGTTTTCAATGAGCCGTACGTTCTAAAATATTTTAGTTTAAAATCTGCTTTTTTAAACATCATTGGCTCAATTCTGTCTTACCGGTTAAATCCTGTCAAGGTTTATTGTGACTCTTTCAAACCATTAAAATAAAATTAATGAAATTCAAATTTATCCTCTTGCCCCTATTATTTATTTTGGGTCATACCTCTTTAGCTCAAAATTTAATTTCAGCATCATTTTCAGAAGGTTTTGTTGGAGATAATTCTAAAGACAATGAGTCCACTTCCGCGAATTATTTAACTTCATACGGTTGGTCTAAATTTCAATTCTCTCAAAATTCTTCATCTACAATATTTGTTGCGCAAGGAAACGATATTGTTGGGAATGTTTTAATTACCGATAATAATGGAACTCAGCATACGATTCCAGGCTATATAAAATGGAGAGCTCCTAGTGGATCTGTTACTACTTTGGTTTTTGTTCCCTCCAATACGACTACACTTGCCACCACTACAGGTAATTATGTGATAAATACATTAAAATATATTGGTCTTACCTTTAATGGAAATACGCTTACAATTCCAACTTCTGGACGTGACGCTTATATAGTTTCGGGAAATGCAGCAACCAGTGGTTTGTTAGATGCTTTGAATACCTACTATAACGGTCAGCCTAAATTTTCCGCTGGCGATATCTCGGTTAGTGAAGGGGTAATCGGTGGCTTAGCTACGGTGACAGTCACTTTAAGTGCTACTTCAGTTTCTACCACCTATGTTAATTATTCAACTTCAGACAGTACCGCCACGTCTTTGGATTACACAACCACTGCTGGTACCTTAACCTTTACTGCTGGAGAAACGGTAAAAACTTTTACTATACCTATAAACGATGATGGCACAGCTGAATCGAGTGAAAGAATTAAAGTAATACTTTCTAATCCGATTGGTGCTTCCATCGCAGATAACACAGCTATAGTAACTATTTTGGATAATGACGGAGGTAGTAATGTCGACGTAGTGGGAAGCCTGACTGCATTTACCACCTGCGCAGGAACTGTTTCAGCTGAGCAAAATTTTAGTGTTTCTGGGAGTGGTTTGACAAATGATTTAATCGTTACAGCGCCTACTGGGTTTGAAATTTCTTTGGTATCGGGAGGCACATTTACCAATACGATTTCGTTAGCTCATAGTTCCGGAACAGTTTCAAGCACCACCATTTACATACGTTTAAAATCGAATGCTACTTCTGCCGGAATATTACAAATTTCGATTAGTTCTGTTGGCGCGTCAACCGTCAATCTTGCTACGGGTGTTTCCACAGTAAATGCTTTGCCGACGATTAGTCTTTTAGCGATTTCCAATGTCAATAGTTTATCTACCAGCTTTAGTATTCCATATTCGGCTACGACAGGTGACCCTAGTCAATATAGTTTAGTGACTACAAGTCCAGCATTAATTGGATTTGTGCCTATTTCTAATGCTACAGGAACTGCTAGCCCACTCATTATCCCTATTCCACAGTCGGCCGCTGGTACCTATGGATTTACCTTGACGGTTAAAAATTCAGTCACAGGATGTATAAGTTCTGGAAATAACTTGACTCTGACCATAGTTGCTCCCACGGCAAGCAATGACTTAATGACTATTTCGAATGACGGCACAGCAAGTATTAATATTTTGACTAATGATCAGTTTAGTCCAGGTGCATTTACTAGAATTGTTCGTAGAAGCGCACCTAATGCTGGAACGGCTCGAGGAACCGTTAATTTTAATGCTTCAACGGGTATTTTTACTTATACCCGAGCTAATGGTGAGATTGGTAATCAGACGGTTGGCTACGAAGTCACAAATTTTGCTGTTTCTCCTGAGGTGTCAGCGACAGCTTTGGTTACGATCATGACCTGCGATTTATCAGACACCAATGCCGATTGTGACGGGGATGGTACCCCGAATGGCGTTGACTCTGACCCTTCAGATCCATGTATATATGCTGTTGCGAATCAAGTTCTTGCCAATACAACTGAATATTGGAATTCGCTTGATTGTGATGGCGATGGAGTAACGAATGGACAGGAGCGCACCGACGGCACCGACCCAATCGATGCTTGTAGTTATTTATCGGGAAGCCAGATAATCGCCAATACAAGCGCCGCTTGGAAAGCAGCGGACTGCGATGGGGATGGTACTCCGAACGGCACCGACAGCGCACCCTTTGATTATTGCGTAGGCCGAGTAGGATTCACAATCCCTAAACTAGGTACAGCGGCGTATAACAATTTCTTTAAGAATGGCGACTGTGATGGCGACGGGATTAGCAACCATGCCGAATGCAATGGAGCCGATAACCCAGATGACTTTGACGGGGATGGTATACCGAATTATCTAGACACGGACTCAGACAACGACATGATGTCGGATAGAGACGAGCGCCGAATAGACAGCGACGGAGACGGCGATGCAGATTACTTGGATTTAGATTCAGACAATGATGGAATATTAGATAAACTGGAAGGCAATGCAGATGCGGATGGAGACGGAATCAAGAACTACTTGGATCTAGATAGTGACGGTGACGGAATCAAAGACGCTTGGGAAGCCTTTGAAGTCTATGGTTTCCACAGTGATTATGGGTTTACGGGAACGGTGAAGAACGCCGATGGCAGCTTCCCGGATGCAAATGGCAATGGACTTGCTGACTTTTTAGAGACGAGCATGGGCGGCAAACCAAGAGGCCCACAAGATACAGACAAGGATGGCATCCCAGACTTTTTAGATTTGGATAGTGATGGGGATGGAATCGCTGATGCGGTGGAACAGACCTCCGACATGGACAAGGACAATCGCCCTAATTACCGAGATGTAGATAGTGATGGAGATTTAATTTCAGATAATAAAGAAACGAGCGCGGATGCCGATGGAGACGCAAGTGCAAACTACCTGGATTTGGATAGCGATGGAGATGGTATTCCGGACCGAGTGGAAGGAGTAGTGATCTGTGAGAGTTGTGCGCCTAGAGATGACCAACCAGAAGACGGCATGGATGATCGCTCGAATGGAATCCCAATAGATACAGATAAAGACGGCAAACCCGATTACCTAGACACGGACTCAGACAATGATGGAATCCCTGACTCGGTAGAAGCTGGCAAAGACCCAAGCAAACCTGTGGATACGGATGGCGATGGCACGCCAGACTTTAGAGACACAGACTCCGACAATGACGGAATCCCAGACAGCGTAGAAGCGGGCAAGGATCCAAGCAAGCCTGTAGACACAGATGGGGACGGTAAACCCGATTATCAAGACACGGACTCTGACAATGATGGAATCCCGGATGCAGTCGAGGCTGGCAAGGACCCAAGCAAACCTGTGGATACAGACGGCGACGGTAAACCCGATTATCAAGACACGGACTCTGATAATGATGGAATCCCTGACAGCGTAGAAGCTGGCAAGGACCCAAGCAAACCTGTGGATACAGACGGCGACGGTAAACCCGATTATCAAGACACGGACTCTGACAATGATGGAATCCCTGACATCTTAGAAGCTGGAAAAGACCCAAGCAAACCTGTGGATACGGACGGGGATGGCAAGCCGGATTATTTAGATACGGACTCTGATAATGATGGAATCCCTGACAGCGTAGAAGCTGGCAAGGACCCAAGCAAACCTGTGGATACGGATGGGGATGGTAAACCTGATTATCAAGACACGGACTCAGACAATGATGGAATCCCGGATGCAGTCGAGGCTGGCAAGGACCCAAGCAAGCCTGTAGACACAGACGGGGATGGAACGCCAGACTTTAGAGACTTGGACTCAGACAATGATGGAATCCCAGACAGCGTAGAAGCGGGCAAGGATCCAAGCAAACCTGTGGACACAGATGGAGATGGTAAACCCGATTATCAAGATACGGACTCAGACAATGATGGAATCCCAGATGCAGTCGAAGCTGGCAAGGATCCTGAGATTCCTATCGATACCGATCAAGATGGTGCCGCAGATTTCAGAGATTTGGACTCCGATAATGATAGTATTGTTGACAAGATAGAGGCAGGCCTAAACCCAAGTAAACCGGTGGACACAGATTCAGATAGTAAGCCTGATTATCAGGATAAAGATTCTGATAACGATAGTATCCCGGATGCGGTGGAAGCGGGCAAGGATCCAAGCAAACCAGTCGATACGGATGGGGATGGTAAACCGGATTATCAAGATTTGGACTCTGACGGGGATGGTATTCCAGATAAGATTGAAGCTGGAGTAGATCCTACAAAACCTGTCGACACGGACTCAGATGGAACACCAGATTACAGGGATTTAGATTCAGATAATGATGGTTTTTTAGATAGAGAAGAAGCGGGAAAAGATCCTTTCAATCCAATGGATTTGGATAAAGATGGCAAGCCAGATTTCCAAGATATTGACTCGGATGGTGATGGTGTATTAGACCGACTTGAAGATGATGTTAATTTTGGTGCCATTCCGGATTGTGATCGCGATGGGATTCCTAATCGCATAGATCAAGATGTTTGTCAGACTTTCTTGACCCAAGGTTTCTCGCCAAATGGAGATGGGGTAAATGATACCTTCGTCATTCCAGGTCTACTGGGTATGGGTAAAAATAAGTTATCGATATTCAATCGTTGGGGTAATATCGTGTATGAAACCGAAGACTATAAAAATGATTGGGGAGGTAAAGCCACTAATGTCTTTGATCCATTGGCCTCAGATGGCTTATTGCCAGATGGCGTATATTATTATGTAATTGATTTTAATGGGAGTCGTCCTGCTATTTCCAATTATTTGTTTATTAATCGTTTAGAAAAATAGGTATGATAAAGAATATAATGTTGTTTAAGATTGTAGATTTTTTGTATCGGATGAAGAGCCACTTGGCTCTTACATCCCTTGTTTTATGCGTAGTTTCATCTAGTTTCGGCCAAGTCGAAACGATGTACTCCCTATATCGATTTAATCCTCAAGTCATAAGTCCGGCTTATTCAGGAAGCACGGAGAATTCAGAGGTTACGGTCATGAATCGCCAACAATGGATCGGTCTTGAAGGGGCACCAAAGACCATTGGAATGACGATGAATTTGAAGTGGGGGGAGAAAAAAGGGCTGGGGATAAATGTTATTTCAGATCAGTTTGGTCCTATTTCTACCACTGCCGTTTCAGGCGATTTTGCCTACCATACTGATTTGAATAGCCAATGGAGGATGTCTGGAGGTATTCGAGCCGGGGTTTCCAATATGTCGATAAATTATTCGGGTATTCGAATTGTAACGCCCACAGACGTAGTGTTTGCCGGGGATCGAAGTACCGGTTTTCAGCCCAATTTGGGATGGGGTTTGCGCTTTGATCGAGGAGAAAAGTTTTTTGTGAGTGTGAGCCAACCAAGAATTTTGAGGTATGATTTTGGAAGTCAAAATACAGCATATAAGGATGTGCCCTATTATTACTCCATGCTAGGAACCCGATTTAAATTTTCAGATCAGGTTATATTTTACCCTTCCTTGATGTTTCGCATGGCCAAAGACGTTCCATTATCATGGGACATTAACTTGACTGCCAGGTTAATCAGCAAATTGGATGCAGGTATCAGTTACCGAAATCAAGATAGTTATGGATTCCGCTTAGGCATTCAAGCGACTAAGAAAATTTACATCGGCTATGTTTATGAAATGCCTATATCTCAAATATCAAAAGTGAGTAATCAGACACATGAATTAGCACTTCGTTTTTCGTTTTTGTCTAAATTTGAGAAGAAAGACTAAAAACCAAAAAATGCTTTTTTTATGAATTAATATGCAACATTATCGATCATTTCTTTTGCCTGGGCTTCTTCTTCATCATATAGTTTTTTATCACCCAATGATCCATTCCCAGATCTAGTTATATTGAATAAACCATGCGTAGCATAATTACTGAAAGCATTGTGCCTAACTTCATAACCCAACAATGAAATTTGTTGAAACCAAAGAGTACCCGTATCAAGTGCAAAGGTTCCAAATGGCACGACCTTTCCTTTGGGCATAGTGATTCTTTTTGCTATTTCTAAATTAAATAGAGCCGCCATTTCATTGAGTCGACATTCGGGCAATGGCCAATTTATTCCTTTCTCCGATACCAATCCCTTAATTACTGCTCTATTTGCATGCCAGCCATGATACATTTCAATTAATTGACTATTACTTGGTCGAAATTTTAAATATTTTTCACTGTCACAATATTTTTCATAAGCCGGACAATTCCAACACTGACCAACAGTACCAACAGCTATTTTATCATCGATACTAGCTAAATAATTGCCAATGATATCTTTATGAAATACCATATCATTGTGCATAATAAACAGGTATTTAGCAGAAGATTTTTCCCACGCATATTGATACCGAATTGAATGTCTGAAAAAATCAAATTTGCATAAAAACGAATAAATGATTGGTTTCTCTCTTATACCTCCACCATATCCTAAATGCAATTTTGGAGTATAAAAAATGACAGGGATATCGATAGGTAATTCTTTTAATATTGTTTCATCAAAATCTTCTGGTTGTTTTTTTTCGATGTTAATGTATATCTTATTAATATACTTTTTAGAATATTTAAGCAATGATAATATACTTAATGCGGTTTGATAAGGTTTTCCATACACATTGATTGCAACATCAACCTTGAATTTATCTGCCATTATATTATGATTGAAAATTATAATTATTTAGTAAATAGGATCGAAAGAAATGATTCTTAAATTCATTGATTCGCTAATCATGAGGAGCACTTAATCCCCACTAGTTCTTCAGCATCAAATTTTTCCCACTAGCATTTTTGCAGTTGACCAGCGTTATATTTTTTGATTGTCCATCCGATTGTATTTCGGGTTCCGTGGTTTCTATGAAGAGATTTTCTAATTTGATCCCATCATTTTGCTTAAGTACGAGCGCCTTGCTTTCTTTGGTTGCAGGTTTTTTAATACTAATCCCTTTAACGTTTATTTGCTTAGAGGAGGAAAATGCTATAAAACTACCCGTGGCATTTTGAAGATTTATCCCTTCGATATTAATCCCGCTACAATTAGAAAGAGCGATTAATCCAGGACTTGCCTGAGCAATGCTTACTTTTAAATATCCCTTTTGAATTTGCTTGGTGATTTGTTCGATAACGCCAGCACCCTGACCCTCAATGACCCCTTTTCCTGTGATACCAATATTTTGTTGGCCATCGGCCATGATCAAAGCTTTTAGATGGTTAACACCCATATAATCATAAATGGAAGTGGTACCTACCAATACTGCTCCTTCATTCAATTCAATACTCACATTTGACTTCAATTGGACGCTGCCAGTTAAATAACGACCTACATAAAATTTCAGTTTACCCCCACCTTTTTCACTGATGAAGTCAATCGCTTTTTGAATCGATTGTGTATTTAAGGTGATGCCATCTGACTTTATGCCAAAGAGGGAAGCATTATAATCTTTTGCACAAAGGGCTCCTTGGCTTAACACAGTTAATAAAAATATTTTCAAGAACAATTTTTGCATGGTAGTTTGAATTTATCAGCTCTTAGATTCGTATTCCAACTAATTCTAGGAGCGTATTAATGGGTTTATTTAATGATCAGATTGCTGGACTTATAAGGAAACACCTGTTGTTTTCCAACACTTTCAGGTTCATTCACCACTAGACCTGAAAAAGTAGCATTCTTGACATCATCGAGTACAATGCTTGGTCTATAATCTTTTTTAAGGGCCGTGAAGGTAACATTTTCAAAGTTGATGCCTTCTGCATGACGTACATAAAAACCCCAAGCAGGCAATTCTTTGAACTGAGAAAACTCGGGATAGGCTTCCCGCATTTCTGGAATTCCGTCAAGTTCAGCCGGTGTTAACCCGCGTTTGGCATACAGTGGATTTCCACTTCCAGGGTAGACAATTTGAATGTTTTTTAGGGTAACATTTTGGATTTTATTTTCAACCAAGCCCACAATACTAGCAGGAGAAACATTGCGAGGTAAGTCCTCAATAGGTCCTTCAAAATTATATCCTACATCGGGTTTGCCCAAAGGAACTTCTGCATAGACATTTGAAATCGTGATGTTTTTCATGTAGGGCTTTTTGCCACTACTCCACCGATCACCGATTCGTAAGTAAATGACATTTCCTGTATTGATGGAACGCACACCGTCAATCACAATATTTTCTATTTCACCCCCATCGACCGCGGCGAAAGTAATGGCCGAGCGAAATGTATCAAAAATGGTTAAGTTGGTGACTTTGAAATTTTTAAATCCTCCACGCGAAACGGTACCAAATTTCAGGCCGTTGGCACTCGATCGTCCAACACAATTATCCACCACTACATTTTGACACATGTGTTGGGCCGAGTGTGATTTGAAACAAAGCACATCATCCGCTGCGTCAAAGTAGGAGTTTTTAATCACCACCCCATCACAATCGACTACATCGATCCCATCATTGTTCCAATAGGATTTACTATCCACGGTAATGTGGTCAACGTAAAGATTTTTACATTGATCATAGGTTTGGTTCCAACTCGCTGGATCTCGTAAAGTGATATCCGTAATGACGATGTTAGCGCACTCCCTAAAATAAATATTTTGTGGTCGATTGGTTTCATTGGGACGGTCATATTTCAATGGATCGGTATAAACACCCCGATGAATATAATTGACCATATTGTTCGCCGTAGTAAAGCCGCGCCCATTAATGGTACCTTTTCCTGTGATGCCAATATTTTCTTGATTCACTGCAAAAATCATCGACATCCAACCAATTTTCTTATCCTTCACGTAATCGAATGGATTTGTAGAGCCTAAAATCGTAGCACCATAATTTAGTTGGAGCGTCACATTCGATTTCAAATAAATACTACCTGTTACATAATTTCCAGATTCAAACACAAGTCTACCGCCCCCATTTTCATGTATAAAATCAATCGCTTTTTGTATCGAGCAGGTGTTGAGGGTAATCCCGTCATTTTTTACTCCAAATTCCGTGGCTATGTAATCTTTGGCTGAAAGCTGGAAGCCCAACAATAAGAAAAAGTATAGCTTAATTTTATGTATATAGTTCATAGGTAGATGCGGTTATTTCTTGAGTAAAATGTCTGTGGACTTATATACATGGACTTGTTTTTTCTTGGCCGCACCGGGTTCGATGTATTTCATTTCTGAAAAAGTGGCTCCCTGAACGTCATCCAAAACAATCGCTGGCCGGTATTCTTTTCCTTGCGCAGTCAACGTTACATTTTCGATGTTTAAATTTTTAACATGTCGCACATAAAATCCCCAGGCAGGAAGTTCCTTGAATTGTGAAAACTCAGGATAAGCAGCTGGCATTTCGGGAATGCTATCTAAGTCAGCGGGCTTAATGCCCCGATAAGCATAGGTAGGATTGCTATTTCCCGGCACAACAATTTGGATATTTCTCAGTGTCACGTTGGAGATGTATTGACCCGGTAATCCCACAATACTGGCCGGCGATATATTTCTGGGAAGATCTTCGATAGGTCCTTCATATTCTTGACCAGCATCTGGTTTTGAATTAGGGATTTCGCAATACATATTTTGGATAGTGATATTATTCATGGAACCCGTTCGGCCTTTGTTCCAACGAGCACCAATCCTCAAATAAATGGAGTTTCCTGTGTTGTAGGCATACAAACTGTCAACAAAAATATTGTCAATCACTCCGCCATCTGGCGTCGCGATGGTGATGGCAGATCGGTACGTATCATAAATTTTATTGTTGACAATCTTAAAATTCTTATACCCTCCTGAAGTGACCGTTCCAAATTTTATGCCGTTTGCACTTGATCTGGCAACATTATTTCGAACCTCAACATTTTCACAGAGCTTGGTTGGATCATGCGATTTAAAACAAATGGCATCATCACTGGCGTCAATGAATGAATTGCTGAGGACAACATTTTTGCAATCGACAATATCAATTCCGTCATTGTTCCAAAATGCCTTGCTGTCCACGGTGATTTTATCAATTTTCAAATTTTCACATTGGTCACAAACCACCACCCATTCGGCCGCATTTTTAACCATGATGCCTGAAATTTCTACGTTTTTACATTCCCGAAAGTAAATTCCTTTGGGCCTCCGTAAGGCTGGGCGGTCATTCGCTAATTCATCTTTCAGTATTCCTTTTTGTACCTGATCCAAGAGGTTATAGGCTAAGTCCCGGCCTTGGCCGTCAATTACTCCTTTTCCAGTTATTGCGATATTTTCGGCTTTAGTGGCCGTAATTAAGGAAGAGAAAGTTGTTCCATTTATGTTGTAGTCATAAATATTCGTGGAGCCAACCAGCGTGACACCTTCCTCCAGGTGGATGGTTACATTGGATTTGAGTTGGATGGTTCCAGTCAAATAACGACCCACATAAAATACAAGTCGGCCGCCACCTTTTTCACTGATAAAGTCAATCGCTTTTTGGATCGAGTGCGTGTTCATAGTCGTTCCATTGGATTTTATGCCAAACATCGAAGCTTTATAATCTTCTGAATATGCATGAAAACATAGCAACACCGTCAAGGGGATGACCATTAATAAATTCTTCCTCATAGAATGATAGGTTTAATGCGAAAATCCAAAACGGTTCAATTCATTTTTGAATTTCATTAGCTCAAAGATAAAAATTCTTTTTCTGCGCTGCAATGCGTCATTCAATTTATGCTGATGGTATTCTTCGGCTCAACAAAAAAATGGGATTCAATCATGCTATTTATTTCTGTTCTCAGCTAATAATTTAACTTATTTCAGTTGAGCGTTCCTGGAATGATTTTTTGATCCCATACGAGATTCTTACCTTAATCATTCGTTTATGTTGCTTAATTGAATAATTAGATTACCTTTAGTAGAATCGGTCTAGATTAATTTTTAGCCGTTAAAAAAAAGATCAAATCAAAGATTTATTTGAATTTTTGAAAATCTGTTAACCACTAATACAATTCGATGAAAAGTCACCTTAAAAGGCGAGTCTTTTTTAAAAGACTGCGCAAAAGAATTCCCCCTACATTCATTTTTCTCTGCATCTGGGTTTCACTCTTTTTGGTCAATGGGGCCAAGTTATTTTCTCAAGATGGTTGGAAACTCGGATTAGGAAACAGCAATACTCAATATATGTTTTTGAATTCCAAGGGCCAGCCCCTTACCTTTTTAAAGCAGGGCTCTGGAAATTCCATCTTTATTTCTGCTGAAAAGACCTTGCTGGACAGCTCCATTATGTTAGGTCAAACCACTGAAAGGGCCGTTTTTTTTCTCAATCATCCATTCTTGTTGAAATTTTTAACCCATACGACTTATGAAATGGGACTTAATTTCAATCAGTATAATGCGGTCGGCGAAATTCAAAAAATAACGATGAATTATCAGACGAGTTACCTTGGGTTTTTTGTTGGCGGTGGTCCTTATGTGTATTTGACTAAAGGAATTTATTTGTCAATCAAGGGTATTTTATCTCTTCAGAAAATTTCTCAAGGCACTCAGCAATTGAACAATCAATATGTGGATTTAATGCAAGAAAAGGAATTTAATCGCATCATGTACTTTGTGGGGTACTCGGGTACTTTGACTAAGAAGTTGACCAACGGCCTTTCTCTTTTTGTACAAGCTCAGCAATCTAGGTCTTATAATTTAAGGACTGAGGGCGAAGAAAATTTAAATTTTTCCGCATTGAATTTCTCTTTTGGCTTAAAGATTGGCAAATAACTCATATTCATTAACCCCATACTCATGAAAACAATTTACACGGTACTCTTACTTAGTTTTGGTTTTAGCTTGTACGCGCAAAATAAGGGAATGAATTATCAAGCCGTTATTTTAGATCCAGATCCTATTGAAATCCCTGGAGCTAATTTGGGGGGCCAGCCATTGGCTTCGAAAAAAATATGCATTAAGTTTAATTTTTCAAGTTCTAAGGGGGTATTAGAGTATTCTGAGAGTCAGCAAACCGTTTCAGACGAGTTTGGATTAATCAATGTGGTCATCGGCAATGGGATGAACAAATCAATGATAAATTCAGCGGCTCTGACTTCATTTAGCCAATTAAATTGGGACGAAAACCAAAAAACCTTGGCAGTGTACGTCAGTTTAGATGATTGTCTGACCTACAAATTAGTTGGTACCCAGCCTTTAACCTATGCTCCTTACGCACTTTATGCGGATGCCGTCGATTATAAAAATGTACGAGATTCTCCATCAAAAGTATCTTTTTTTATCAATGATTTAGGCTATTTGATTCCCAAAGATTTAGATAAAATAAAAAGTAATGTGGCTCAAAATGCCATGCAAATTGACCTAAATCAAAAGAAAATTGAAAGCAATGATGTGTTGACGAGGCAATCCTTTTCAGAGTTAGGGAAAATTCTTGATGATCATGCAGGTAAAATAGGCGATATGGGTGGTTTGATTGATCAATGGGGTACTAAAATTGTTGATCAGGATATTCGAATAGACCAGCAAAATAAAACAATTACTCAAAACCAAACAACCGTATTAACTCATTTAGGTGTAGTAAATGGGAAGATATCTGATATAAAATCTTCGATGGATATATTAGATCAGCATTCAGAGAAATTATCGAGTAAATCAAATGAAATCGACTTAGGTGCTGCTAATCCATCAAGTCAATTATATCCTACACAAAGGGCGACAAAATCCTATGTGGATAATTCTATTTTAGCTGCTGTGGGAAGTGGCGTTCCTGATGCGACAACCTTGGCAGTTGGCAAATTACGTTTATCCGGGGACCTATCTGGAACGGCCTCAAATCCTACTGTGCCTGCTTTGCAGTTCAAAGAAGATTTGAGCAATAAGTCGGCTAATATTCAAGTGGATGCTGCATCTTATTCCAAATATCCTTCGGTAAAAGCAGTTAAAGATTATGTGGATCAAGCCACCTTAGGAATTGCTTTACAGGTAAGTTTGGATGGAAAAGCCGATAAAAATTCTCCTACGTTTACCGGTATACCAGTGATGCCCACGGGTACGATTGGAGTTACGCAGGGTGCATCAGATAACTCGACGAAATTAGCCACCACGGCCTTTGTCCAATTAGCCACTAACGGGATTGCTTTGCAAGCTACTGTGGATGCAAAAGCTGATAAAAATTCTCCTACGTTTACCGGCGTGCCAGTGATGCCCACGGGCACGATCGGAGTTACGCAGGGTGCATCAGATAACTCGACGAAATTAGCCACCACGGCCTTTGTCCAATTAGCCACTACCGGAATTGCTTTGCAAGCTACTGTGGATGCAAAAGCTGATAAAAATTCTCCCACGTTTACGGGAATACCGGTGATGCCGACAGGTACGATCGGAGTTACGCAGGCATCCACCGATAGTTCCACTAAATTAGCCACGACAGCTTTTATCAAACAAGCAGCAGCTGGGGTTTTTTCTCAAATCAATATTGACGCAAAAGCCGATAAAAATTCTCCTACGTTTACGGGAATACCAGTGATGCCTACAGGTACGATCGGAGTTACGCAGGCATCCACCGATAGTTCCACTAAATTGGCCACGACAGCTTTTATCAAACAAGCAGCAGCTGGGGTTTTCTCTCAAATCAATATTGACGCAAAAGCCGATAAAAATTCTCCCACGTTTACGGGAATACCGGTGATGCCGACAGGTACGATCGGAGTTACGCAGGCATCTACCGATAGTACCACTAAAATGGCCACGACGGCCTTTGTGAAAAATACTACGGCTCAATTGAATGTTGAAGCTAAATCGGATCGAATTTCCCCTGTATTTACTGGAACGCCAACGTTACCTAGTGGCACTATTGCGATTACCCAAAATCTAGGAAATAATTCAAATGCGATTGCAACGACAGCTTTCGTGATCGCAAATGCTAACTCAAGCGGACATCAATCCATAACGGCTGGGTCTGAAATTTCAACGAGTTCCACTACCGATTTACCTGTCAACGGAATGACCATATCGGCTGTTGCTGGAAAATACATCGTTAGTTTTAACAGCCAATATTCCTTAGAAGCTGCCAATGTAACAGGGCAGGCATCGGTAGATTTAACAACTGCATATATTTATTTAATGACAAAGCCAGTTACAATTTTTGGTCATGGAGTTTTATATGGAGCTGCCGGTGGTGGAGAGGTGCTTGGGCCAGGCGTCTATTCGAATGCGGCAGCTGTCACAACAGCGGGTATTTTAACCTTGGATGGTGGAGGAAATCCAAATGCAGAATTTGTATTCAATTTTGGTGCAGCCTTTAGTACGGGTGCCAGTTTTGAAGTGATCTTAAGGAATGGAGCATCTGCTTGCAATGTTTATTGGGTGGTCGAAGGGGCCATTGCTTTGGGGGCTAATACCAGTATGAAAGGATTTTTAATAAGCAATAATGGGGCCATCGCATTAGGAAGTAATTCAACCGTTGACGGAAGTTTATTTAGTAAACTCGGTGCTATTGATATACTTAGTTCGACGGTAACCCGTTCCGTGGGGTGTATCAATAACTTTGGGACCTTAAATAATTTTGCTATTTACTCAAAAGTAGGAGCCGTGTCAAATACAGGTAATTCTAAAATTACCGGAAATATAGGTTATGATGGCTTGAGCGCCAGTCTGGTTACAGGATTTGGATCTGCCATTGTATATGGAGAAATTTTCACAGCTGGAATCAGCAGTGCGATTGCAAATTTTAGCCTCTACCAAAATGGTACTTTAATCCCCTTTTCAAGTCGGAAAAGAGTGAGTAAATATCCTTTAGGTGAAATAAATCTACAAGCCATTGCCACTGTAGGGGCAGGTGAAAATATAGATGTTCGTTGGAATGTAGACACAGGAATTATTAAGCTTCAAAATAGAGTATTCACAATTCTAAGTGTCAGGGACTAATAATTTAGGTGTTTTTTGAGAGACTTGACTATATAATTTTAATTAGAAAACAGAATCATGTTAAAATGAAAAAGATTTTTTAAGATGAAAGCACTTAGAATAAGAATTCCTGATGCGAATCCAAGTAAAAATGTTTTTCGGTTTATTCTTCTTTACAAATGCGCAGAAATTGAATTGAATTATCAAGCATCGGACCAGTTGGCAATTGTCCAATTACTTACCACAGTTGGGGAGACCTGTACATTAACTAGGTATATGCCTTCGTATGAATTTGAATCGTTCCAATCTCGATACTTGAAATTCATAAATTCAGATGAATTGTTTTTTAATTTAAGCGATTTTAATTTGAGCGCAGACCTGAATTTCATTTAGATAAAGTTTGATTCATATGGGTCTTTTTCATCCTAGTACTTAATCGCCGTTGCAGAGTTAAATTGATTTCCTGTCCTATCGCTTAATTTCCTTGCTAAATTGATTCAACGAATTCAATATATATAAATACTTTAGCTCATAGGATGGGACTACTAACCTAGCTTGTCAAATTATTAGACTTTTCATTTAGAAGCATTGCGTGTTCTGAGAATGTATAATTTCTCATTTTTCTGTCCAATTTTTCGCTATTTTTATTTTCTTATTGTTCAATCTTCTTGTTTTTTTAGACAATTGACTTTCTGTTGTTCAATCGGTAAAAAAAATGAATATATTTCAATTTGTCGAGGAACTCAGGTTTGTATAAATTAGCGTATTCAATATTTGTTATGAAAAAAAATACTAAATTAAGGTGGTTACTTCAATCGGCGGGCGGGTTAATTTTAACGGGTGCCGGCCTATCTTTAGCGATTGATGCGGGTATTACCAAAATGCAGGGAGGGGAATGGTTTTGGTATGGAACGGGAGCTCTCGTCGTATTCCAAGCAGGCCTTTGTTGCGTGATTGACTCCGTTCGGTACAAAATTTGAAATAGGTATTTACTTGTCAAATTGTATTAATTTAGGTCAGCAGTCGACCTAGCCATCAGTTCAAATTCTCGTATGAAAAAAAATAGAAAGATCACGCTTGTTTTTATAGGTATATTAGGTAGCATCATAGGTATGCTATTTTTTTTAATTTCTTGTCGCGTTGATCATACTCCTTATTTTCAAAGCAGTTATTACCAAAAGACTAAAACTCGTTTAGACAGTCTTCAGAAAAATCGTGTCGTTTTTAACGATTTCGTTGAAGCGGGTTTTGCGAAAGTCAGCATTACGCCTAGCGTAGGTAATGCTAAGGATAGCATCGAGTTGGGTCAATTTAAAGAGGCACCCTTAGCTGGTTTTGGAGCGCGCAAAGGGAAAAGTGCGACTGGCACTCATGATAGTATTTTCGTAAAAGCGGCCGCGATCCAAGTGGGCAAGCAATTGGTGGTGATCGTAGGAGCTGATATTTTAATCATGCCACCTAATATAATTGATGAAGTCACATCAGTACTCGAAAAGAAAGGGATTCGCCGTAATCAAGTTTTTTATTCTGCTTCGCATACGCATTCAAGCATTGGGGCATGGGGCCCAGGATTCATCGGCGAACAATTTGCTGGTCAATCCAATCCCAAAATCAATCAATGGCTTGTTCGACAAATCGCTCAAGCCGTGACACTTGCGATCTCCGATCTTAAACCCGCTCGGATTGGAAATGGGTATTTCGACGCGGCTCCTTATACACGTAATAGACTTGTCGGTGACTTAGGCACTAAGAATAATGATTTCAATTTCATTTCCATTCAGCAAAAAGCAGGTCGGAAGGCTGTAATTGGATCTTTTGGAGCACATGCCACGACCATTGGCGCTGAAAATATGCAATTTAGTGCTGATTATCCTGGCTATTGGCAACGCAAAATGGAAAATGGCTCCGTTGACCTCGCTATTTTCTGTGGAGGCTCTGTTGGCAGCCAAAGTCCCTCTGGAGAAGGCAAAGGCTTTGATAAACCTAAAAAAATTGGGGAATCGTTGGCCGATAGCCTTGGGATTCATTTAGCTAGGGTTGAGTTGAAGGATAAAATTGATTTGTCAACGATGAGTTTAAAAGTAGACTTGCCAGATTATAACATTCGGTTGACGACCAACATGCATTTCTCTACTTGGCTTAGTAAAAAATTAATGCCCTTGCCAGAAAACGTGTATTTGCAAGTCATTAAAATTGGAAATCTAATTTGGCTGACTACGCCTTGCGACTTCAGTGGGGAGTTTGCTCGCCAACTAAAAGACGCGTTGGCGACAAAAGGGTTTAATGCGAATGTGACCAGTTTTAACGGAAGTTATGTGGGTTATATTATTCCAGGAAAATACTTTTATCTTGATTCATATGAACCTAAAACGATGGGGTGGTTTGGGCCCAACATGGGGGAATATACCTTTGAGTTAATGAGGCATTTGTCAGAAATAATAACGCAGCCTGTTCAGTAAATAGAGGCGGATTGTAATTCTCAATTAATCATTAAAGTTTTTTTTGTTGAACCCCCTGGTCAAAAACTTCTTGGTACTCTAAGGCATCTTGTTTGTTATACCTGACCCAAGGTCCATGTTTCTGCCCCCCATTAAAATTGCCAACTTGCCAAAGCTGTCCGGTTTCACGGTAAAATATCCATTCTTCTTCCATCAATTCATGAACGAATTTTCCTTTGGCTTTTACTTTTCCATTCTTGAAATAGTAGGTTAATTGGTCTCCCGATTGCTCAAATGTTATTTGGCCATTTGAATAGGTTTTATTTTTCATCATCGTGCAGGGTCAATGGACTTGTTGTTATGCCAATGTTCTCAAATATAGTCATTGATGTGGAATCAAGGAACACAGATAGATCCATGTTGGCTGATCAATCAAGTGAAATTCGCGAGACTATTTGAATCAAATGGATTCTACTAGATAAAAATTGAGAACGTTTAGTCTAATTAGATTTTTACGATCTATTTTTCTAAACGTTCTCAATATAATTTTTTACAATTTAGGCTCCCAGCCTTTTTCATAAGTTCGTCCCCAAAGCTTCATTCCATCCTTATCTAAAATATGCCCGTTGGCCGTGTCAATTTTAAATGACTTATCGATGCGGTAGGAGATGTTGGCATAATGACACATCATTTGGCTGATTGCACCTTCTTCAATAGGAGAGTTTAATTTGGTTTCTGTACCACGGATCACATTGAAAAAGTTTGCAACGTGAGTGTCCGTCATGTCGCCGCCACCGCCTAATGTGTTGCCTGCTTCAGATCCTGATGACTTACTATCTTTGATCTTCTTTCCTGCTCGGTCGAAAAGCGTATAGCCTTGTCGATTGACAAAAACGCTTCCTTCGCTACCGAAAATGATGGTTCCTCGGTCACTTCCGTAGGTTTTATAGCCTGAGCGACTCTTGCCATCCCATTGGATAACTTTATTATCTGGGAATTGGAAAGTGGCATCCATGGTGTCATACATGACCCAACCGTCATTTTTGAAATGTCTTTTGGCTGCTTCCACATACACGTGTTCTGGATATTTGACTTGGAGTGCCCAACGCGCCACATCTAATTCGTGGGTGGCATTGTTGCCCGTTTCGCCCGTTCCCCAGTGCCAACCGTACCAATGCCAGTTGTAATCCCAAGTGTCTGCCGTATATTCCTGGTGGGGTGCGGGACCCTGCCATAGATTCCAATCTAATCCTTCAGGAATAGGTGCCTTTTTTTCGATAGGTACCTCACCTCTTTCGTTGGAATAAAAGGCCACTGCCTTGTAAACATCCCCGATAACCCCTTTATGAATTTCAGAAATGATTTCTTGTGAATCTTTAGCGGAACGTTGTTGGTTTCCCATTTGGACCACTTTCCCATATTTTTTTTGAAAGGCAACAAGTAATTCTCCTTCGCGAGGATTTTGACTACATGGTTTTTCGATGTACACATGTTTGCCTGCTTGCATCGCCATCCAAGTACCTGGCGCATGCCAGTGGTCTGGGGTTGCATTGAAGATGGCATCGACTTTTTTATCGTTCCAAACATCGTGAATGTCATTGACCAACTTCGCATTTCCTGTCACTTTTCCTTGCAAGTCGCGACCAACTTTTTCGCGTTGTTTTTTCATGACATCACAGATATAAGCGAGATCTACATTGTTCTTTTTATCTTGAAGTGCGGCATAATAAGCGCCAACTCGACGGCCACAGCCCATAAGTGCTACTTGTAAGCGGTCGTTTGCCCCGATGATTCGAGCATAACTCTTGGCACTGAAAGCGGAATTAATATTTCCTAGACTTATGCCCGCAGCACCTAATGCTACTTGTTGAATGAATTTTCTACGATTGTTTCGCATATGTTGATTTAAATAGGTTGCTTGATAAAAGATAATTAAAGAAGTAAAATACAAATTTGACAAATTTAATAAAAAATTCACAACACTTAATTGGCCTTTTTATTATACAGCTTTTCTAAATTTATAATGATTAATCTTAAAATTGCAGATTGTTTATTTTAATATTTGAGGAGTAATAATTTGAGAAAAATCAGGCAAATTGCGTTAATTGAAAAAAAGTTTTTTTCAATTAAAAAGTAATCAATTTTACATTTACATAAATGCTTACCAATTAAAGTTGCATTAATTAAAACACTAATTATGTTTAAATCAATTAACAATTCTTTCCTAAAAATTTTAGCCATTAGTTTTTATACTTTAAATTCTTCTGCGCAACCTTTACCTAAGTCATCCTACCCTCAATTCAGTGGGATATATCCACATTTGGCTTATTATAACAACGAAGGGGAATGTGGTACGGGTGCTGTGGTGCCTTGGGCAAATCGACTTTGGGTGGTGACTTATGGCCCACATTTACCTTTCGGGTCTTTTGATAAACTTTATGAAATCAGTCCCCAATTGACACGAAAAATTAGGCCAGAAAGTATCGGAGGTACTCCTGCCAATCGAATGATTCATTCTGAAAGTAATCAATTGTTTATAGGGCCCTATGCCATTAATTCTCAGGGAACTGTTCGCACGATTCCCTATACCCAGGCACCTGGGCGTTACACAGGTTTAGCCAGAGATCTAAAAGATCCACAAAATAAATTACTATTGGGTACGATGGAAGAGGGTTTTTACGAACTGAATGTCAACAATTTGACGACCCAATGGCTCTATGAGGACGGTAATTTAAAAGTAAAAAAGACAAATGATGTGTCCAACAACACGAGTGGATCCTTGCTGCCAGGGGCACATGGAAAAGGGCTTTACTCGGGCCAGGGAGTGATGGTATATTCCAACAATGGTGAATCTGGGGATAAAGCATTGAAACAGTTTGATATTGAATCAGGCGTTTTGGCCGAATGGAATGGGAAGGACTGGAAGGTGATTCGAAGAAATCAATTTGTGGAAGTAACGGGCCCCGGTGGAATTTATGGGAATAAGAACCCCGCGACTGATCCGATTTGGGTGACAGGTTGGGATCATAAATCTGTTTTATTGGGTGTCAGAGATGCTGGCAAATGGTCCTTTTTTAGAATGCCAAAGGCAAGCCATAGCTACGACGGAGCTCACGGTTGGAACACGGAATGGCCTCGCATTCGAGATGTGGGTACTCCTGAAAAGCCCGAATATTTGATGACGATGCACGGGATGTTTTGGCATTTCCCACAATCCTTTAGCTCCTTAAACACATCGGGAATTCGTCCTCGTTCAGCCTATTTAAAAGTGATCGGCGATTTTACCCGTTGGCAAGACGGATTGGTTTTTGGTTGCGATGATTCAGCTCAAAAAGAATTCTTGAACAAGCGAAAGGCCAAAGGAAATATCGAAGGACCAGGACAATCCAATTCAAATTTATGGTTTACGTCGACGCAAACGCCCGACCAATTAGGACCCAATACAGCTCAGGGAGCCGTATGGCTTTCAGAGAAAGTGCAAGCAAATATTAGTTCAGAACCTTTCTTGTTTGCAGGTTGGCAAAAACGAATGGCTTGGATCCATCATACAGGAAATGAGGAGGTGACCTTTACTTTTGAGGTAGACACTTATGGAAATGGGACATGGAAAAAACTTCGATCGGTGATTGTCAGTAAAGGCCAATCAAAAAATATTTCTTTTCTCGCCACAGAAAAAGGCGAGTGGATTCGGGTCAAATCGAACAAGAATACTACAGCCACCGTTCATTTTAATTACACAGATGACACTCGATTTGTAGCCAGTGCAGACAAAATATACAAGGGGCTAAGTTCTATTAATGAAGATCAATTATCGGGTGGTCTATTATATGCCCTTGGGGATAAACGCCGCAAATTAGGAATTTTAGCGAGCGATTTTTCACAAGGAAAATTCCAAGAAGTAGGCTATTATGAATTAGATAGTGCCATGAATTTGACCAGAAGAGAGGAGCCTAAAACGGCCGATTTTATTCGAACTAAATTTGAAATTTCCAAAGACGCAATTAGCATAGACGAGGCGTCCGTTTTAGTTGTCGACGATGCAGGCAGAAGATGGCGTTTGCCTAAAGGGAATGAAAAATTCACTCCTAAAACGACATCTGCTTTCATGCGTGTTTGTAGGGAAGTGGCGACCGAGCGTGATTTGATGAATGCCCATGGTACTTTTTATGAACTTCCTGCTGAAAATGCGGATGGCTATGCCAAAATCAGACCCGTAGCGTCTCATTCATTGGCCATTCATGATTATGCCTCATACAGAGGTTTGTTGATCATGACTGGAATGGAGAAAAATGCGGGAGGCAATGAACATATCATTACATCCACCGATGGAAAAGCAAAAGTATGGGCAGGTACCATTGATGATCTTTGGAAATTAGGAAAGCCAATGGGTCAAGGAGGTCCTTGGAAAAATAGTTCAGTGACGGCAAATACATCATCAGACCCGTATCTGATTGGGTTTTATGATAAAAAAAGCCTGAAAATATCACATAAATCTGATCAAACGGTCACCTTTAAAATCGAGATTGAGCCGATCGGTCATGGTCCATGGATGGTATTTAAAGAAGTAAATATAAAGCCCAACGAAACATTTGAATATACTTTCTCACCTGACTTCCAAGCACGATGGATTCGTTTTTCCACGAATAAAAATTGTGAGGCAACGACTTGGTTGACATATAAATAACCAATTCCTTTTTATAAATTGACTGAAGTAATTAAAACTAGGCTCATTTGCCTAGTTTTATTTTATAAATCATGGTAGGAATTTAATTTAAAAAATGTGTAAACTTTTTGTGAAAAATGAACGTTCCACGATTCTATAGACCTGAGTTAGATGTATTAAGGTTCTTTGCTTTTCTATTTGTGTTTTTTGTACATCGCTTAGACCTTGCGCCTATTGACGGGAAAGAATATTACTGGGCTTATCATTTAAGTCTTTTGGGAAATTATGGGGTGCCTTTATTCTTTTTTCTGAGTGCATTTCTAATTACAGAATTGTTGTGCCGCGAGCAAGACAGCTTTGGTCAAATTAATATTAAATCATTTTACATCAGAAGAATCCTACGCATTTGGCCTTTGTATTTTGCGTTTTTCTATCTAATCGTTGCCTTAACATCTTTCACAACTATTTTCAGTTCCCCAATCCCTGGAGGTACACAAATGGCCTTTACCTTTTTTTCTGGAAACTGGTTTATCAACTTTCATGAATGGCAATCTTATTGCATTAATCCATTATGGAGTGTTTCTGTCGAAGAGCAGCTCTACATTATTTTGCCCTTGATTGTTTTTTATTCTGGCAAGCGCGGATTGAAGATTTTTTCTTTTTTGGCATTGATTATTTCGTATCTAACCATCCTCTATTATGCCCTTCATCCTACCTCTGGATTTAGTGGCCAATGGACCAATAGCTTTGTTCAATTCCAATTTTTTGCTGCAGGAATTCTATGTTCCGTATGCTTAGGTGGTAAACACCCGGAATGGCCCATTGCGACAAGAATGATCCTATTTTTAATCGGAATTGCTTGTTGGCTCATGGCCTCCATTTTCTGTGAAATCAATGCGGATGCGCCTCATTTAGCCACGGTTACTCAATCCGTATCAGGATGGTTATTGATTCTATTGGGAGTTATGTTGATGTTTTTTTCCTTGCTTGGCGTGCCAACAAAATACCTGCCATCTCCATTCATTTATTTAGGTAAGATTTCGTTTGGTATGTATATTTTTCACATTACTATTTATTGGATCATTTTTCACATTTTTAAGGATGAGCTAGGGATGCTAAGTGAGAAATTGGGTATCGTGGATTGGAAAAATGAATTGGGTTTCGTGGGAGCTTTTTTAACTACAGTCACTTTAGCTACCTTATCGTATCATTTTTTTGAAAGGCCGTTTTTGAAATGGAAAAACCGATTTACACTTGTACCGTCTCGAGAGCTTTGATATTGATGAGGGGTAATTTTAATTAAACCATTTAGAATATTGAATAGGGTGCTTTGGCTATGTATAAAAAATTGTATATCCTTGGAGTATGAAAAAGCAAAAATCAAATTTATTTTCTCTTGTATTCGGCCTGTGTTTGGTGTTTTTGATTTCTTTTGGGCTTGAGGCCAACTTCAGAGCCTCTGTAGTTACGGTAGATATAACGCCTAAAAGTGCTAAAATGCTATTAGGTTATGGGGCTAGAAAGTCGACCGGAGTGCGTGATCGGATTTACCACCGCATAGTTTTGTTGGATGATGGCTTCACACAATTTTTACTAGTCTCCTCTGAATTATGTGTTGTTTCCCCGGCTACTTACGACCTTGTAGCGGCTGAGTTAGATCAAAAACTTGGAATTAATCCATTGAATTTTTGGTGGACCTTGACGCACACGCATTCAGCTCCTGAGCTGGGAACTCCTGGATTACCAGCGGTTTTTATGGGTGATCGTTACCAGCATCCTGTTGATTTTGATTACCTAGAAGAGGTGAAACAAAAATTAATCGATGGAATTATTGAAGCTAGGCGTTTACTTAGACCGGTTAAAATTGGTTTTGGTATGGGAGAATCGAAGGCCAATATCAATCGGCGGGAAAGAAAGCCCAATGGCAAAATCGCATTAGGGTTTTATCCAGAAGGTCCCGTTGATAGCCAAATAGGATTAATACGCCTAGATAATATGGACGGAAGTCCGTTAGCCTTGATAGCTAATTACCCGATACACGGTACTTTTTTTGGACAAGATAATTTATTCATTAGTGGAGATGTGCCTGGACTGATTTCGACGTATGTCCAAGAAAAATTAAAAACACCCGTATTATTTATCAATGGTGCTGCAGGTAACTTAGCTCCTAACACAAGGCTTGCAGGTGAAAAAGCAGTCTTAAAAGATTCATCCATGAATATTTTTAAGAAAGTTTTGGGGGATAAAATGATCGATGTATATAAGTCGATTGACCGGTTAACTAATTCAATGCGTATGGGTACGGGAGCACTGAACATAGAGACCTTAAGGAAAAAAAATATTCGATGGATACCCGAATTGAAGGCATATGAAAAGAAAAATAGTGCTGGGGAAGATTTAGTTGTTTTGCCAGCTCGTTTTTTGAAATTCAATCAGGAGCTAGCTATTTGGAGCTTACCAGGTGAGTTATTTTGTGAAATTTCAAATGAAATTCGAAAAGATTCACCCTTTAAACATACCTTCTTTTACGGGTATACGAATGGTTGGCTCGGCTATATCCCCACAGCTGCCGAATATGCACTAGGTGGATATGAGGTCGAAACGGTTTCACCCTTTACGCCAATGGTAGAGGCTGATGTTCTAAAAGCGGTGAGCCATTATTTGAAAAATGATTTAATAAATGCTCCATTTCCAACGGTTTTGGTCAAGAAGCCATAGTTTAAACGAATTAATCAATAATAAACCTGATATGAAACGAATCGCAATAGCCTGTTTTTTAACGATCATAACTTTCTTTAATGCCTTGTCAAAGGATATTTACGTCTCACCTAAAGGGAATAATCAATTTCCTGGCA
>CANHXO010000019.1 GCA_947464595.1 Cytophagaceae bacterium
CGATGCTTTGTGTATCCCAAATGGAATAATAGGACGCAACGGAAACAAAATCTTCGCTTCCTTCTGGTGCATTTTCTTCTTCTATTTCAACGACTAATGCTTCCCCTTCATCGATCGATGTGGTATCAAAATTACTGATTGTCGGATTAATGACTTTTAATGGCTCATACTTTCGTTCTTGCATTTCAGAACCACCTAATGCAGTAGAACCGGATTCCGATTCAGTTCTAAACTGTAAAGGAGGTAACTCATCTAAATCATTCTTTTTACTTTGTTCCTGATACAGTTGGGCTTGGCTTTTATATTCAATTTTGGTGTTCTTTTTAAACAATTTCTTCTCCTGTGCTTTTGTAAAAAAGCAAGGAAATAAAAAGATCATCCCTAAAAAAAACGTTTTAAAATTCATCAATATGATTAATGTAAATGATGCGCGGCCAACCATCTTTCCGCGTCTAATGCTGCCATGCAACCTGTACCAGCTGCCGTAACAGCCTGCCTGTAAGTAGAATCTTGCACATCTCCACAAGCAAACACTCCTTCCACATTGGTTCTAGTGCTTCCTTTTTCTGTGATTAAATATTCTTGATCGTCCATCGCTAGCACCCCTTTAAAAATGGAGGTATTGGGCTGATGACCAATTGCCACAAAAAAACCTGTTAAGGCTATTTCCTCTGTAGCTCCACTCACTCTATTTTTTAATCGAATACCTGTCACGCCAGTTGCATCTCCTAAAATCTCCTCGGTCTCCGAATTCCAGTGAATTTCAATTTTGGGATTATTTTTAACACGGTCTTGCATGATTAAAGAGGCTCTCATTTCGTCTCTACGTACAATCATGTGAACTTTGGTACATAAATTAGCCAAATAACTCGCTTCTTCTGCTGCCGTATCTCCCGCACCCACTACAGCAACCGTTTGATTTCGGTAAAAGAATCCGTCACAAACAGCACATGCGGATACCCCTAAACCATTGTAGGTTGTTTCTCCCTCTAAACCCAACCATTTAGCGGAAGCTCCTGTGGCTATGATGATGGCATCTGCTTCGATCTCATCCCCATTGTCAATCCAAACTTTTTTCGGTTGGGAAGTGAAGTCTACTTTCTCAGCCAAGCCATGTCGAACATCCGTACCAAAGCGTTTCGCTTGATTTTCTAAATCGATCATCATGGTAGGACCATCCACTCCAGTGGGATATCCCGGAAAATTATCTACTTCAGTCGTTGTAGTTAACTGCCCACCTGGTTGGCCTCCCATATACATTACGGGATGCAATCCTGCACGAGAAGCATAGATGGCAGCTGTATAACCTGCTGGACCTGAACCTATAATTAAACACTTGGTTTTTTGTGACATAAACTTTGAATTTGAGGCAAATAAATAGCTTGCAAAATTCGGCAAAACTGAGCAGAATCCCAAACGATGTTTTATTATCAATAATTATTACTTTTGTTTAAACCTCTTTTTAACGAATGAAAACAAATAAAATTACTTCTAGTTTAACATTTTGGGTATTGCTATCCATTTTTATAGGAGTAATTGTTGGCCATTTTAGGCCTGATGTCGCTTTATACCCAGTTTTTGAAAAGAAAATTAATTATTCACTTCTTGGGACTGAAATTAGTTTCGGGCCTACATTAAGTGAAATGTTCAGTGGAATATTCATTAGTTTGGTCAAACTATTTATTCATCCTATAATCTTCTTGACAATCAGTTTGGGAATTGTCAATATGGGTAATTTGAAAAAAGTAGGTCGAGTGGGAGGGAAGGCATTGCTGTATTTCGAAGTCATAACTACTTTGGCCTTGGTGATAGGTTTAGCAGTTTCTAAACTACTTGAGCCTGGAATAGGTGTCATTCGGGACGATGTCGCTGGTGGTGATATTTCAAAGTATACTCAAAAAGCTGCAGATTTTAGTTGGCTCATGTTTTTAAAAGAAAATTTCACCATTCAGGTATTGATTTTCTCTTTAATTTTTGGAGTACTTTTAACTTGGATCACCCGAAAGGCTAAAATGATTTCTGGCATGCATCAAGCCTCGGATTGGGTCTTCAAAGGTTTGCATTTAATCATGTATTTAGCTCCTTTAGGTGCATTAGGTGGGATGGCATTTACAATAGGTAAGTTTGGGATTCATTCTTTGCTGCCCTTAGCTAAACTAATGATCTCTGTTTATGTCACAATGGGAATCTTTGTTTTCATCATATTGGGATTTGTGATGCGTAGTTGTGGGGAGCGGATTTGGACTTTTTTGAAATTCATTAAAGAAGAATTGTTAATTGTGTTAGGTACTTCATCATCGGAAGCGGCTTTGCCTTCTTTAATGAAAAAGCTAGAGAAAATGGGCTGCTCTAAATCAGTGGTTGGGCTTGTCGTTCCTGCCGGCTATTCGTTTAACCTTGATGGAACTAGTATTTATTTGTCGATGGCCACTTTGTTTCTAGCACAAGTTTATGGCATCGATTTATCCTATGGCCAATTATTAACCATCATCGGAGTTTTAATGGTGACAAGTAAGGGGGCTGCCGGAGTGACTGGCAGCGGTTTTGTGGTATTGGCTTCTACGTTGACTGCGCTTCAAGTGATCCCTTTGGAGGGTTTAGCATTATTATTGGGCGTAGACCGATTTATGTCCGAAGCTCGCGCCATCACTAATTTCATAGGCAATGGGGTCGCTACCGTTTGGATAGCGAAGCATGAAAAAGAATTTGTCTCGCCTCTAGCTGAAATTAAGGAGTAGGTTTCAACCAATCTTCTCTCAATTTAATTTGCTTCTTAGAAGGAAGAATGAGTTCGTTGATGGATTTTCTACTCGCTTGGATCGTAAATTCAAAGGGCGCCACTAATTTTAGGGTATCAAAACCTCCCTTGTCATTGGATCTTGCGATTTCTAACGTTAACAAGTCACCAGGTTTAATTTTTGATAATACTTGTTGGGTGTTTTTAACAAAATTAGGTAGGTCGACGGGCAATTGGTTCACGGAAATCAATTCGTCTTTGGCTTTTAAATGAAGGGCATTTCCCAATGCATTCACCCCTAAATCACTCCCTATAAAGGCTCTTTTTGTTTCTGAATTTATGTTGAGTGTCTGAAAATCAAAACCTAAAGTCCTAACCGTATCTTTTTTATTGGGATCGATTTCATATCCGATACTATTCAGCCATTCATTTAACGGAATTTTTTTATTCCCAGCCACATATAGGTTAAAGTATTCTTTTAGGCTTGGGAATTTCGTTAGTGAAGTCAATTGATCAAACAATTCATCATCCTTGAATGATTTATTAGGTCCATAAATTTTCGCTAAATCTTGCATCATTTGTTGGGTTCCATAGGCTCCATTCGATTCCTTTCTAAGCAATAAGTCAAGCCCAAAACCTAATAAAGCTCCTTTTTGATACACATTACTATATTGATCTTTATAAGTATCCAAGACCTTTTTACTCATCTCGGTAAAGGGGATTTTATCGTCAAATTGCATTTGCATCGTTTCCCATTTCTCCTGAATGGTTTGCATGAACTGAGGCAATTGGATAAGTCCATATTTTACTTGCATGTGATGTGCCGCATATTCAGTAAGACCCTCATATAGCCACAAATGCTTAGACATTTTAGGTTGGTTAAAATCGAAATTGCCAATCTCCTCGGAATGAATATTTAATGGAGTGACTATGTGAAAGAATTCATGTGCACAAATATCCAAAATAGTCTGCCCTAAACTTGAGATATCCCCTTCGGGCAAATAGTAAAATGAAGACTTAGCATGCTCTAAAGCGCCATAACTCCCATTCTTTAGGTTGTCCGATAGAATAATTAAAAATGCATAGCGCTGTATGGGCAATACGCCCCCCAAATAGTTTTTTTGAGCTTCTAAAAGAGGCTTGATTTTTTGTGCTACTTCTTCTGCAATTATGGTTTTATTGGGTGTGAACAACGAGATAACTATTTCTACATTTCCAATTTTGAGTGTAGTGGTATCAGGCTTAGCGTACATAAAGGGGGAATCGACTATTTCATAGTACGAATTTGCCTTGAAAATGTCTTGTGTGGGACTACTTTTTATATCACTTTTCAAGGAAGAAGTTCCCACCATAAACGTGGGTTTATTTATCGTTAATTCGATTTTATTTTTTTCAAATCCTTGAAAATAACCCAAGAATCCATGCGTATTTAGCGCAAACAAAGTATCTTTTTGAAAGGAAGTTCCGGCAGGTTCAAACACATATTCACCGCTAATTTCCGGACTATCCCAAGTGTCATCTACTAGGTATGCAATGCGTGATAATTTATCAGCACCTTTAATTAGGTATTGATTCACATTCTTTTTTACGACGGTTAAGCTTTTGCCCTGTGCATCAAATGCCTTAAAATCACTTATATATCTCCCAAAGTCATAGTTGGCATACGTCCCCGGAACAATTTTAGGGAAGAAAAAGTCAACTTGATTTTGCTTGAATTTTGGTGTTTTTACTTGGACACTCAATTTGTCTTGGACGATATTGTTCAAATCAATTGAATAAAGGATACTATTTTGCCCAGATAAGTAAGTACTTACTAGCAAGAATATGGATAAAAAGAGATAAGTCAGGTTTTTAACTTTTGTAATTGATTGCATCTTTAGGTTCAATTTTTTTGATAAATAAGGTAGGTATGGTGATCGTGAGCGCTACCAAAAGACAAGTCCCTACATTGACATACACCCAAGTAGGTGTATCCCAAAGAATAGGTACCGAGTTCATGTAGTAATTTTCTGGATCTAGTGGAATTAAATGATAGGTGTATTGAAGGTAGCAAAATACGATTGCGATTAAATTACCGATTAATAATCCCCTTAATAAAATGAAGAAACCATTCCACCAAAAAATGGTGCGAATTTGCTTTTGAGAGCTTCCTAAAGCTTTTAAAATTCCTACCATGGGGATTCTTTCCATGATGAGTACCCACAGTGTGGCTATGAGATTGAAGCAGGCGACCAATAGTAAGAGGGATATGAAGATGACAATATTACGATCCAACATATTCATCCAGTCAAATAGGGATGGATAAAGCTCTACAATCGTCTCTAATTTCCATTCAGTAGGTAAATTTTTTTCTAGTTGGTAAGCTGATGCATTTAAATCGGCTCCTTTTGTCAGCATGATTTCATAGCTACCCAATGAGTCTGTGCTCCATCCATTCATTTTTTGAACCCATTGGCGATCCGCAAGGATGAACATTTTATCTAATTCTTCTAAACCCGTCTCATAAATGCCAGTTACTTTCACTTTTCTGGGCCTTTCTGGCTGGCTTAAAAAGTACAAGATTAAGCTTTGGTTCAAGTCTGTTTTTAATTGATTAGCTAAAATCTGGCTAATGATTACATCCTGAGAATTTTTGAGGTAGGGTAGACCCTTACTGATATTTTTTTTAATTTGAGTGCGTGGCATGTCTTGGCCAATCCCCTTAATGACAACACCTGCCAGTCCGGTATTGCCAACAAGAATGCCAGGTTTTTGAATGTGGGATTGGATGTGCTTGACAAATGATTGCTTTGTGACAGATTTTTCCCAGCCCGGATTTTTAATGATCGGATTTTCTGAAATGGAATGATTTCCACTCAATTTGCTTATCCGAATATCACCCGAAAAACTAGTTAATTTTTCTTGAATCGCTGATTTGAAACCAAATAGAATAGAAAAGGCGATGAGAATAATACTAATGCCTAAAGAAATTGTTCCTATACCCACCCAGGTTACTGTCTTAGAAAATGATGTTTCTTGTGTATTTCTAATCCTACGGGCTACGAATAAAGGAAAATTCATTTTTAGGTCACAAGTTAAGAATGCTAAAAAAATATCAGATATTTGACCTGATATTTTAACACGCAAAGAAAATGCTATTGGTTCGATTCTACAAGCTAATCTTATTATTGTTCATCTTTTATTCGTTGCCAGCTCAGCAGATAGGCAATCCTATGCCTGGAGCTTACTCAACAAGGTCATATTTACCATTATTGATGAATAAAAAGGTGGCTCTTGTGGTTAACCATACTTCGTTTATTTTAAAGGCACACTTAGCGGATAGTTTATTGGCCTCAGGAATTAAGGTAACTAAAATTTTTTCACCCGAACATGGATTTAGGGGAAGTGCAGATGCGGGGTCACATGTGAATGATAGCGTAGACCCCAAAACCGGATTGCCTATCATTTCCTTGTATGGGACGCATAAAAAGCCCACTCAGGATGATTTTAAAAATGTGGATATAGTTGTTTTTGATATACAAGATGTAGGTGTTCGTTTTTATACCTACAGTTCTACGCTTCATTATGTCATGGAGGCATGTGCTGAAAATAAGGTCCCTTTGCTGATTTTAGATCGCGCAAATCCCAACGGTCATTATGTCGATGGTCCCGTTTTGGATAGGAAATTTTCTTCATTTGTGGGTTTAAATCCTATCCCAATAGTTCATGGCTGCACCCTAGGGGAGTTGGCAAAAATGATCAATGGCGAGGGATGGCTAGCGAATCAAGTGGTTTGTGATTTGAAAGTTATTCCCGTGCAGAATTATACACATGATTCTTTTGTTCACATTTCTATTCCACCATCTCCTAATTTGCCAAACGATCAATCGATCGGATTATACCCCTCATTGTGTTTATTTGAAGCAACACCTGTGAGTATCGGGCGAGGAACAAAAACTCAATTCCAAATAGCGGGAATGCCCTTGGAGGGTGCGGGCGATTATCAATTTACCCCAGTTCCTATGCCTGGCGCTATGGATCCACCTCAGAAAGGGAAACTTTGTTATGGATTTAATTTAACTTCGGTTCCGGTGCGCCAATTAGGTTTCAGTTTGAAATATTTGCTTCATTTTTTCAATAAAATAGGTAAAAATGAAAGCTTCTTTTCAAGTCCATCTTTTTTTGATAAGTTGGCCGGCACGGACACTTTACGCAAGCAAATGTTAGCAGGGCAATCTGAAACTCAAATTCGAGCTTCATGGGAACCCGCTTTAAAGGCCTATTCTAAGATGCGCCAAAACTATTTATTGTATAAGTAGATTTTTCTAAGGGAATAATCGGTTTTTGATTGAAATTTCCGACCTTTGCTGTTTATTTTTTATCAATTCTTATGGCGGAAAAGATTATTATCCTTGACTTCGGTTCTCAAGTTACTCAGTTAATTGCTCGGCGTGTACGAGAAATTAAAGTTTATTGCGAGATTCATCCTTACAATAAAATCCCAACGTTAGACGATTCCGTGAAAGGAATTATTCTGTCAGGTAGTCCTTGTTCAGTTCGTGATACAGATTCTCCGAGTATTGATTTGTCATTGTTGGGTGATCGTCCCATTTTAGGTATTTGCTACGGGGCTCAATTATTGGCCCATTTAGGGGGAGGTTCTGTCCAAGCATCTGCACACAGGGAATACGGAAGGGCACATATGGTTTCGAAAAAACCGAGTGCTTTGTTGGAAGGATTATCAGCTAAAAGTCAAGTTTGGATGTCTCATGGGGATACCATCGTGGATTTGCCCAAAGAATATGAGGTGATTGGAAGTACCGAAACGGTACGTGTCGCAGCATTTTCACACATATCAAAACCGATATTTGGAATACAATTTCATCCTGAAGTGACCCATTCTACAGAAGGAAGTGAATTAATTAAGAATTTTGTGGTGGGTATTTGTGCATGTTCGCAAACGTGGACCTCCGATTCTTTTGCTGAAACGACCATAGCTGCATTGAAGGTGAAATTAGGGAATGATAAGGTAGTTTTAGGTTTATCGGGAGGAGTGGATAGTTCGGTAGCGGCTGTTTTACTGCATCGAGCCATTGGCAAAAATCTATATTGTATTTTTGTTGATAATGGTCTGCTCCGTAAAAATGAGTTTGAGCAAGTGCTGGAATCATACCATACCTTGGGTTTGAATGTGAAAGGAGTGGATGCCAAAAAGCTATTTTATGATGCATTGGCTGGACTTTCTGATCCTGAGGAAAAACGTAAAGCCATTGGAAAGACGTTTATTGACGTCTTTGATCATGAATCCCATTTGATTGAAGGGGTTTCATGGTTAGGCCAAGGAACGATTTATCCAGATGTCATTGAGAGTGTTAGTATAAATGGTCCTTCTGCGACAATTAAATCGCATCACAATGTAGGAGGATTACCCGATTTCATGAAATTGAAGGTTGTAGAACCTTTGAATACTTTATTTAAAGATGAGGTCAGGTTAGTTGGAAAGACTTTAGGGGTACCCCAAGAAATTTTAGGGCGTCATCCTTTTCCTGGACCAGGTTTAGCCATACGCATCTTAGGGGATATTACTCCTGAAAAAGTAGCTATTTTACAAAAAGTGGATGCGATTTTTATTAATGGCTTGAAGCAAGATGGTCTTTATGACCAAGTATGGCAGGCTGGTGCTATATTATTGCCAGTCCAATCAGTGGGCGTTATGGGTGACGAACGTACCTATGAGCAGGTTGTTGCCTTGCGTGCTGTAACTAGTTTGGACGGAATGACGGCAGATTGGTGCCATTTGCCCTATGAATTTCTAGGACGAATTTCCAATGAGATTATAAATCAAGTGAAGGGTGTCAATCGGGTGGTGTATGATATTTCGTCGAAACCACCGGCTACCATTGAGTGGGAGTAGTTTTTTTAGGTAAAAGTTATTAGGTAAGAGGTAACAGGTATTTTACAAATACTTAATCTTTATAATTTTTAATTACAACCTATTACCTATTACTTCTTACCTAATACCTATTACTTCTTACCTATTACCTATTACTTCTTACCTAATACCTAATACCTATTACTTCTTACCTATTACTTCTTACCTAATACCTAATACCTTACTGTGTACAATTCTGCTAAATAGATAACGGTTTCGGTAGCTTTTTGCATATCCTGAACGGAAACCCATTCTTCTTTGCTATGAAAGGCATGTTCTCCAGCAAAGATATTGGGGCAGGGTAATCCCATAAAGGTTAATCTGGATCCATCAGTTCCCCCTCGAATACTTGTCGTCTCTGGTGTTAATCCTGCTAATTTCATCGCCTCCATCGCTAATGAAATGCACAATGGATGGTCTTTTAAGATTTCATTCATATTTCGATATTGTTCTGTTTGAATAAAATCAGCATGGCTATTGGGATAATTTTTTAATACGTTGTGCGTGATTTCTTTGAGCATTTGACCGTATTGTGCCAATTTCAATGTATCAAAGTCCCTCAAAATAAAGTCTATTTGAGCTTCTTCAACATGACCTTGAATATCCACCGGGGTGAATGAATCCATCCATTTTTTCGGTTGTTTCAGGGCTCAGCGTTGACTTAGGTAGGTTGGCCACAATTTCTGCGGCTATTTTTATGGCACTTTCCATTCGGCCCTTGGCAAATCCAGGATGCTGAGAAATTCCTTTGATTTTAATCGTAAAACCATCCGCAGAAAATGTCTCATTTTCTAGATGTCCACGCTTCTCGCCGTCCAACGTATACCCATAAGCGGCATTGATTTTTTGCATATCAATGTGGTCCGTTCCTCGACCTACCTCTTCATCTGGGGTAAATACGATGGATATTGGACCATGTTGGACACTAGGATTTTCCTGCCAAAAAGCCACCGCATCCATGATTTCGGCAATTCCTGCCTTGTTATCTGCCCCTAATAAGGTTTTGCCGCTGGCCGTAATAATGTCATGGCCAATTTGTTCGGCTAAGTCTGGGTGGTCATTTAATCGAATAATCACGGAAGGGTCATCCGGTAAAATAATATCTTCTCCTTGGTAATTTTGATGTATCAGGGGTTTTACGCCAGCGCCACTACAATCCGGAGAAGTATCTATATGGGCGCAAAAACAAATGGCCGGAATGTCTTTAGATACATTCGATTCAAGGTGTGCGTAAACATATCCAAATTCATCTGTATGTGCATTGCCGATTCCTATATTATGGAGCTCCTTGACCAATAGCAACGCCAAATCTTTTTGTTTTTCTGTGCTTGGACTTGAAGTAGATTTTGGGTCCGATTGTGTGTCAATTTTCACGTATGTCAGAAATCGATCTTTAGAACTAAATGAATAGGAAGAAATTATTTGAGGTAAATGCATCATAAGTTCAAATTTTTTTGAAATATCTTTAGAAAAAATTGTGTTAATTAAATTAATTTTTGTCGGATTGATAAAGGTACTTAACCTTTCAAAATAACGTATTATCTTAGTGGTTGAAATTTTTATTGCCCAAATCAGTTTTTAAAACTATAAACCATTCTTATTTACATCATGTCTCAAAATTCGGTTATCAATTTAGACGGTCAATCATTTGAATTGCCAACATTCGTAGGCGCTGAAAATGAAAAAGCGATTGACATTGCCAAGCTTCGTGATTTGTCTGGTTATGTTACTTACGATCCAGGTTATAAAAACACAGGAGCCACAAAAAGTTCGATTACCTATTTAGATGGTGAGGAAGGAATTTTACGTTACAGAGGTTATAGCATAGAAGAATTGGCCGACAAATCTACTTTTTTAGAAGTGGCTTATTTGTTGATAAATGGTGAATTACCAACTCAAACCCAATTGGATTCATTTGAAGGTGAAATAAAACAATGCACTATTTCAAATGAGGCTTTGAAAAAAATCGCTGATTTTATTCCAAAATCCGTGCATCCTATGGCCGAAATTGCTGGTTTAGTGGGCCTTATGTCTGCTTTTCATTCTACGGAAGAGGCAGGCGATGATGAGAAAAACATGATGCGCTTGATGGCTACATTGCCTATTATGGCTACATGGAATTATAAAAAAGGATTGGGTCAAGATTCAAATCATCCGGATACTTCCTTGGATTATTGTGCTACATTTTTACAATTGATGTTTGCAAAACCAGGGGAAGCTTATATAGTTGACCCTGTTGTTTCAAAAGCCTTAAATAAATTACTAATTCTTCACGCAGATCATGAGCAAAATTGTTCTACCTCTACCGTTCGTTTAGTGGGGTCTTCACAAGCCAATGTTTTTGCATCGGTATCTGCAGGAATTCAAGCACTTTCTGGACCTTTGCATGGCGGTGCAAATCAAGAGGTTATCGAGATGTTAGAGGCAATAAAAGCCGATGGAGGAGATACAGATAAGTACTTAGCCATGGCGAAGGATAAAACTTCAGGATTTAGATTGATGGGTTTTGGGCATCGTGTGTACAAGAACTTTGATCCAAGAGCTAAGATTATAAAGAAAGCAGCTGATGATGTATTAAAAGCTTTAGGAGTGAATGATCCCGTATTATCGATTGCTCAGCATTTAGAAGAAGCAGCTTTAAACGATGATTATTTTGTAGCGAGAAAATTATATCCTAATGTTGATTTCTATTCTGGAATCATTTACAGAGCCTTAGGTATACCAACTAATATGTTTACGGTGATGTTTGCCATCGGTCGTTTACCGGGTTGGTTAGCTCAATGGAAGGAATTGAAGACCAATAAAGAGCCGATAGGCCGACCGAGACAAATTTATACCGGTTATACCTCACGTGCATTCGTCGACATTTCAAGCCGATAAAATCGTTAAATTTTGTTATTAAAAAGCTCTTTGTAAGAAGAGCTTTTTTTGTTTGATCTGCAATAACTTACCTTCGTGTATGATTTCACCAACATTCAAAGTATCCATCCTTTTTTGTTTTATTCATCTACAAGTCTTTGCACATTCTGGCCTTGATAAAAGGCAAACGGGGCATGCAACTTATTATAATAGTCGATTTTGGGGAGTAAAAACGACCAGCGGAGAAAAGTATAATCCCTATTTGTTTACGGCTGCTCATCGGTATTTTCCCTTAGGTTCTTGGGTTGAAGTGACCTTTCCAAAAACAAATAAATCAACCATCGTTCGGGTCAATGACCGTGGACCTTATCGAAGAGGGGCAATTATCGACATTTCGATGGCTGCAGCAAAGGAAATTGGACTCGTTCCTTTTGGTGTCTCATCTGTTTCAATCCGATTGATTCCTGAAAGTGAGATGGCAGATTCATTGCGTACGGCTTGGATCAAAAGAGATTCCCTGAATGCAAGTTTGCATCCATTCCAGCCGAAGAAGGTTTTCAAAAAGAAAAGGAAAAGACCAAGAAAGAAATCTAAGGTAAAATAATTTCGATTCGTCTATTTGCTTTACGCTGTTCTATACTTGCATTTTTAATTTTTGGCTTTGTATTTCCAAACCCCTTTGTTTTTATTCGCAAAGGATTAATGCCGTGGTTCACTAGAAATGTCTTTACGGACAAAGCTCTTCTTTCGGATAGTTTTAAATTAGCGCTTGAATTTCCAACCTCATCTGTATGACCATGAATTTCGATGTGTTGTTGGTTTTCGTTGGTTAGGAATTGGACTAAATTCTTTAAACTCACAGGTGTTTCAATAGGCAATTCTGATTGGTTTATTTTGAACTGAATATCCTCAAAAGTTAATTCATAAAATGGGGCTGGCTTTTTTTGAACCACCTCTGCTACAGGACTTAATGGTTTTTTAATCCAACAATAATCGGGGATAATTACGCTGTGAATTTGAAGATCTTGGTTTGGATCACTTACTTTTTTGGAGATAAAATACTGATTTTCGATAATGGCTTCAGAAAATCCAGCTTCGTTAGCAGGACTATTGATTTCATAAATGGGTACAGATTTAGACCAAACGCCTTCATAAATTAAACTTTGGTGAAAATCTAAACCACCTAAGCCTCCATTCTGATTGCTTGCAAAAACCAGAATATCTTTTGATTGGATAAAATAGGGGCCTTGTTCATCCTCTGTGGTATTGATCACTTCTCCCAGATTTTTCGGTTGGCCCCATTTTCCATCTTCCTCCAATTTGGCTAGCCAAATATCTCTTTTCCCTTGTCCGCCAGGTCTGTCCGATGAAAAGAATAGCATTTTTCCATCCGGGCTTACTTGGGGCTGTCCTTCCCAATCATGTGAATTGATTTTGTATCCTAAGTTTTTAGGCCTTGTCCAAGCTCCCTCTACCCATTGACACGCATATAAATCACATCCGCCAAAAGAGTTAGGGTAATCACAACCTGAAAAAATCATTGTTTTTCCGTCTTTGGAGAGCGTTGGCGTCCCTTCATTATTTTCTTGATTGAGTTCTTCAATAGGCCAAGGTGCTTCAAATTTTTGTCCATTCCATTTGGATACAAATATTTCCTCATCAGAATTAAGGGCTTTCCTAACCGTTAAAAATAGTTCTTTTCGACTTGCTGAATACGTAGGGAAATATTGTGTTCGATAGGCATTTAGTTCTTTTATAGGAACAGGGACAATTGGAATGCTATCCCTTTCGGATAAAAACGAAAATAAAGGGATGATCCAGAGTCCAATCATTTTATGGAATTTGAAGAAACTTATGCGTTTGTATCGAAATTTTCCAATCAGGATTTGATTTGACAAATTCAACAAGAATGGGATTCATTTCTGCCTGTTTTGACCATTCAGGCTGTACATATAAGGCTGCATTTTCAGATATTTTTGGCAAATATTCCTGGGCCCAAGCGATATCTGATTTATGAAAGATTACTATTTTTAACTCGTCCACTTGTTTGAATATCTGGGGATTGGCTTCCTTGAATTTTTTTGGAGAGAAACAGACCCAGTCCCAAGTTCCAGTAACAAATTCACATACCCCAGAGGTTTCAATGTGTGTATTAAAACCAGCTTCTTTAAAGGCCTCTGTTAAGGGTCCTAAATCGTGCATTAATGGTTCGCCACCCGTTATAACTACAATTCTTCCTGGGAAATTTAATGCTTCTTGTACTAAGCTAGCCACGTTTTTTTTAGGGTGTGTGTCCACGGGCCATGATTCTTTCACATCACACCAATGGCATCCTACATCACATCCACCCAAGCGAATGAAATATGCAGCATGCCCTTGAAATTTACCTTCCCCTTGAATCGTATAAAAAGATTCCATGACGGGATATTCAAAAACATCTCTTTTTGCAACTGATTTTATATCTTTGGGATTGAATTTCATTTTAACTTTTAAATTCTTAGTAAAATTAAGAGTTGATTTGTAATTTAACTAATTAGAAATCGTTCTAACGTTTTGATTCCTTTTTTTTAAATTGATTTTTGCCCATCATGCACGGATTTCGTTTCTTTTCAATGCTTATTTCATGCCTTCTTTTATGGGCAGGAATGAGTAGTTGCTGGTCTGCGAGATGTCCAAGAGATACATGCCGTGTACGCGTGGAACATCGACATGGTGAATTATATTATAGACCAAGAGAAGCATTTTCATGGATGTGGACACCTCGATATAAGCACGTTAGATCGCCTAATTATGCTTTAATGGGTTCACAAGGTTTACAAAAGAAAAAGGTATGGTATCGTTTTATACATCGCAATCCTAAAATCACTACCCAAAATCCTAGAAAATAAATGCCAAGAATAATCGTTGGTTCTGGGGTTCTTAATCAAATTCCATTAGATTGGGAGGGTAACTTTGTGCGTGTTTTGAATTTAATCCAAGAGGCACAAAAAGTTCATGTTTCCATTTTATGTCTACCTGAGTTATGTTTGACCGGCTATGGGTGCGAAGATCAGTTCTATTCTTCATTGACCGAAGAAAAATCTTGGTCCTATTTGCAAAAATTAATTCCCTATACTGCCGATTTGTCTGTTTTTGTTGGCCTTCCAATTCGCCATTCCGGTAAACTATACAATGTTTCTGCTTGTATTTCTAATAACAAATTAATTGCTTTAATACCTAAACAGTATTTAGCTAACGATGGAGTTCATTATGAGGCTCGGTGGTTTTCACCTTGGCCCGCTGGCCAACGAACATTGATCGACAAGGAGGGCCTTAAAATTCCTTTGGGTGATTATCGAATCGAATTAGGGAAAGGTATTTTAGCGGGCGTGGAAATATGTCAAGATGCTTGGGAAGGTGAAAATCGTCCGGCTATTTCTTTGGGCCAACGAGGTGTTTCGTTGATTTGCAATCCAACCGCCTCCCATTTTGCCTTTGGAAAATCAAAAATTAGAAAACAATTAGTTCTTGATGGAGCGGAGATCATTAACGGGGTTTATTTATTTGCTAATTTATTGGGCAATGAATCAGGCCGTGTGATTTTCGATGGTGATGCTTACATTGCTCAGAATGGGCAAATTTTAGCTGAGACCAACCGGTTTTCATTTTCAGACTCCAATTTAATATTCGGTTCGGTTGACCTACCTTCTTTATCAACCCAAGCTGACGATATTATTTATTCCAACCAGGAATTATTAGAAACGTTTTCAATTCAAAATAATCAGGTCAAAAACCCTTTGGAGGATTCAGCATACATCAAAGAAGAAGAATTTGCTCGGGCCATTTCGCTAGGTTTATTTGATTATTTGCGAAAATCAAAATCTTTTGGGTATGTTGTTTCATTATCGGGCGGTGCGGATTCCTCAGCCATTAGTGCTCTTTGCTTTATGGCGATGCATTTGGCTGAAAAAGAATTAGGATTTGAAGGTCTAAAACGAAAATTGGCTTACATTCCTTGGATACATTCGGTAGACAATATCATGGATTTAATGCCGAAATTATTGACCACGATTTATCAAGGGACCGTAAATTCATCGATGGATACGCGTCAATCAGCAAAAGAATTGGCTGAATTTATCGGTTCTACCCATTACGAACTAGACATAGATATGCTTGTCAAAGGATATCGAAATTTAATAGAAGGTGCACTTGGTCGTACATTATCATGGGATGCAGATGATATTACCTTGCAAAATGTACAGGCGCGGGTAAGAAGTCCTAGTGCTTGGATGTTTGCTAATATTAATAATGCTTTACTTTTGGCTACTTCAAACCGATCCGAAGCAAGTGTTGGATATGCGACGATGGATGGAGATACTTCAGGCTCTATTTCACCTATTGCAGGAATTGATAAGGCATTTTTGAGAAAATGGTTGATCTGGTCCGAAACACATGGAGTGGTGGGTGGACATAAAATGGCAGGTTTACATCGGGTCAATTCACTCGAGCCAAGTGCTGAACTAAGGCCTTTAGGAAGCCATCAGGTAGATGAAGAAGATTTGATGCCTTATCCGATTTTAAATGATTTGGAACGTTTGGCTTTTTATGATCGAAAGTCTCCCGCGGAATGCCAGGAAGTAATTATTCAAATGTATCAATCGAAGTTTCCACCGGATAAGTTGATTGAATTTACGCATCGTTTTTATAGGCTTTGGGCACGAAATCAATGGAAGCGGGAGCGTTATGCACCTGGCTTTCATGTGGATGATTATAGTTTAGACCCTAAATCTTGGTTAAGATTTCCGATCTTATCTGCCGGATTAGAAAAAGATTTACCCGCTTAATTATGCTATTAGTCATTGACATAGGAAATACGGACATCGTATTTGGATTTTATGCCGAGAATTCTTGGAAGGCAATTTTAAGAACGCCGACCCATCAGCCTTGGAGCCCATTACGTTTGCAAATGTGGTTAGTGAGGGAATTAAAAGAAAAGGGTTTTGAGGGATATCAACCAGATTCCATCTTAATTAGTTCGGTAGTTCCATCAGTTTTGCCCCAAATTCAGAAAGGTGTTGATTTTTGGTCGAGCAAAAAGTCTATTTGCATGGGCACTGAATTGTATGCACATTTGCCCATCGAGGTGATTAGTCCGGATGAAATTGGTTCTGATTTAGTGGCAAATTCAGTGTATGCACATTTGAATTATCAAACAGATGTACTCATTGTTGATTTTGGTACTGCATTGACTTTTACTTTGGTTGATGCAAAAGGAAAGATGCAAGGTGTTTCTATAGCTCCCGGATTAAAAACAGCGGTTAAATCTTTGTTTTCGCAGACGGCCCAACTCCCTGAAGTGCCTTTAGAAATGCCTGAATCTGCCTTAGGGTTTGATACTGTATCTGCCATTCAATCAGGAATATTATGGGGGTATGTTGGCTTAGTCAAAGAAATGATTTTCCAAATCAAAGCGGAAAAAGGTGCTCACATTAAAGTTTTAGCTACTGGAGGATTGTCTTCTATTTTAACTCCTTTGGAATCTTCCTTTGATGAAGTAAATAAGCTGATCACCTTAGAAGGCTTAAGGCTGATCGCACAATTGTAATATGATTGACATGACTCCAAAATCACAAGGATATTATTTTCCTCCTGAATGGCATCCTCACATAGCCACTTGGATTACTTTTCCGCACAATGATCACTCTTGGCAATCATCGAAATTACAGGACATGTATCCTGAATATTTTCAGTTCATTAAGGAGATTTCAAAGGGAGAAATAGTCCATATTAATGTGCATGATTTTAGGTTAAAACAGTTTATCGAGAGCCAATTGCCCCTATATGGGATAAGTCCTGATCAAATTCATTGCCATGTGAGACCGACGAATGATGCTTGGTGTCGTGACCATGGACCTGCGTTTCTAATACATCAACAAAATGATTCTCGGATGATTGTGGATTGGGAATATAATGCTTGGGGTGGTAAATATCCACCCTTTGACGATGATAATAAAATTCCATCCGCGATAGCTAAATCTTTGGGATTGCCTATTGCCCAGCCAAAAATCATTATGGAAGGTGGCTCAGTTGAATTTAATGGGTCCGGAACTTTGTTGACCAGTAGGTCTTGCTTATTAAATGCTAATAGAAACCCCCATTTAAATCAAAGTCAAATTGAAGATTATCTCAGGGATTATTATGGGGTGGAACAGGTACTTTGGGTGAGTGATGGAATCGTAGGGGATGACACCGATGGACATATTGACGATACGGTTCGGTTTGTTAATTCAGATACGGTCATTGCCATGGTAGAGCCTAAAAAGTCGGATGAAAATCATGAGGTGTTAGCTAAAAATTTGCGGGAATTAACTCACATGCGTTTGCTATCAGGTAAACAGCTCAATATAGTCGAACTGCCAATGCCAGATCCTGTCATTATTGATGATTTTAGGGCGCCTGGATCTTATGCTAATTTTTACATTTCTAATGCAGGGGTTTTGGTCCCCACTTTTGATTGTCCTCAAGATGAGATCGCATTAAATCAATTAACACAATTATTTACCGATAGGCCCGTTATAGGTTTATCGGCTAAAAAAATTATTTGGGGACAAGGAAGTTTTCATTGCTTGACCCAACAAGAACCCCAGGGAAATTAATGCATAAAATTATCCTCCTCGTGTTAGTTGTCTGCTTATTTGGCTGCAAGACAGGTAGGCATTTGCCTCAAAATGCAAATCCACTTGGCTCGCAAGTGAAGGCTAAGCCAATAACGAAACAAATCGATTTAAAATTACAATCTTTAATTGCTCACGATATTCAAGAAAATTTGACGCTTCGTGATGAGCTGTTTGTCACTTACAGTTTGAGTATCATTGATCAAGATTCAGTTCTTAAGGCAGCTCATGGAACTCGATATTTAGGCCAAGTTAAAAAAGGTGGGCGATTGAATTTGGATTCCATACCTGGTTTATACGTAGAATTGAAAGAAGGTCAGAAATTAGGAATACAAATCGCACTTTGGGAAATAGATGACTATTCTAAGAGTCAAAATTTCATAAATAAGGTGAATATGTTTAGTGGTGCGCTTCAGATTCCATTTGCTTTCGTTGAATGGAGTTCTGCTACTAATCCAATCGGCTGGTTTTTGTGGGGTACCCGATTGAGCTCGATGGGATTGGATTTTTTAGCTTCCTTGGATAAGGATGATTTGTTAGGAATATCGGAAGTGGTATATGGTTGGGGTGATTTTTCTCTTCACCATCAATCAAAATTAAAACAAGTGCAATGGAAGGGTAATGGTTCAGGGGCAAATTCATTTCATTATCAATTGGCCTATGAAATAAAGGATAAGGATCTTATCAAATAGGTCACTTTCTCAATGATTTTTCGTAATTTTATAGGCTTGTCTAGGTCAATTAAGGGCAAAGGATTTTAATTTTATGCGTTTAAATATACGTTTTTCAGTTTTGTTGTTTTTCGGAGTTAGCTTGCTATCTAATTTTTCTAGGGCGCAATCTGATTTCGTGCTTCAAATTGGAAGTAAAAAAATCAGCTCATCCCTTTTTGAGAAAGATTATAGGAGGTTATTGGAGAGTGATAGTATCAAATCTGGGAATAAACAAAAATTTTTATCGGACTATATTGATTATCATGTTAAGATATTGGCTGCGGAGGAAGCTAAAATACCAACATCCCCTGGATTTCAAGATGAGTACCAAAGTTTTAGGAAGGAATTAGCAAGTCCATATTTGATTGACAACGATAGGGTAGAAACCTTAGTTCGAGAGGCCTATCAGCGATCTAAGTTTGAGAAGCAGATTGCACAAATACTAGTGAAAATTCCCGTAAATCCAAGCGCTGCAGACACGCTCTTGGCTTTTCAGAAAATTGACAACATACGGAAAAAACTTGTGGCGGGGGAAGATTTTCAACAACTAGCTATTAAAGTTTCAGAGGATGAAATGTCTGCTCAAAAGGGTGGATTACTGGGATTCGTCTCCATACTTCAAACTAAATATCCACTAGAGAACGCCATTTATTCATTGGAAAAGGGTCAGACCTCTGGGATTATTCGTACAGAAACTGGATATCATCTCATCAAAGTTTTAGATATAAGACCGAATCAAGGCAAAATACGTTTAGCACATATCTTAATTTCAGTGCCTGTAACAGCCCCTACCAATTTGCAAGTAGAGGCTAAGAATAAAATTGATCAGGTACAAAAGTACCTAGCGAAAGGGGAGGATACTTTTGAGACAATTTGTCGAAACTTTTCGGAGGATCCTTATTCAAAGGGTCGTGGAGGCGAATTAAGGCGTTGGTATTCTTCCTCTGAATTGTCAGAAGAACTTCAAGATAAATTATTTGGCATTCAGCGTTTAGGTGACTTTACGGAACCTATTCGGACTAATTTAGGTTGGCAGATTTTCAAATTGTTAGATAAAAAGCCTTTGTTGAGTTATGAAGAGATGGCGGAATATTTGCGGCAAAAGGTATTGACTGATTCTGAGCGTAGTGCCATTATCAAGTCTTCCTTTATGAAGCGTGTGCGCCAAGAAAACAAGGTTACAATTAACGAGGCGAATAAAAAAATAGCAATTGAGCGATTTGCTCAGGATCGTGTAGGTGATGAGCCTTATTTGAATTTGCCTTTATTTTCGATTGATCAAAAGTCATTTATGATTAAGGAGTTTTATGCGTTTATCGTAGACCAACAAAGAAAAAAAATCAAGACTTTGGGCTATTTGCCCACAATTTCGGAGGAATTTTGGTTGGAACAATTTATTGATTTGTTCACCCTTCAGGCAGAGGAACAACATTTAGAAGTAAAATACACAGCCTTTAAGGACCAAATGAAGGAGTTTTATGAGGGGAGTTTGTTTAGTAAAATTACGGAAAAGGAGATTTTTGAGCCTTCATTGGATTCTGTGCGCCAACAAAGATATTACACTTCCAATGCGATAAAGTTTACAATGCCAAGCAGAATCGAGGTTAAATTGCTAAGTGCAGATAACCCAAAGACCTTGTCAGATGCTTTAGAGCTCTTAAAATCAGCACCTTATCCAATGAACAAGCGGTTTCCTGATCTTTTGTTTCAGTTCGGACAAAGTCAATTGACCGAAGCATCTTCAAAACTTTTACAAGAATTGTTTATTTTAATGGCCAAAAATAGAGAGTATATCATTGAAATTTCAGGGCATCATGATTCCAGTGAATTAGATAGTCTTGCACAAGGAAGAATTAATCGAGTAGCTTCTTATTTAAATAAAAAGGGAATCGCAAACACTCGGATAATTGAAAAATTAGAGGGAAATTTGAAATCTGCATCGAAAACGGATAAAACAAAAAATTCAAGAGTTTCCTTAAAGTTTTATTCTCAATCGATGGAGGATGTAGTAAAACGGTTTAATGCAATCAAGCCTTTGAGCCTTACTGCGGAGGAAGGTTTTTTTAAACGTGGAGAAAATGCGATATTGGATAGTATTCCTTGGGAAATAGGGAAAAAGAATTTTGATCGAGCGGGTAGGTATTATTTCATGGATGTAAAAAATATTGAAAAAGAGCGTTTAAAGACTTTTTCGGAGGCTAGAAGTTCAGTTATTCGTAATTTACAGTCTGATTTAGAACAAAAGTGGATATTAAATTTGAAACAAAGATTTCCAATTATCCGACAAGAGGAAGAGTTAAATAAAATAATGCAATAGAAATGATGAGGATTAAGAATTTATTTTTTGGAGTGGTGGGTTGTTTGATTTCGATCGCTAGTCTGGCACAAGAAGCTAATACAGCTCAGTTGCTGGATAAAATTATTGCAAAAGTGGATAATCATTACATCTTAAAGTCAGAGGTCGAGCAACAATTTCAGCAATACCAATCAAGTGGCCAGGCCAATACGCCGGATCGTTGCCAAATTTTGGAAGGATTAGTCATCAATAAACTGATGTTGGCAAAGGCGGAAATTGACTCCGTTATTGTGGATGATAAGCGCATCGAAATGGAATTGAATTCTCGTATGGATCAAATGGAGCAGCAATACGGGACGGCAAAGAACATTGTGGAGGCTTTTGGTAAACCTATTGCTACAATGAAAGAGGAATTAAGGGCTAATTTGAAAGAGCAAATGACTGGTCGTAAAATGCAAGATAAAATTACGGATGATGTCAAAATTACCCCTAGGGAAGTAGCCTCATTTTTTGCTACTATTCCCACCGACTCATTGCCTTATTTACCTTCAGAGGTTGAAGTAGGTCATATTGTGCGTTTGGCCCAACCAAATAAGGATCAGAAAAATGAATTAATTTCTCGTTTATTGGATTATCGTAGACGGATTGAAAAGGGAGAAAGTTTTGAAGAATTAGCGAAATTATATTCAGAAGATTTAGGGAGTGGAAAACGGGGGGGAGACTTAGGTTTTTCTAAACGTGGCCAAATGGTTGCTCCTTTTGAGGCTGCGGCTTTAAAGTTGAAACCGAATCAAATGTCCGAAGTGGTGGAAAGTGAGTTTGGTTTTCACATGATTCAGTTGTTGGATGTTCGTGGTCAGGAATACCATGCAAGGCATATTTTGTTGAGACCTGATTATCAAAAATTGGATCTGACGGAGCCTACTAAATACTTAGATAGTATCCGTGTTTTAATCCAACGTGATTCGATTAAGTTTGATGCAGCAGCGCGTGATAATTCTCAAGACAAAGGGACACAGGATGCCGGTGGATTAATTATGGATATGGGGAGTCGTTCGTATCGAATTCCATTTGATGGAACCATGGAACCTGGTTTGTACTTTTCTATTGATTCCATGAAAGTGGGGACTATATCCACCCCCATTCCATACCGAACAGAGGATGGGAGAAGTGCTGTTCGAATTTTATATTATAAGGCTAAGCATCCACCTCACTTTGCAAATTTAAAAGAGGATTATCAAAAAATTTCCAATATAGCTTTGACTAAGAAGAAAAATGATGCCATTGAAAAATGGTTTTTGAAAGCGAAGGAGGATGTTTTTATTTATATTGATGATGAATTTAAAAGTTGCAATACGCTTGGGACTGTGGGTGGGTCATCGGGTGGAGCCTCTCAATAAATATGAAGGACGATGTTAAACTTGCCGAAACATTTTTTGAAGACATTCAGTCTTTAAAAACTGCTATTCATCAAAGGATAGTAGGCCAGGATTTAACGATAGAATTAATGCTTAATGCATTATTTTGTCAAGGCCATTGCTTGTTGGTCGGCGTACCCGGATTAGCTAAAACCCGTTTAGTCCACACCATCTCCTCGTTGGTCGATTTAGATTTCAAGCGTATCCAGTTTACACCTGATTTAATGCCTTCGGATATCATAGGATCTGAAATTCTAGATGCTAGCCGTAACTTTGTCTTTAACCGTGGACCTATTTTTACCAATTTAGTATTGGCGGACGAGATTAATCGTACACCACCCAAAACGCAATCGGCTCTTTTAGAAGCCATGCAAGAGGAGACCGTCTCGGTATCTGGGACAAGTTTTGAATTACCTAAGCCTTTTTTAGTCTTTGCAACTCAGAATCCGATCGAGCAAGAGGGTACTTATCCACTGCCTGAGGCCCAGTTAGATCGTTTTTTATTTATGATCAATTTAGATTATCCTAGTTTTCAGGATGAAATTAATGTGGTTCGAATGACCGAACAAGGTAGGGTTGAAGAAGAAATTACCCCATTGTTGACTATAAACCAATTATTAAGCTTTCAAGGATTGATTAAGCGAGTACCTGTTTCAGATCATGTGGTTGAGACGGCTGTTACTTTAGTCCATAAAACAAGACCAGATAACGTTTTGGCTACAGAAGCAACGAAGGAGTTTATAACTTGGGGTGCAGGGCCGCGTGCCTCTCAGAATTTAATTTTAGCCGCAAAGTGTAGGTCATTGATGCATGGACGATATTCTCCTAATGTAGAAGATGTACGCGCTGTGGCCGTTGCGGTGTTGCAACATCGAATAATTTTGTCCTACAAAGCAGAATCCAAAGGATTTTCTGCTGCTGATATCATTGAAAAGTTGATCGACTAAATCGCAACAGGTGCTTTAATGCCTGGATATGGGTCGTAATTTTCTAAAGTAAAATCTTCATAGACAAAATCGAGTATGTCTTTCTTTTCTGGATTGATACGCATGTTGGGTAGTGGGCGAGGACTTCGTGTTAACTGTAGGTCAACTTGCTCCATGTGATTGCTATATAAATGCGTGTCCCCACCGGTCCAAATAAAGTCACCTAATTCCAAGTCACAAACTTGAGCCACCATCATGGTTAAAAGAGCATAACTAGCAATATTGAAAGGTACACCTAAAAATACATCAGCAGATCTTTGGTATAGTTGGCAAGACAACTTACCATCAGCCACATAAAATTGGAAAAATGCATGACAAGGCATTAATGCCATTTTAGGTAAATCAGCGACATTCCAAGCGCTTACAATGATTCTTCTAGAATCAGGATTCGTTTTTAATGTATGAATCACCTCTTTTATTTGGTCAATGACCTGTCCATCTGCACCTTCCCAAGAGCGCCATTGCTTGCCATACACAGGACCCAAATCTCCTGTAGGACTCGCCCATTCATCCCAAATACTTACATTATTTTCTTTTAAATATGCTGTATTGGTTTCCCCTTTTAAGAACCAAAGCAATTCATGGATAATTGATTTTAAATGCGTTTTTTTTGTGGTCACGAGTGGAAACCCATCCGCTAAATTAAAACGCATTTGGTATCCAAAAACACTGGTTGTACCTGTACCTGTACGATCTGATTTAAAGGTACCGTTTTCTTTTATATGAGTTAGTAGATCTAAATAAGCTTGCATGTTAGGCGATAAATTGAGTTGAGTTTAACACTAAGGTATGGGTTATGGTTGCACTGGGTTCTAATTGGGCCGTGGCGGAGCAGTATTTCTCCATGGATAATTGGATTGCTTTTAGCGCTTTATTTCCATCGATAGCCCCTTTTAGTTCAAATTGAATATTGATTTCATGAAAGGGCGTTTTCTCGGTACCCGCTATTTTTTCTCTTTCTCCCGTGATGCGTATTTGAAAATCTTCGATCTTTTGGCGTTGTTTTTTTAGAATCAATATGACATCGATCGCTGTACATCCGCCTATGCCCATGAGCAATAACTCCATAGGTCTTGCACCTGCATTATGTCCTCCAATCCCCTCTGCTGCGTCTATATGCACAGGAACAGAGGAACTGCCCAAACCTTCAAAATGAAAATCTTCATCAATTCTTTTTAAAACTACTTCCATCTTATTTTAATAAATTTGATTTTAATTCTTGTTTCCATAAAATATCCCCTTTTACATTGCGTAAAGTAATTTGTAAGGTACGATCTTTTAATGGTCCTGAAACACTTAAAGTGGCAAATGATCGTTCTTGAGTCATTGTTCCGGCAACTAACTGATCGTTTAAATCCAATTTGTGAGGTGTGGCTGTTCCCGCCGTTAAGGGTGAAACGGTTAAATCATACAATGGATAGGTACCTGGACGTTCAAGTTTCCAAAAGCTAGAGGTGTGACGATCACCCGAAAGAAAAACGACTCCAGGGATATTCCTATTTTGTATTTCTTTTAATAATTGATTCCTTTCTTGTTCATAATTGGCCATATTTTCAAACACTTTGGCCGGATTAATAATTTGTCCTCCATTCACAATTATTTTGAAACTAGCCCTACTTGTTGTTAATGCGTCTAATAACCAATGTAATTGCTTTTGGCCGAAGTAATCTTTTGCCGGATCTTTTAGATCATTTGGCGCTTTAAACCATCGGTCATCCATTAAAAAAAACTCGGTATCGGACCACTGAAACTGGCCTGTAATCGCTTCCTGAGGGAACACATAATTTAAATTACCCCAGTATAGTTTGAACAATTCCAAAGATGTATTTTTTGAAGCAAATGAGCGATCAGCATCATTGGGACCATAATCATGATCATCCCAAATGGCATAATGGTGTGTATTTGCTAAGAGTGCTTGGACCGATTTTTGTCCTCGTGTATGGTCATTTCGGTGAATCATCCCCGTTTTTGTGTTCCAGTCAGGTTCTCTATAATAAAAATTATCCCCTCCCCAAATCATAAAATCTGGCTTTTGTTTATAGATCGATTGATAAATTTCATCTGCACCCCCATAAGGTCGTCCAGGTCGATCATATCCCTCTTCATTAATGTAATTGCAAGAACCAAAAGCAAAAGTAAAATTAGGTGGGTCAGTCCGATATTGCCACAATGCCTGAGTTTGAAATTCTAGCGGATAATTAAAATTCATTTTCTTGCCATCTATCCAGACCTCATAGGTATATTTTTTCCCCATTTCTACTTGGTCTGCAATTATTTTGCCAATAAAATTATCTTGCTTAAGCGTTTGAACTGGATCGGTCGATTTAACCCAACGACTTGTTTGATTATCTTTAGGCCAATATTTCACTTCAACCTTTGATGACTTTTCTGTTTGAATCCAAATTAAGGTCTCTTTCATTTCAGAATAACCTAGCATGGGGCCACTTTTAATTTGACAATAGGCACTTAAGCAAATCAAGAAATAAAGAAATGTGTACAAGTATTTCATTTGGTGATCATTTTAGGGCTATATTTGTCGCTAAATTTAATTTCAATGGCGTATTATTCCATTCAAGGTATTCAATTAACGGACTTGGCCCAACAATTTGGAACGCCCCTTTATGTCTACGATGCTGACAAAATTAGGGAAAAAATTTCAGTTCTTCGTGGGTCATTAATGGGATTTCCTTTATCGATAAAATACGCTTGCAAAGCGAATACTAATTTATCGATCTTGCGCATTATGCTTCAAAATGGAGTGGATTTAGATGTGGTGTCTCCTCAAGAATTGGAATTAGGATTGTTGGCCGGTTATGCAGGCAACCAAATTACTTTTACACCGAGTGGAGTTGATTTTGCGGAGATTGAATTTGCGGTTGGAAAAGGTGCCATGGTGAATTTAGACAACCTTTCAGTCCTTGAAAAGTTTGGTCAAAAATATGGGGCCACAAAGCCATGTTTGATACGCATTAAACCGCATGTTTTTGGAGGTGGAAACGAAAAAATCATGACCGCTCATCCAGAATCTAAATTTGGTATTTCCATACATCAAAAAGAGGAGATTTTAAAGATTGTTCATCAATATAAAATTCAGGTGATTGGATTGCACCAACATACCGGTTCGGATATTAAGGATGGAAAAACATTTCAAGAAGCAGCTTCTGCGCTTTTTGAATTTGCGTTTGACTTCAAAGATTTGGAAATTATAGACTTAGGTGGGGGCTTTAAAGTGCCTTATTCACCGGAAGATCCTGGAGTTGATATGCGTGAAGTGGGCCGATTAATGAGTGAGTCGTTCTTAGAATTCAGTCGCCAATATGGTCGTCAATTAAAATTATGGGTTGAACCTGGTAAGTTTTTGGTGAGTGAGGCTGGAACTTTTTTGGCCCAAGCAACGGTGGTTAAAAAGGACCCAATCAAGACTTTTTTAGGCATTAACACGGGTTTGAATCACTTGATTAGGCCTATGATGTATGGTTCTTATCACTATATTTTTAATGCTTCTAACGTAAATTCAGATCAGCAAAAAGACTATCGGGTGGTGGGTAATATTTGTGAAACAGATACTTTTTCATTTGATTTCCAAGGAAAACAAGATGAGCGAAATATCAACGAGGTAAAGGAGGGCGACATTATTGCCCTAGCAAATGCCGGTGCTTATGGATTTACCATGGCCTCACATTATAATTCGAGGTTTTTGCCTGCTGAAGTATTAATCGACGGTTCAAAAGCGATTTTAATTCGTAAAAGAGAAACGTTAGAAGATTTAACTAGAAATCAGATCTATTAGGTAATAAGTAACAGGTAATAAGTAATAAATTTAGGTAAGAGATATAAGGTAAGATAATAGTAAAAAAAGATTTACCTATTAATTATTAATCAACCCAACTGTCAACCTATTTCAGGACAAGACACAAGACACTATACCTCTTACCTAATACCTTTTATCTAATACCTAATACCTTTTACCTAATACCTATTACCTATTACCTAATAACTAGTAAAGTACCCAGGTATCCTTAGAACCTCCCCCTTGAGAGGAATTGACAACCAGTGATCCCTTTCTTAAAGCTACCCGTGTAAGTCCTCCAGGCATTACATTAACGCCATCTCCATACAAAATATAAGGCCGTAAATCCACGTGCCTTCCTTCCGCATGGTCATCTATGAGACATGGAACGCGCGATAACGAGATAGTGGGCTGAGCGATGTAATTTCTCGGATTAGCTAAAATGTATTTTTTGAAATTTTCTTGTTCTTCTTTGGTCGATTTTGGACCGATCAACATGCCATATCCACCGGCTTCATTGGCCTCTTTGACGACTAAATCGCCGATATTTTCTAATACATATTTTAAATCATCCGGCTCGTTGCAGATGTACGTTTTGACGTTGTCTATGATGGGTTCTTCCCCTAAATAATATTTGATGATTCGTGGGACGTAGGCATAGATAACTTTGTCGTCAGCTACTCCAGTTCCAGGGGCATTGGCAAGGGCTACCTTCCCTTTTTTGTATACATCAAATATCCCAGGAATGCCAATTAAAGAGTCTGGATTAAAGGTTTTTGGGTCAAGAAAGGTGTCGTCAATTCTTCTATAAATGACGTCCACTATTTTAAAGCCTTTGGTTGTTCTCATTTTAACATATCCCTCATGCACGACTAAATCACGTGCATCTACCAATTCCACGCCCATTTGTTGGGCCAAATAGGAATGTTCAAAGTAGGCTGAATTATAAATTCCAGGAGTCAATACCACCACCGTGGGTTCAGGTCGGTCACTGATAAATCGCAACATCTGCAAAAGCTTATGTGGATAATCTGCGATAGGTCTAATTTGTGTTTTTGCGACCACCTCTGGAAATGTTTGCTTTAATAATTCACGGTTTTCCATCATATACGACACACCAGATGGACACCTTAAATTATCCTCTAAAACCATGTATTCACCATCATTTCCTCTAATTAGATCAGTTCCTGTGATGTGTATCCAAATATTTTTAGGAGGTTTAATGCCCATGCAGGGGGCTAAATAGTTTTTTGATGAGTATATAACGTCCTTCGGTATTATGCCATCTTTGATAATTTTTTGATCGGAATAAATATCAGCTAAAAATAAGTTTAATGCTGTAATTCGCTGAATTAAACCTTTTTCCATTTTATCCCATTCTTGCGCGCTGACAATTCTAGGGATAATGTCAACGGGCATGATGCGCTCAGTTCCCTCATTTTCAGAGTAAACATTGAACGTAATGCCCATTGCCATGAGAGCTCGCTCCGCAGAAATTTGTCGCCTTGTGAATTCTTCTTTCGTAAGTTGTTCAACGCGGTCCTTAAAAAAGGTGTATCCCGACCTTGTTTTTCCGTCTGCGGTAAACATTTCGTCAAAAAATCCCTCC
>CANHXO010000020.1 GCA_947464595.1 Cytophagaceae bacterium
ATTAATCTAGTTCCGTATCGCTATCGAAAAGGTTGGGATTCGGGAAGCGCCAACTTTGACCCACAATTTTTTCGTAGTACTTTTCGTAAAGGGGTAGAATCTTCTTAATATCAAATAATTTTGCCCTTTCTAATGCATTTTTTTTCATTGTTGCATGTAAAATCGGATCTGATAAAATGAAAATTGCATTTTTAGCCATATCATCTACATCACCGATTTCACTAACAAATCCTGTTTCTCCATGAATGTTTACTTCCGTGATGCCACCGGCGTTTGAGGATATGACAGGTACTTCACAGGCCATCGCCTCAAGTGCCGATAAGCCAAAGCTTTCTTTTTCGGAAGTCAACAAAAATAAGTCGGCCAAGGATAAAGCCTCCTCAATCGTATCTAATTTACCCAGAAAACGGACATCCGCTTGAACCCCTAATTCCCTACACAATACTTCGATAGCAGTCCGTTCAGGTCCATCGCCGACTAATAAAAGTTTAGATGGAATTTGTTTTTGGACTTTGGCAAAAACGTGGATGATGTCTTCGATTCGTTTTACCTTTCGAAAATTAGACGTATGCATCAAAAGCTTTTCTCCATTGGGGCAAATCGCCATTTTAAAGTGTTCCTTAGGTTGTTTTTTAAATCTTTCCAGGTCAATAAAATTAGGAATCACTTCGATATTACTTAAAATTTCAAAGGAGGAATAGGTGTCATTTTTTAAACTCTCAGAAACTGCAGTAACCCCGTCAGATTCATTGATGGAAAATGTAACAACAGGTTCGAAAGACGGATCGCGACCCACTAAAGTAATATCGGTCCCATGAAGCGTTGTGATCACAGGGACGTGAATGCCTTTATATTTTAAAATTTGTTTAGCTAAATAAGCTGCAGAGGCATGGGGAATTGCATAGTGAACATGTATCAAATCCAATTGTTCATTGATCGTCACATCCACCATTTTACTGGCTAAAGCTGATTCGTAAGGCAAATATTCAAATAAGGGATATGAAGCCACGGAAACTTCATGGTAGAAAATGTTTTCACTGAAGAAGTCCAATCTGGGCGGTTGGGTATAGGTAATAAAATGCACTTCGTGTCCTACAGACGCTAATGCCTTGCCTAATTCTGTGGCCACAACACCACTTCCACCATAAGTAGGATAACAAATAATCCCTATTTTCATGCCTCAAATTTATTAGAATATCAATTAAAACTGACATAAAACCCAAAAGGTTCCTGATTTAAGGCTAAATTTGTGTTAAATAAATGGACCCCATTGAAAAATTTAGTCATTTTTGCCTCTGGTTCTGGCTCAAACGCCGAAAAAATTTTTGAATATTTCAAGGATTCCTCTGAGGTTTTAATCACACATATCTTTTGTAACAATCCAGACGCGGGCGTTATTTCTCGCGCAGAAAGATTAGCGATCCCCTGTACTATTTTCACTAGGTCTGAATATAAAGATGGAACCTTGTTGAAAAAAATCCAATCATTAAACACCGATTGGGTTATTTTAGCGGGCTTTTTATGGCTTATTCCCAGTGATTTTATTCAAGCCTTTCCTCAAAGAATTGTCAATTTGCATCCTGCCTTATTACCCAAATTTGGTGGAAAAGGCATGTATGGACATTTTGTCCATGAGGCGGTAGTGCAAGCACGGGAGAAGGAATCTGGAATTACTATTCATTTCGTCAATGAGCATTACGATGATGGTGGCATAATTTTCCAAAGTTCATTCCCCCTATTGCCTACTGATACGGCAGAGGACGTTGCAAAAAAAGGACAAATTTTAGAGCACCGTGATTTTCCAAAGGTAATTGCAAGTCTTGTGCTACCAGCCTCCTCCTAACACTCGGTACAAGCTTATCGCGCGCATCCACTGATTTCGAGATATTTCTAATAATTCTAATTCCGATCGCAAGGCATTTTGTTGCGCAGTCAATACCTCTAAATAACTTGCATTAGCTGTTAAAAAGAGAGTCCCTACCGTGTTTATTGCTCCCTTGGTTAACAGAACTTCTCGTTGCTTCAGTTGTTGCTGTTTTTGCAAATAAGCCAAAGACTTGACTTGAGTATCCCATTCCAAATATCCTTTCACCAGAACATTTTGATAGGCTAAATCTTGTGATTTCCAATGTGAATCAGATCGCAAAATATCTGAAGTCAATGCGGATCGGTTTAACCAAGGACTCGTAATACCCCCCAGTAATTGATAAGCCATCGAGGCCGGAAGTTGAAATAAATAGGCTGGTTGGAACCCTTGCACACCCAATATACCTGATAGGACGATCGATGGCTTTAGCGCTAACACCGCACTCTCCTTAGTTTCAAAGGCAGCCATTAAATTTAATTTTGCTTGCCTAATATCGGGTCTATTCTCTAATTGATCTATTTTCACCCGAGCAAACAAACTACTATCCAACGCGCATTGAAAAGGAAATTTAGATCGCTTAATCGCAACGTTAGGTTTGTTTAAAAATAGACGGATTTCATTTTCCAACCTAATAATTTGTTGGAGCACGTCTCCCTCCTGAGCCCGCGAGTTCAACCACTGTGCCTCTAATTGTTGGACCGCTGATTCATTCACCGCACCAGCTTCCTTCTGAACTTGAACCAATTCAAATACTTTTCGTTGAATTTCAATGTTGGATTTTAAAATTTCCAACTCCTTATCTAAGGCGATCAATTGGCCATAAGAACTTGCCACCTCAGCCACTAAAGAAGTTATTAACCATTGTTGGCCTGACTCTGAAGCCAAATACCGCAGTGCGCTTGCCTTCTTCCTTTTAGCTAATTTCCCCCAAATATCCAGCTCCCAACTTGATTGTAAGCCGATTTGTATATCGGGTAAATTTTGTGGAATGATTTGTTCTTTAGTGATATTGGTTGAAAACTGGGTATCATAATTTCCCACTCCATCCATCGTATATTTACCAAAACGCCTTAAGCTAGGCTGAATTATTCCACTAACGACTGGTTTTCTTAAACCTCTTTGAAACCCAAAATCAGCTTTTGCCATCGCAACTTCTAAAAAACCGATCTTGATATCGTTGCTTCGAATCAAGACTGAATCGATTAATTGAAGTAACAAGGTATCGCGTTTCCAACACTCTTGTACATCTGAAACAGAGGGGTTTTCCTTAGAAACTCGATAAGTTTCAATTTCAGCATTGATTTTGATCTGCTCTCTTAAAATACCCGAGGTACAAGACGAAAAAATCAAAGCTATAAACAATCCAATATAGTTATTTTTCATTTTTAGACATTTTAGCCGAGAGCGATGCGAACACCACATACAATCCCGGAATCACTAATAAACCACCTACCGTTCCTAAAATCATCCCACCAGCGGAGGCGGTACCGATAGTCCTGTTGCCAATGGCACCCGCCCCTGTGGCAATCATTAGCGGAATTAATCCCGCTACAAAAGCAAAAGACGTCATCAAAATGGGGCGTAAACGAGATAAAGCTCCCTCTTTAGCTGCGTCCACAATGGATGCACCTTCCTTCTGTTTCGAGATTGCAAACTCTACAATTAAAATAGCGTTTTTACCAAGCAAACCAATCAACATCACCAATGCCACTTGGGCATAAATGTTATTTTGCAAACCAAATACATACAAGAATGCATAGGTGCCCATCGCTCCCATAGGCAAGAATAATAAGACAGGGAAAGGCAGTAAAAAGGACTCGTATTGCGCGGCTAATAATAAATACACGAAAAGTAGACAGATTGCAAAAATGAAAATAGCTTGATTCCCAGCTAAATCCTCCTCACGCGTCATGCCTGACCACTCAAGCGTATAACCACGCGGCAAACTTTTTACTGCCTCCGCCCGAATGATATCCAAAACAGCCCCAGATGAAAAACCAGGGGACGGTTCTCCATTGACCATCGCTGAAGTAAACATGTTATAGCGCGTAAATTGCTCCGGACCATACACGCGTTTCATTTTCACGAAGGATGAATAAGGAACCATTTCCCCGGCTTTGTTTTTAGCATAAAACTTCAAAACATCATCCGGATGTGCCCGGTAGCGCGGATCAACTTGCACCATTACTTTGTACATCTGGCCAAAACGGATAAAGTTTGTGGCATAAAAACTTCCCAGTAAAGTTTGCAAATTGTCCATGGCTGGCAACACATTTACCCCCTTCTGTGCCGCGGCTTCTTGGTCTACTTCCAACATATACTGCGGGAAACTTGGATCAAAACTAGAGAAGGTATTTTGTATTTCGGGATTCTCATTGAGTTTTTTAGCAAAGGCGTTGGAGACCGATGCCAACTTCTGTAAGTCGCCTGAACCCGTTCGATCCTGTATCCTAAATTCAAAACCAGAGGCATTTCCAAAACCTGGTACCGCTGGTGGTGGGAAAAATTGAATACTCGCATCTTTGATTCCCTTCGTTTTGTTTCGAATCATCTCGGTCAATTCATCCACGGTTTCCTTGCGATCTTCCCAAGGTTTCAAGGTGATGATTCCGGTTCCATACGAAGCACCAGAACCGTCTGTCAATAAACTAAATCCGGCCAATGTGGAAAATGACTCAATGGCATCAACGTCTTTGATCGATTTAAACACTTGGTCCATCACCCCTTCTGTCCTTTCCAACGTCGCGCCAGCCGGAGTTGTTGCGTTGACATACAAAGTCCCCTGATCCTCAGAAGGAATAAATCCACTTGGAACAATACCGGATAAAACCACTGTTCCTGCGACGGAACCAAGCAAAATCAACCACATCAAAATTCGTTTACTGATCAAAGCACCCACCCAAACCAAGTATTTTTGTGCGATTTGATCATAGCGGTGATTGAAGGCATGGAAGAATTTACCCAACCAGTTATTCTGATTATGTTCTGGCTTTTTCAAAAGCAATACACAAAGTGCTGGAGTTAAGGTCAAAGCCGTTAAGCCAGACAAGGCAATCGATATCGCCATGGTCACCGAGAACTGTCGGAAAAACACGCCGATCGGCCCAGAAAGAAACGCTACCGGAACAAATACGGCTCCCATCACCAACGTGATCGCTAGAATCGCCCCTGAAATTTCGTGCATCGCCTCTTGGGTCGCAGCTAAAACAGGCATGTCTTTTTCTTCCATTTTGGCATGAACCGCCTCCACAACGACAATCGCATTATCGACAACAATTCCAATGGCTAAAACCAAAGAAAACAAAGTCAATAAATTAATTGAAAATCCAAAACCGAGCATAAAAGTGAAGGTCCCAACCAAGGAAACGGGCACGGCAATAATGGGCACTAAAGTCGCACGCCAATCTTGCAAAAAGATAAAAACCACGAGCGCTACAAGCAGAAATGCTTCTAATAAGGTCTTGATAACTTCGTGAATGGACGCATCCAAGAAACGGGAAACGTCGTACGAAATAGTGTAACCCATGCCTGGAGGAAAAGTGGTCTTTTTCAATTCAGCCAGTCGTTTTTTTACATTTTCTATTACTTCTGCCGCATTCGAACCTGGACGTTGTTTCAATAATATCGCCGCGGACGGTCGGCCATTTTCTTTCGAAAGCACATCGTAATCTAAGGATCCAAATTCCACATCTGCCAAATCTTTCAAACGTAAAATTTGACCCGTCTCTGTCGCTTTAATGACTAAGTTCTCATACTCGGATACCTGGGTAAACTTCCCTGTATACCGCATCACATATTGCAAGGCCTGTGGATGCTTACCCGAACTTTCCCCAATTTTACCTGGAGCAGCCTCCACATTTTGATTTCGTAGCGCTTGAATAACATCCTCTGCGGAGAGCTTATAAGCAAATAAACGATCTGGGTGCAACCAGATACGCATGGCATATTCCCTTTGGCCCATGATGTCCGCAAACCCCACCCCATCAATTCTTTTTAATTCGGGAAGCACGTTAATGTCTGCAAAATTATAAATGAACTTCTCATCGATGTCAGCATCTTCACTTAACAGGTTCACATACAACAACATGCTATTTACCTCTTTTTCGGTAATTACTCCGGCCTTGATTACTTCTTCAGGCAATTCATCGAGTACGGTTTGAACCCTTGTTTGGACGTTGACAGCCGCCACATCCGGGTCCGTTCCTACTTGAAAATACACTTGAATAATACTGGTCCCATCGTTACCAGACACTGAAGTCATGTAAGTCATTCCTGCCACCCCATTGATTGCACGTTCGAGCGGCGTGACTACGGCTTTAGCACATACTTCGGCATTTGCTCCTGTATACTTGGTGGTTACGGTTACAGCCGGTGGAACAATATCGGGGAATTGCGTAATAGGTAATTGTTTCATGGCAATTACCCCTAAAATCACGATAAAGATCGATAATACGATCGATAAAACGGGTCGAGTTATAAACTGTTGTACCATATTAAAGCGCTTTATAGTCCGATAATATTTGACGCATCGGCTTAAAAGTCGATTTAATTTTTTGCCCTTGTTTCACGAGCTGAATTCCCTCAATTAAGACTGTATCCTTCGCAGAAACTCCATTTTTAATTAAATAAAAATGGGGAATGCGTAAATCAGGTACAACACTCTTCATCTTGATGAGCCCACCCGCATCTTTTATAAAAACATAGCTCTTTTCTTGAATCTCAAAAACGGATTTTTGAGGAATAACCCAATAGTCCGTTACTTTTTTGGGGAGTTGTACTTTTCCTGAAGCACCGTGGCGTAGCAGTCTTTTGGGATTTGCGAATCTTGCCCGAAAGGCAATATTGCCTGTATTTTTATCAAACTCCCCCTCAATAGTTTCCACTACGCCCTTTTCAGGATAGGTTTCCCCATTAGCCAAAACCAAATCAACCGAAGCTGATTTATTTACCCCATCCTGCTCACTAAAAGCAAGATATTCCTGCTCTGACACGTTAAAATAAGCATAGACATTATGATTGTCCGATAGCGTTGTTAACAAAGTCCCTTCGTCAACTAAACTTCCCCGCTTAAAAGGTAATCTGTCAACGATTCCGTCAAATGGTGCACGAATATTAGAATGTTCTACTTTCAATTCAGCAGTGCGCACATGGGCAAGGGCCTCTTCACGCTTCGCTTTTAGCCCATCTACCTTCGCCAGCGATATAGCTAATTGGTTTTTTGAAATCACATTTTTGTCCACCAACAAACGAGTATTAACTAAAGTCAATTCCTCTGCTTTTAATTCAGCTGTTGCTTGACTTAAAACAGCTTTAGCCCGAGCTAGATCTGCCACATATTCTTGGCTATTTATCGTAAACACGATCTGACCTCGCTTTACTTCCTTGCCTTCATCAACTAAAATTCGATCTAGATAGCCTTTGACCCTCGCTCGGATTTCGACGTTTTGGACAGCATGAATATCTGCCACAAATTCTTGATGGATTGTGGTATCTAATGAGATGGGAGAGGAAACCTCCAATGTTTGAACCTCCTCAACCGCTTCTTTTTTAGCCGTACAGGCCGTTAAAACTACTAATGCGAATAGGTATTTTTTCATGTCTACTTAGTTAGGCCTTCCTCCATGTTGTTTGTAGGAAGGTGTTTGTGTTTTAAATGTATCCACCCATTCAATATTGGGTTTGTATTCCTGGTATTTTGGTGTTTGATTAGCAGGCTTCTTTTCTTTTATTTCCACCCGTTTTTCAATCAATACTTTATCTTTCAAAGTTCTGTTTATCTGATTTTTGTAGTTTTTACCTTGGCCATAGCCGACAAAAACTACAGAAATAAATACGTACGCTAATGCGAATGTTTTCATATTCATTAATTTTCTATGCGCAATACGCATAAATGACAAGAAGATTTTATGATTTTGTTTCAATAATGCCGACGTAATTACGCCATGCGGGGAGGGGGACTCTCTAGTTCTAAGAGCACATGCAAGGTGGATTTTTTATACTGATCTACAATAGATTTATTAGCAAATCCGTTCAAATTATTTTCGTTTAAATCCACAGACAAATCTTCACTCGCCATGAGATCATCAATTCCATCTTCTTCCATTGAATCTTCAAAATTCATTTCCGAAGAAATAGCACTCTTTTCACGCAACAGATCAAAAGTTAAAGAAATGCTTTCTTTTGTTAACAAACAAAAGACCAACAAAAAATAAGTTATAATCGTCCTTAGCATTTTTTAGTCCTTTACTTCTTCATAAGGTACATAATCTCCTTCGTCGGTCAATGGCTTTTTGCTCTTTCCGGAAGGTGGAACATAATCCACGTCAATAGTGCCTTCTTTACGCGCTTGTGCGGCAGCTTGTTTGGATCGAATGTCTTGCTCCGACATCTTTCTATGAACCTGAGTGATGATAAATCCCTTAAACAGGAATCGTACCAAAGGCCAAATCACATAGTAAAATACCAATCCAAAAGCAATTAATTTTAACATGGCTACTTAGCGGCTTAAATATAAATTTCGTTCTCCATAAACCTTGCGAAAGAAATCGTCTTTCAAATCATCAATAAAATAAATCGCTTCCCCAGTCGATTTCATTTCAGGTCCTAGCTCCATATTGACATTAGGGAATTTAGAGAATGAAAATACAGGAATTTTGATTGCATATCCATTTTTCACCGGTTTAAAATTGAAATCTTTCACTTTCTTATCTCCTAACATTACCTTGGTGGCATAATTCACATAAGGCTCTTGGTATGCTTTGCATATAAATGGCACAGTACGCGAGGCACGTGGATTAGCCTCAATAATATAAACCACTTCATTTTTCACCGCAAACTGGATATTCAAAAGACCTTTGGTCTTCAATGCCACCGCAATCTTGCGCGTATGATCTTCGATTTGCTTAATCACATGATCCGACAAATCAAAAGGAGGTAAGACGGAATGTGAATCGCCTGAGTGAATACCTGCCGGCTCAATATGCTCCATTAAACCAATGATGTACACATCTTCCCCATCACAAATTGCATCAGCCTCCGCCTCAATGGCATTCTCTAAGAAATGATCCAGCAATATTTTATTTCCAGGAATATCCCGTAAAATATCAACCACATGTTGCTCTAATTCCTGCTCATTAATTACTATTTTCATAGACTGACCTCCCAAAACGTAAGAAGGGCGGACTAACAATGGATATCCCAATTCACGTCCCAGCGCCGCTGCATTATCAGCATCTTCACAAACGCCAAACTTAGGATATGGAATATCTAAGTCTTTTAATAAGCTTGAGAAAGCGCCACGATCTTCAGCTAAATCCAAAGCCTCAAAGGAAGTACCTAAAATTTTAATGCCATACTTGGAAAGCTTTTCGGCCAACTTCAAGGCTGTTTGACCCCCTAATTGGACAATCACACCTTCAGGTTTTTCGTGCTGAATGATGTCATATACATGTTCCCAAAATACAGGTTCAAAATACAATTTATCGGCGATATCAAAATCCGTTGACACCGTCTCTGGATTTGAGTTAATCATAATGGTCTCATAACCAGCTTCTTTGGCTGCTAATACCCCATGCACACAAGAATAATCAAATTCGATTCCCTGACCGATCCTGTTGGGCCCCGAACCTAACACAACGACCTTTTTCTTATTTGTAACTACGGATTCATTATCCAAAACATCTGAACCTTCTTGCCCAAACGTGGAATAATAATAAGGAGTCTTTGCCTCAAATTCAGCGGCACAAGTATCCACACATTTATAAATACGTTTAATGCCTAGGCTATTCCGCTTATCATAAACCTCCGATTCTAAACAACGTAATGTATGTGCAATTTGGCGATCCGCAAATCCCTTATGCTTCGCTTCTTCTAATAAAATGGTCGGGATATTATGAACCGAGTACCTCTCTATTTCTTTCTCGACACGAACTAAATCCTCAATTTGGTTCAAAAACCACTTGTCGATTTTAGTTAATTGTTGAATTGTTTTAAATGAAATACCCAATTTGAAGGCATCATAAATATGGAACAAGCGATTCCAAGAAGGATTGGCGAGTGAATAAAGGATTGCATCTTGATCGCGTAATTCTTTTCCATCTGCTCCCATCCCATTTCGCTTGATCTCTAGCGATTGGCATGCTTTCTGAAGCGCCTCTTGGAAATTGCGACCTATGCCCATGGTTTCTCCCACAGATTTCATTTGCAAACCGAGCGTACGATCGGCCCCTTTAAACTTATCAAAATTCCATCTTGGCACCTTCACAATAACATAATCGAGTGCCGGTTCAAAATAAGCAGACGTTGTGCCTGTGATCGCGTTCGTCAACTCGTCCAAGTTGTAGCCTATAGCCATTTTAGCTGCAATCTTGGCAATTGGATAACCAGTTGCTTTTGAAGCTAAGGCTGATGAGCGAGAAACACGTGGATTTACTTCAATTGCTATAATTTCATCCGTTTCAGGATTTAAAGAAAACTGAACATTACATCCCCCCGCGAAAGTACCGATGGCATTCATCATCTTGATGGCCATGTCTCTCATGCGTTGGTATATGGTATCTGGCAAAGTCATTGCAGGAGCTACTGTAATAGAATCACCGGTATGAATTCCCATCGGATCAAAATTCTCGATCGAGCAAATGATAATCACATTCCCAATGTGATCACGAAGTAACTCTAATTCATATTCTTTCCAACCCATGATGGATTGCTCCACTAACACCTCGTGGGTAGGGGAAGCGTGTAAACCTTTATTTAATGCCGCATCAAAATCTTTCGGGTCATGAACAAAACCACCACCTGTACCTCCTAAGGTAAACGATGGACGAATGACCAATGGAAAACCTGTTTCTTGAGCGATCTCTTTTCCCTCTAAAAAGGAGCGAGCCGTACGACCCTTACAAACACCTACACCAATCTCGATCATTTTCAAACGGAACTTCTCGCGATCCTCAGTCGTTTCAATGGCAGCAATGTCAACGCCTATAATCTTAACACCATACTTTTCCCAAATTCCCGCCGCATCACAATCGATGGCCAAGTTTAGGGCCGTTTGGCCTCCCATAGTAGGCAACACCGCATCAATTTGATGTTTTTCTAAGATGTGAATAATCGACGCCTTTTCTAAAGGTTTTAAATATACATGATCCGCATTCATCGGATCCGTCATAATAGTCGCCGGATTCGAATTAATTAAAATGACCTCAATTCCCTCCTCTCGCAACGAACGTGCTGCTTGGGAGCCTGCATAATCAAATTCACAGGCTTGACCGATAACAATGGGACCGGAACCAATAATTAGGACTGATTTAATCGACGAATCTTTAGGCACAGGATAGTATAAATTTAAAGCGTTATAAATTCAAAAATGATTGGCCTTTCAGTATGGCTCAAAAATTGTACAAAATTAGTGGTTTGAGCTCAAATTGGGAAGCATAATTGAAAATAAAATTTATCAATTTTTCATATATCCATTTATATCCACATAGGGCTAAATAGATCTCAAAAAATCCCTTATTTTTGATAAAAAATTAGAACAATTGATAAAAATCTTAGTCGCTTTTGACGAAAATAGGGTCATTGGAAAAAATAATGCATTGATCTGGCATTTACCCGCTGATTTGCAGCGATTTAAAACTCTGACCACAGGACATGTCATCATCATGGGTAGAAAAACCTATGAGTCGATTGGACGGCCACTACCCAATAGGACAACGATTGCCATCACGCGTCAGGAAACGTTTAATCCTGAGGGCATCTTGGTATCCCATTCTCTTGAAGAGGCCATTTTAAAGGCAAAATCGATCTCAAGAGAAGATATTTATATTGTGGGTGGCGCTGAAATATACCAAATGAGTCTTGCCGTTGCAGATCAAATATTAGTCACCCAACTCCATGACATTTTTGATGGGGATACGTATTTCCCGGAGATCCCTCTGGATACATGGGAAATTGTTACACGGGAAAAGGGCATTACGGATGAAAAAAATAAGTTCCAATACAGCTTTTTGACCTATCAAAAAAAATAAAATGGAACATAAAATTGAGCTCATCGATACACCGCTCTTGATCGATCCCCAATTCCAATTTTTGCAAGCTGAAGAGGCAGGAGGGATTTGCTTGTTCATTGGCACCATCCGAAATAAAAATCAAGGAAAAGAAGTGAATGCACTAACGATGGAGGCCTATTCCCCTATGGCGGTCAAACAAATCGAAAAATTAATTAAGACCGCAGGTGAAAAATGGCCGATCATCAAAGCAGCTGTTTGTCACAGAACAGGTCCCTTAGAAATCGGTGACATCGCTGTAATCATAGGAGTCACTTGTGTACACCGAGCAGAGGCTTTTGAGGCATGCCAATGGCTGATTGATACCTTAAAAAAAGAAGTGCCTATTTGGAAAAATGAATTTTACGCCGACGGGTCATCTTGGTTAGTGCCTCATCCTTAAAACTATTTAGTAAGGCTCAGATACCATCAAACTACAGCCCCGCATTTCTGAATTATCAAAGCGGCCAAGCACCTTAAATCGAATACCATCTTCCTCTAGAGAACCTAAATCTCGGGTTTCAATAAAGGAACAAGACTCAACATTTGCCAAATCAATTACTTTGATACCACCTATTTTACCAGGTGTTTTGACTAATGAAAAGGGGTCATTGACCTCCCGTAAAAGTACGCGCATCGTATTGGATGGCACAAAAATTCCATCTGAAAACGAATAGGCTTGAGAAAATAATTCAGTCATTCCGTATTCAGAAGCTACCCCTTTTAATCCCATATGCTGCATCATATAAGCATGAATACGGTCTCGTATCCACTCTTCTCTGCGTCCCTTCATCCCCCCAGTTTCCATAACCATGATGCGTCCCTCATGGATGGCTTCCTTCCAAAATAAAAATTCTTGCCCCGAATCTATCCAATCTAAAAGACCGAAAGTCACCCCCATGACCCAAATTTTACGGTTTGTTTTTAATGCCTCTTGAATCTGGCTTAGCAACTCAGCATATTGATTTAAAAAAAATCCAGAAAATTCAGATTTTGATTCTTGAATGAAATGATCCATCATAAAAACCAAACTAGAAGTATTTCTCTCCAAATAAGAAGGCAATAAAGCGAAAATGTGATAATCCGTTATTGACCCAAAAAGCTGATTAAAGGCATTCAGAGAATTTAATTGATAAAAACCGGGGTCGCATACCGCATGTTTAGCGGGTATTTGCCCAGTGGTACCTGAACTTTCAAAGTTAAAAAGTACCGGAGAAAACCCAGTCTGAACTTGGAATGTTTTAAAAAGTTCAATGGGCATAAAAGGAATTTGGTCCATCGATCGAACAGAATCCACCGAACAATCCAACATCCTAAGAAAAGACTGATAGATGGGATTATGTCGCGCCTGGAATTTAAAAATTTCGATGGCCAATTCCTCAAAATCAGTATCCTTTACCTCCAAAACTCGACGTTTTAATGCTTTTATTTGCAACTCCACCATTTCAGGATTTTCCTGCATACCTTTTATTTCGAATTTCATACAAAATTAAACCAAATCATTAACTTTACGATTCAAAATTGAAGAATTGGATGTCCAATAAAAGTTTTTTATTGAGTTTTATCTTATTAACCTCGCTACTTCTTTGGAATTGCGTGAAGGAACCTGAATTTAGTACAACGCCAGCCATTAAGTTTGAATCCATTCAAAAAATCACCAAAACAAGCAATGATGGATTTGGTGGGAAAACAAAAATCGATTCCATCATTATGAGTATACGATTTGAGGATGGGGATGGAGATCTGGGGATTACAGCAGCTGAAATAAAAGCCAATCCAAAATATAAGGACTTTAGAAATTTTGAGGTAGATGTCTTGCTTAAAAAAAATGGCCAATATGTGCCTGTATTATTTAGCCCTAAAATCGGTGGATTAATCAATTTTCAATTGCGCCCCGATCAAAAGCCAGGCCCCATAGAAGGATCCATTTCCTATTCAACCCAATTTGTTTATGCTTTCTATAAGGGCTATTCGCCTCTTTTCACTGAATTTAATGATACATTGAAATTCCAGATTTACATCAAAGACAAGGAATTCCATCAAAGCAACACCGTAGAAACGGATCCAGTAATCATCTTTCAAAAATAACTAGAGTTTGGAAAGAACTTGATAAACTTTGGCATTAAGCCGATAATTCAACATGCGTTGATCTTTTTCATCTGGTTGAATATCTAAGATCATTAAATCACGGAATACTAGCGATAATGATTTAGTGAAATTATCGATCAACTTAGACCTAAACTGCCTTTGCGATTCTGGAGAACTTTTATGCCGGCCAAAATAAGCGATTAATTGGTGGCCATTAATATACCCTTGATGATAATTCAGCAATAAAAAATCCAAGAGCTTTTGTTCGTTTTCTCCCAACACATTTTTCAAATTTCGCTTAAGTCGGTTGCGTTTAATATTGCCAAAAACAAAAACTAAAAATAGGATCAATAAAATACCCATGCTCAACATAATAACTTTAAAGAATTCCATATACCAAGGTTCATCCGTTAGTTTACCCAAATAATCAGAGTCAGCCATAAGGTCTTTAATCGCAATTTTATAAGGTATAGCTTTTATACTAGCCAAATTTTTGGAAGAAAAGGTAGATGACCACGCCAAAGTATCCACACCTTTTAAATGGATTTCCAACTCACTAAAATTTTCATTATTTAAAGTAACAGGAAATCGACCAGAGTTGCGCCACTGATATGTTTTGTAATCGTCCAGTATATCAATGATAATCATGGTATCATATCGATAAACTGCGAGTGACTTGTCCGTTAAAATAAAATACCTGCCATTAAATAAATAATTTCTAAAAATGTCCTTTTCCAAATATTTTTTCAAAATCTCTAAATGAATGGTGCCAACGTTTTTATAATTATGGCTCTTAAACTCATACTCATAAATGTTCCAATCAAATTGTGAGCTTTCATATAATTTAGAATCATTGACATGTAAATTAGCCATCGTTACAAAAACATCTTTTTGGGGAACATAGGCTGAAATTCCATCAAAGATCGCCAATGGAATTTCTCCTTTTACGCCAATACTAGACCATTCCTTATTGATCGGATCGTATTTCGTGACCACATTTGTTGATTGCCAAAAACCATATCCTCCAAAGGAATACAATGTTCCCTTTCTTAGAAATTTTACCGACTGACAATTAGACCCTCGATAAAAAGTTTGATCCATGCGTTTTAACACCCAAGATTTGCGATCTAATTGATATAATTGGCCAGTGCAACTAACTAATAAGTAGGATAGGCTAGATCCCGGAACTGGAATTTCTTGAAAGTTCCTGTTCCCCGAAATCAGATCGTAGGTTTTAATATCTTGAAAGCTTAGGTCGGCTATTTTATTCCACTGATTGCCGTCCGTATTCTCAAAATATTCTTTTGTTTCGAAGTTAATTTGGCAATAATTACCTGTAGAAGGTTGGGCCCATTTAGCTGATTGAGCTAAAATGTTCCCATAAAAAAAAGACAAAAGCAAGCTAATGAATACCCTTAAATACCTCATGAGAATAAAATTCAATTCAAAAATGCAATTTTTTAGACAAATTCTACCTAATTCTTATCGCATGAATTAAAAATCTTGGCCTAGTTTTAAACAAAATTGGCTAATTTTGAAAACCAAATAAACAGGTTTAGCATAAAACCTTTGAAATAATTAAATTATGACCTTACACCGCGAAGGAAGGACTTTATTAATCACATCACTCATCATTGTCCTAGGCATCAATGCATTTTTTGCCTATCTTTTTCCAGATCGAGAATACTTGAGAGAATTCATCGTTGTGATTACTTCATTATTTTATTTGATTATTTTACAATTTTTCAGAGTCCCTACGCGTCATACCGAAATTAACCCTCAACATATCATTGCACCAGCCGATGGCAAAGTAGTTGTCATCGAAGAGACCGTAGAATCTGAATATTTTAAAGGTGCACGCAGACAGATTTCCATCTTTATGTCGCCATTAAACGTGCATATTAATTTTAACCCTATTTCGGGGATTGTATCTTACTTTAAATATCATCCAGGGAAATTCCTTGTGGCATGGCATCCTAAATCAAGTACTGAAAATGAGCGCACAACCTATGTGGTCAAGCATGAAAATGGAACTGAAATATTATTTCGCCAAATAGCCGGTGCACTGGCCAAAAGAATTTGTTGGTACGCAAAGGAAAACGATTCAGTCACCCAAGGTTCAGAATTCGGATTTATCAAATTTGGAAGTAGAATCGATATTTTCTTACCCCTAGATGCTGAAATTTGTGTCAATTTGGGAGACAAACCAGTGGGAGGAGAAACAGTGATAGCTAAACTACGCTAATTCCAGTTCCCCCAATTTTCCTCAATTAAACCCATGATTTTTTCAAGGCCTATTTGGTCTTCGGCATTAAAATCATTCAAACAATCTGAGTCAACATCTAAGACCAAAATCACTTTATTTTCAAAATAAACGGGGACAACTATTTCCGATTTTGAGGCTGAGGCACAGGCAATATGTCCTGGAAATTCATCGACATTAGGAACAATCACTGTTTTTCCTACCCGATAGGTATATCCACAAACTCCTTTATGAAACGGGATCCGCGTACAAGCAACAGGGCCTTGAAAGGGTCCCAACACGAGCTCATCTCCTTTGACTAAATAAAAACCAACCCAAAAAAAACCAAAAATATCGTGTATGGCCGCAGCAATATTGGCTAGATTGGCATACGTGTCTAGCTCTCCATCCAATAAAGACTTCACTTGAGGATACAAATTCGCGTATTGATCTGCTCTTGTACCGTTAATTTTGATTAAATCTTCAGCCATTTTAAATGTGGGTTGGCACTACATATTTCTTCAACCATGATTCACTGACCTTTTGAAGCCAATGGCCTCTGTATTGATGTAAATCAGATGTAAGGGGAGGAATGACTAGATCCTCTGCAACTAATTTCCCTGTAGCAATGTACTCTTTTATCGCTGTCAGAGGTATTAAATTGATTTGGTCTCCCTTGATTTTCGCAATCTGCCGATCAAAAAAATCAAGCTGTAAACTTTCCCCTAAAGTCTTAAACCAGCGAGTTGAGGCATCGATCGAGCAACCAGACGCCTGGTTTACATCTTCATTGACCGCAATAATAAACACTTGCATGAAACGAATTTCAAAAGATGCATTTAATGGCGCACCATGGGCGGCCCACATGTCCATTTCATTTTTTAGGTAGGTGCTAACCTGCTCTACTTCATAATCACTCAGAGATCGGTTTGCTTGATATACCCAAACTCGGGAATGACCAGGCATTTGTGAGAAGGGTATATACATCTTATTTCATCGCTTTTTGTACTAATTCTGCTAAATCAACCACTTGAATACTTTGGTCATGTCCCGATTTATTCAAACCATCTTGTATCATCACCATGCAAAATGGACAAGCTATGGCTACTTTTTTTACTCCGGATTCAATGATTTCTTCCGTCCGTTTGACTTGTATGTCCTTTGCTCCTGGCTCTGGTTCTTTAAAAACTTGAGCCCCACCCGCACCACAACAAAGACCCTTGGTACGGCAACTTTTTAGTTCTTTCAGGTCCTTTTGAAGACCCGAAATAATCGCTCTAGGAGCCTCGTAAATTCCATTTCCCCGACCCAAATAACAAGAGTCGTGAAAAGCCACTTCCTCTCTATCTTCTAAAATTTCTATTTTACCCGCTTGGAGTAATTGAGCTAATAGTTCGGTATGGTGAATCACCTCGTAGGTTCCCCCAAGGCTCGGATATTCATTTTTGAGGGTATTAAAACAATGTGGACAGGCGGTCACAATTTTTTTAACTTGATACATATTGAGGACCTCAATATTAGCCATCGCTTGCATTTGAAACAAAAACTCATTGCCCGTTCTGCGTGCTGGATCTCCAGTACAAGACTCCTCTGTACCCAAAATAGCATATGAAATAGCGGCTTTCTGTAAAATCTCACAAAAAGCGCGCGTCACTTTTTTTTGTCGATCATCAAATGAACCTGCGCAGCCTACCCAAAATAAGTATTCTGGCATTTCTCCCTTAGCTAGATAATCAGCCATTGTTCGAATATTTAATACCACCTCTGACATAATTATTTAGTTAATTTGACCACTTCTTTTAAAAACTGAACGGATGCTTGCATGGGCAACTCCGTTTTATTTCCCAAAATAGGGGATGTAATTACGTGATTACCTGATTCAGGAAAGGCAATTTCACGCTTAAGTGCTGGAACCGTGCCCAACTCAGGAAACATCTCCTGCATCGCTTTCACCGAAACTACCTGATCCTGGTGCGCCTCATCTTTATAATAATACGTCAACAAAACAGGCATTTTCACTTGGCTAAAAACTTCTTTATGCATTGTGTGCGTTAAAAAGTTTTGCATCTCGACAATAGCTTCCAACCGATAATGTAAATTCCAATAGGCATCATGTTCCTTACTTTTAGTCGGTATTTCATTATAATTACCCCCTTTTATGAGTCGCGCTAGTTGGAGTCCCCAAGGATTATCTAAAAGCGCTGCATTAGGATCTGCCACCTCAATGCAAGGGCCAAATAGAATGATGGCTTTAATTTCTGGATGTTTTGAAGCTAAATAAACCGACATCGCCCCACCAAAGGATGTCCCCATGACAATGACTTCTTGGCCCACTTTCTTTGCAATCGCCAAATAATTTTCAACACTGGCATAATAGTCATCCGCCGATACATTGCCCAAAGTCTGATCTGAGGTTTTTTCACCATGCCCCGCGACTCTAGCCAAGACTAAGTTCCCGTTAAAAGCTGCGGCCACTTGGCGGTGTACTGGATCACCCTCCATCTGTGAGGCAGAAAAACCATGGACATACAAAAAGGCATATTTTGTTTTTTGAGGATTCAATGAATCCACCCAGATAATTTTTGCTTCATTATCAGGCTTTAGTTGCGTACTCTCTGATTCCTTCTGTTGCACAAACTCAGATATTTGCCGCATCGAATCTGGAATTTGAACCCAAGTGGGACTCGCATTCAATACAGGAGCCTCCGGCTTAGGGCCTAAAAAATAAATAGCCACTATCGCTACCAAACATATGAATATTTTTTTCATTACTTATGATTTTGCCCAATTCATTCGATCCGAAGGATTGAATTTCCATGGGGCTTGATTCGTTTCAATATTAGAAAACATAGAATTCCAGGCGGAAGGTGCATCTGACATTTCCATGATTTGGTACCTTCTCAATTCCAAAATAATATTTAAGGGAGATAATTCCATGGGACATGCTTCTACACAGGCTTGACATGTGGTGCATGCACGCAATTCTTCAGGACTAATTTTATCCATGAGCGACTTCCCATCCTCGACAAATTGGCCTTTATTTTTTATCAAAATTTGGCCAACTTCCTCCAACCTATCTCGGGTGTCCATCATGATTTTTCGAGGAGATAATAATTTACCCGTTTGGTTAGCTGGGCATTCATCTGTGCAGCGCCCACATTCCGTGCAACTATAGGCGTCCAACAGATTTTTCCAATTCAAATCCATGACATCCTTTGCCCCAAATCGCAAGGTTGTTGGCGCAACTTCGCCTGAAACCGGTTGGCCCAGCATCAACTTAACCTCATGTGTGACAGCGGACAAACTAGGAATGTAGGCCGAAGATTTTAAACTAGAAAAATAAGCCGCTGGAAATGCAAAAAAGATATGCAAGTGCTTAGAATAGGTTACATAAAGGGCAAACCCCAAGATGCCGGCGATGTGAAACCACCAAGATAATCGCTCGACCAACAACAAAACTTCCGTACTCAATGAACTCAATAAAGGAATTAAGTTTTTCGAAATAATGAAAGAACCAACAGCCTGATAATGTTCAACTCCCCTAGTTTGCAAAATAGCATCCGTTGCATTCATCGTCCATAATGCAGCCATCAACACACACTCAACAATCAAAATAGTATAGGCATCTTGAATCGGGAATCCCTTTAATTCAGCATGATTTTCAGCCTGTAAACGACTCACTTTAAATAGGCCCCGACGAGCAAAAAATACAAAACAAGCGACGAATACACCACCAGCTAAAAGCTCAAAGAAATTCAAAAGAAGGGGATAAAGTGTGCCTAAAAAAGGAGCAAATAATCGATGAGTTCCAAAAATTCCATCCAAAATAATTTCCAAAATCTCCACATTAATCAAAACAAAACCGATGTAAATCAAGAAATGCATAATACCCACAACAGGTTTTTGAAACATTTTTTTTTGCCCGAAAGCGAGAAGAAATACGCGCTTCCAGCGTTCGCTTGGTTGGTCTGTTAATTGAATTGGTTGTGACAATCGAATAGTGGCCAATATTACTTTAAATCGCATGGCAATTAAATAACTCATGGAGGCGAGTAAAGCGATGAAAAGAAATTGAAAGAAATAAGTCATATCCATGGATTAATCAAAAAATACCCCCCTAAGAAGGAAACATTTAGGTAAGGATTTCAAGTCGAAAACTAAATAATTTTAAGCTAGAAAAAAATCATAATGCTCATATTTTCAGGTAAATTTTTGCCCCACTGAAAATTACCTTGCCTTAAGAACTAAAATCATATTTTTAGCTTAAAGTTCTTTTTTCAAAAATCTTCCAGTATGGCTGTTTTTTGCTTTTGCTACTTGTTCCGGTGTCCCCGCAATTAGCAATTGGCCCCCAGCATTTCCTCCTTCGGGTCCCATGTCTATAATATAATCTGAAACCTTAATCACATCCATATTATGTTCAATCACTAACACCGTATTGCCCTTATCCACTAATTTTTGCAACACATCTAACAATAATTTGACATCCTGAAAATGCAAACCTGTGGTAGGTTCATCTAATACGTAGAGTGTTTTACCTGTATCTTTTTTCGATAATTCTTCCGCTAGTTTAACCCTTTGCGCCTCTCCTCCGGAAAGCGTTGTCGCATGCTGCCCTAAAGTAATGTAACCTAAGCCGACTTCAGATAAAGTTTGAACCCTTCGAAAAATACGGGGTTGATGCTCAAAAAAATCGAGCGCTTGTTCCACCGTCATATCCAATACATCAGAAATGGATTTACCCTTGAAACGAACTTCTAGGGTTTCTCGGTTAAACCTTTTCCCCTTACATGTTTCGCACTCAACAAAAACATCTGGCAAAAACTCCATTTCAATTTTTTTTCGCCCCGCTCCTTCGCAACTTTCACAACGTCCTCCCTTAACATTAAAGCTGAATCGACCAGCTTTGTATCCCCGAATTTTTGATTCCGGTAGTTCACAGTACAAAGTTCTAATATCCGTGTACATGTTGGTGTAAGTAGCAGGATTTGACCGCGGCGTACGACCAATAGGCGATTGATCCACCTCAATCACCTTATCGATAAATTCGAGGCCCGTGATTGATTTAAAAGGCATGGGTTCGCGTTTGGTACGATCAAAAAACTGCTTCAATTTTAACACTAACGTATCATGAATTAACGTAGATTTTCCAGAACCAGATACCCCCGTCACTGTAATAAATTTTCCTAAAGGAAACTCAACACTGACATTTTTTAAATTATTTCCATGTGCTCCCTTCAACACAATAGAATTTCCATGGCCTGCTCTACGAGCTGAAGGCACCTCAATTTCTAATGCTCCATTTAGGTAATTTGCGGTAGGGGTACCTAATTGTAAAAATTCCTTAGGGCTTCCAAAACCGATCACATTTCCACCATGTCGGCCCGCTCCCGGCCCAATATCTAATATATAATCAGACTCCAGCATCATATCCTTGTCATGTTCCACCACAAGGACTGAGTTGCCCAAATCCCTTAAATCTTTCAACGCTAAAATTAACTTTTCGTTATCGCGCTGATGCAAACCGATAGAAGGTTCATCCATAATATAAAGCACGCCCACTAATTGAGTCCCGATTTGAGTGGCCAAACGAATTCGTTGAGATTCGCCGCCCGACAAACTTTTCATAGGTCGGTCTAGCGTCAAATAAGTAAGACCTATTTGCGTTAAAAAGCCTATTCTTTTATTGATTTCTTTTAAAACTTCAGTGGCAATTTGTCTTTGTCGGTCTGAAATCCGCTCCTCCAAATTCGAAAACCAATCTGCTAAATCACTCACATCCATTTGGGCTAATTCGCCAATATGATGTCCATCAATTTTAAAATGCAACGATTCTTTTTTTAACCTAAATCCATCACAATCTGGACATGTTTTTATCTCTAAAAAATCCTTTAACCAATCTTGCGTTTTCTCGGACCCACTGTCTTGTTGGCGCTTCAGAAAATTAATAATTCCATCGTATTTGGTGCTCCATTCTGTGCCCACATATTTTTTTGAAGGAACAGGAACAGGTTCATCCGTACCATACAACATTAAATCAAGTGCCTCTCTTGGGAATTTAGCGATGGGGGTAGATAAACCGACGGCATATGGTTTTAAAAGCACCTCTAATTGTTTGAAAATCCACAGCTCCCTATACTCGCCTATCGGCGCAATTGCACCACGAATTATACTAAGAGAAGAATCCGGAATGACAGATTCTTCGGTAATTTCTTCGACCACTCCCAAGCCATTGCAACAAGGACATGCTCCATAAGGACTGTTAAAAGAAAATGAATTAGGTGCCGGTTCATCGTAGGATAAACCTGTTTTGGGATCCATCAATGTTTGTGAAAAATAGTGTAATTTACTCTCTTCATCTAAAACAAAAACTTGGCCCTTGCCTATGTTCATCGCTGTTTGCAAGGATTGTGAAATGCGCAATCTTTCTGTATCCGAAACGACAAGTCTGTCGACCACAACTTCCACGTCATGGACTTTAAAACGGTCTAATTGCATTTTGGGAGTTAGGTCCATCACTTCCCCGTCCACACGTACTTTCGTATATCCCCACTTGGCAATCTGTACAAATAGTTCACGGTAATGGCCTTTCCGTCCTTTCACTAAGGGGGCTAGGAACCAGACTTTTGAAGAAGAGAACTGACTCATTAAGGTCGATATGATTTGATCCACCGACTGCTTCACCATTCGTTCCCCCGATAGGTATGAAAAAGCATCTGAAGCGCGTGCAAAAAGCAAGCGCATAAAATCATAAATCTCTGTGGTGGTTCCTACGGTAGATCGCGGATTTTTAGAAGTGGTCTTTTGTTCAATGGAAATTACAGGGGATAAGCCATTGATTTTATCCACGTCAGGACGTTCCATATTCCCTAAGAATGAACGCGCATAGGCAGAAAAACTTTCCATGTAACGCCTTTGGCCTTCAGCATAAATCGTATCAAAGGCAAGAGATGATTTCCCCGATCCAGAAATGCCAGTAATGACAACCAGTTGGTTACGGGGAATTAAAACATCAATGTTTTTTAAATTATGTTCACGCGCGCCCAACACTTCGATGTGAGAAAATCCAGTTAAATCCGTGGGCTGCTGCATATAAAAATCAGATATAATGCGCAAAGGTACAAAAAAAGAGGCTGTCCTTTTAGGGACAGCCTCAAGATAATTTTATATGATGACTACTTATTCAATAACTGATCAAAAGTTAAAGAAACATAGTAAATACTTCCAACAGTTGGGTTAGCCCAACCTGTCGTATAAGCGGCACCTAATAAATTAGAACCACCTACTTTCAAAATAGTCTTCATCGCAGATAATTTCTTACTCACCTGTGCATCTAATGTATGGAAAGCAGGAATTAAACTTTGTTGGGATTGATTAACCACTTGGTTAACAATCGACGATTGCCAAACGAATTGATCTTGGTATCTCCAAACAGTGCTGAATCCCCAACCAGAACCACCGATGTTGCGGTTACTTAACGAAACGTTTGTACGATAGTTCGGTGTATTAAAGGCTAGTTGATAATCCACTAAACCACCATTATCCTTAACTGCATTGTAAGAAACGTTAGTTCCTAAAGCCCAGTTAGATCCTAATTGGTAATCTAAACTTAATCCCCAACCGTTTGTAACTACTTCATTCTGAACATTTGAAGGGAAAGAGAAAACTTTATTTCCTACAACCGTTGCATCTTTGTGTTGAGAAGGTAATTGAACGACAACCATACCTGCTGAGAAATTAGTAAAGTTCGATTGGTAGACATAGAAATCGGCCAATAACTTATCTCCTAAGAATCCTTTGTAACCGAATTCAAGTGTTTGTACTTGCTCTGGCTTCCAAGCTTTAGCTGTATAAGTCTCCGGCCTTCCTGCTAACACAGATTGTAAGGTAAAAGAGTTACCTGATAATTTATAACGATCTTGTACCACTGGAAGACCTCCTAGCAAACGAGCAGATGGAGTATTTAAATTGATGTACTGATCTTGTGTCGTTGGAATACGGAAACCTGTTTGATACGATGCACGGAAATTAGAACGTCCTTGTGTCAAAACCCCCGTCAAACGTGGACTAAACTGGCCTTCAAAATTTTCGTTTTTATCATAACGCATAGAACCCGTTAATTTGAATTTATCCGCAAACATCTTTTTACCTAATTGAACATATCCACCATATTCATTGATAGTGAACTCGCTGCCATCATCTTTCAAGGCAAACAAAGAACCTTCTGAATTTAAAGCATACACTTGATAGCTGGCCCCTACAATCATTTCTAATTTATTGTTTAACTTCTCTGTGAAGTTGTACATCCCCTCATAATGATATAAGGCTGACTTGTCTGTGAATTTAGCACCTTGTGGAAGCGCTTTCTTTTTGATGGCTTCTACAGCTGCATTAAAACCTGCCGTTCCTGGAACTAAACGACCTGCATCAGATGCAGAACGTGCAACTCCATGGAAAGTAGAGTAACTAGACTGTACTGTTTTAGTAGCTCTTACCAGTGCAGCATTTGGATTTAGACCTGACATCAGGCCAGACGTAAAGTCAGCTTGAAAAACGGGAAATGCTGCACCTAAAAATGTTTGAAAGTATTGAGGATACCAATCTGTTGATGGCTTAGCTACCTCATTGACTAATTGTCCTAAAGTTCCTGTGGCATAAGCATCCCCAGAATTTTCTTGGGTTGTGTAAGCACGTAAGAAGAAATTACTTCCTTTCAACTCTGCCTTATATTGTCCCATCGAGAAATTCTTAATGGAATAACGATCAGCCCCTGTATACATCGTTGTACCTTGTCCATAAGAACCTTGTAGAATTAACTCTACATCGTCATTAAATCGATAGTGTAACGCTGCATTGAACTTAATGTTACGATTTGCATAAGAAGACAAATCACGCTCTGCATAGCCTTCGCGAGAAATAAATGAATTAGGGATTACTCCTTTAAATATATCTTCTCTTGAAACACCTGTTAATGCTGAAATACCAGCAAGACCTCCAGAAATCTGAGATTGCCTAAATAATGGGTGTGAAGAAGGTAAACCAGCTGGAACACCTAATATAGGCAACAAAGAAGTCAACATATTTACGTTTGTCTCATCACCAAAAACACTAACCCCATTATAAGCTAAATTTGATCCACGAGAACCTGGCCCTAACAAAGATCCATTCAACAATGATTGGTCGCGTGTATCTGTCGCTTGCCAGTCATCTGCCATTAATTGGTTGAAATTTACTTTGAGTGCTAATTTATTATTAAATGCCTTCGCATAACGAATGGCGATATCACTATATGGCGTTGTTACTTCTGTACGATTTGAAGCACTCATTGCACCTACTTTTACCTGAGCACTTAAACCTTGGTATAAGAAAGGTGACTTTGAATTCATCAAAATAATACCATTCAATGCATTTGGACCGTATAAAGCAGATGAAGCGCCTGGCAACAATTCCACTCCTTCTAAGTCTAATTCTGAAATACCGACAATATTACCTACCGAGAAATTCAAACCTGGAGCTTGATTATCCATTCCGTCAATTAATTGGACAACACGTGTATTACCGTTGCTATTAAATCCACGCATGTTGATGGATGAAAAAGAAACTGATTGCGTACTTGTTTCAACCCCTTTTAAATTTCTTAATGCATCATAAAAAGAAGGTGCCGCCGACTCTCTAATCGCACGAATATCCATTTTTTCTATCGTCACTGGTGACTGCAATACACTTTCTTGAATCCTAGATGCAGATACAACCACATCTTGACCCAAAGTAGCTTGCTCCTTTAACGAGATGTTAAGATTGGAAGTTGCTGCTGTTACCACGATTTCTTGGCGCTCGTATCCCACCATAGAAACTGCTAAAGTAAAGGGTACTGGCGTCGTTGTGCTTAAAGAAAAATTTCCTTTAGCATCTGAAATGGTACCAATTACTTTCCCCTTTACAGAGATACTAACCCCAATAAGTGCTTCTTTTGAAGCAGCATCGCGAACATTTCCAGCTAATTTGGTCTGTGCCATAGCAGCAAAACCTAGAAGAAAAATGCACGTGAAAATGGGTAAGATTTGAGTAATAATTCTTTTCATAATAAAGATTGTTAGTTACTTATTTTGATTATAAGGTTACACTTTTGCAACAAAGCTACGTAAGAATTATGTAATGGCCACTCGTTGTATCAAAAAATTACTAATTTTTAAGAAAATATTTTTATTTCATCGGATGATTTAAGAAGGTTATAACCTATCTATCTCTTTTTCAATATATCAAAAGGTCTCTTTTCTTCTTACATTTGTTCTATAATTTAGGACCCATGAGAAATTTTATACTGTGTTTTTGGGTGTGCTCAATAACTTTGATCTTGCAAAATTGCAAATCAAGCACCCCTGTGACCTTGCAGGTACGATGGAAAGATACGCCTGCACCTCCTGAATCTGACTATGCAGATGTAAATAATTGGGCGGCCTTGCCAACTAAAAAAGATGCAGCAGACCTGGTTCCCAAGGGATCGCCATTTCAGGATGAGCAAGCAAACGCTAAGGCTGATGTTTTTTTTATACATCCAACGATTTTAACCTACGAGCCCACGAATGAATTTAAATGGAATGCAACCTTTAGCGATAGCTATTTGAATGCGCTTGTTGACAGTACCACTATCTTAAATCAGGCCACTATTTTTAATGCTGCTGGTCGAATATACGCTCCACGCTACAGACAAGCTCATTATCATGCATTTGTTACGCCATTTAAGGAAGATAAAGCAGCGGCTTTAGACTTAGCTTATGCCGATGTTAAGAAAGCATTCCAATTTTATTTATCCCATTATAATGAGGGAAGGCCTATAATTATCGCATCCCATAGCCAAGGAACTGTTCATGCGACCAGACTTATGCAAGAATTCTTTGATGGGAAAGAGCTTCAAAAACAATTAGTATCTGCCTATATCATTGGAATTGCAACTCCCAAAAATATCTTCCAAAACATCAAGCCTTGTGAAACATCGACTCAAACAGGCTGTTTTATTGCATATACCACTTTTTTACAAGGATATTTGCCCGACTGGCATCCTAAAACGCCAACAGAACTGGTATCGACAAATCCATTAACTTGGACATTAGATGAAAAATTTGCCCCTAAAGAATTAAACCAGGGAGGTGTATCCTATGGATTTAAATGGGTTAAAAACTTTGCAGATGCTCAGAATCATTTAGGGGTATTGTGGACCCATACCCCTTATGTTTTTGGTCGGAAGTTTGTACATTTAAAAAATTGGCACAAAGCTGATTTAAATCTTTTTTATGCCCCTATTCGAGAAAATGCAAAAGCTCGAGTCGATGCATTTACAAGTCAAAAGCATTAATATGAAAAATACGTTCTTGATAATTATGGCGGGGGGAATAGGAACTCGCTTTTGGCCTATCAGTAGAAGTGCAAACCCGAAGCAATTCCACGATGTCCTTGGGGTGGGGAAAACGATGCTCCAACAAACCGCTGAGCGTTTTCAGGGAATGATACCGAACGAAAATATATATGTAGTGACAAGTGTTGAATTTGCAGACTTGGTGAAAGAACAATTGCCATTCTTGAGTCCTGATCAAATTCTTGAAGAACCACAAAGGAGAAATACTGCTCCTTGCATAGCTTATGCAGCCTATAAAATTGGTAAAAAACATCCTAAAGCAAGATTAATTGTTGCACCCGCTGACCATGTCATTTTAAAAGAAGATGCCTTTAAATCTCGAATCAAAGAAGCACTGGAAGCCGCATCCGAATCTCATTTGGTTACGCTGGGAATTGTGCCCACTAGGCCAGATACCGGTTATGGATATATTCAATATCAACCCAGCGGAGAGGTGGCCAAAGTGGTCAAAACTTTTACCGAAAA
>CANHXO010000021.1 GCA_947464595.1 Cytophagaceae bacterium
GTACAAAAACAAACGCCTATGAGTATTTTACTGAGGGCGATTTAATTTGGACATCTAATATTCAAATGACTGGAGCTGGATTCTCAGTGAGTCAAAAATCGATTCCCAACTCAAATGGACCTTTGATGGGAAAAATAATAGGTCAGTCAAATACAGGAGAAAAAATCAATGGATTCAAATCGCTTCCTGTTTCAATTTCCAACTCCGTTACAATGGATACAAAACCTCCTAGCATAACGGTAATGGAGCCCGAGTCAAACAAATTCCAAACAAAGAATAGTAGTTTTGAATTAAAAATTAGAATAGAAGACGATAATTCTCTTCGTTGGGCAAATGATAAAAATGAATTTGCCGAGCTAATCGTGAATGATACCCTCAGAATTAAATTATCAGATTATTTTATTCCCGAAGTGGGTTTTCCCCAGAGAGGAATATTTACATACCTATTTAAAAACTTAAAACCTGGAAATTATACATTTAAGATGAATTGTTGGGATGGAAATTATAACCAGCAAAAACTAATTTTTGAAATGAAAGTAATAAATTCTGAAGCTAGTCGTTTAGAATGGGTAGTATTTCCTAACCCCATGAGTAATCGATTGCAGTTCAAGGCAATCGGCCAAATACCTTGGGATATTTATCAATATGATCTAAGAATTTTTAATATTTTAGGTCAGCTACTTTTGATAAAAAAAGGGAATGTTACCTATTTTTCAAATGTGGACTTTGAATTAAGCATAGATTGGAGTGAGGAAGAATTAGCTAAATTAATTGGCGAATCAGTGTTTAAATTAGAATTATTGCCAAGTAAAAACAATGAAACTATTTTGATCAGTGGAAAAATCACGACCCTAAAATAAATTTTATAAAATATTTTACATTTTTAAACACTAAATACTTTAAAAATACTTATTTTTGACCTTAAATAATTTGCAATTACTAGACAATCTAATATTATTAACCGATGACGACAAAAATTTCTATTCTCCAAAGATCATTACTATCCGCAATAGCGCTATTAGTATGTAACTTCGCAATAGGTCAAACTTTGGTTTCAGGTCAGTTGAATTCTGGAAGAATACCAACGCCAACCATGTTATTCATGAATGTAACACCAGATGCACGTTCAGCGGCCATGGGTGATGCGGGAGTAGCCATTTCTTCGGATGTAAACGCAATTTATTGGAATCCTGCAAAGTTAGCTTCTGCTGATAAAGATTTAGGATTTGCTATTTCATATACCCCATGGTTGCGTAACTTAGTCAATGACATGGCGCTTTATAATATTGCTGGTTACAAGAAAACAGCTAAAGGCCAGGCGTTCGGATTTTCGATCAATTATTTTGACCAAGGTTTATTTCAAGCTACTACAGCTACAGGAACAAGTGCTGGTAATTTTAATTCCAAGGAATACGCATTGACTGTATCACATGCAAGAAAATTGTCAAATACCTTGTCATTAGGTTTAAACTTGAAATATATTAACTCAAACCTTTTAGGAACTTATCAGGGTGCAGGTACTTCAGCTATGAAACCAGCACAAACGGTAGCGGCTGATTTATCTCTTTATTGGAATAATACCTCAGAAAAAAATTGGAACTACACCTATGGTTTGATGTTATCAAATATTTCTGGAAAAGTTTCGTACGGTGGATTAGATAAGAATTTTATTCCAACAAATCTAAGAGCGGGTATTGCGACAGTTAAAAATGTAGATGACAAGAACAGGTTAACATTTACTTTAGATTTCAATAAATTAATGGTTCCTACGCCAACCAAAACAGATCCAACAGGTTCTAACTCATCTGCAATAGGTGGAATCTTCGGTTCATTGTTTGATGCTGAAGATGGTTTTGGTGAGGAATTAAAAGAATTTACTACTTCTTTAGGAGCTGAGTATTTATTCAATAATACTTTTGCTTTGCGTGGTGGATATTTCAACGAAACAGAGATGAAAGGGAATCGCAAATATTTCACTTTCGGAGTAGGTCTTAAATTAGATCAAAAATACGGTTTTGACTTTGCATACTTAGTTCCAACAGGAACAAGTAGCCCATTGGCCAATACATTAAGAGTTACTTTATTAGCTGCTATCAACAACGATACACCTAAAAAATAATTAGAATATATTTTTTTATTGCAAATGACATTCATTATTGAATGTCATTTGTTTTTTATAAACACCCTATTGAGATGTTGGACAGAAGTAAAGCTCCCGGAGCATTTCCTATTGAAAAAATCAAATTTCCTTCTGCCCTTAAACACCACTTGAAAAATGGGATCGTCGTTAACTCAGTCAATCTAGGAGATCAGCCAGTTTTCAAATTTGAGCTAAGTACCAAAGCAGGAGGAATACATAGTGAAGCAGCGGGATTAGCAAGTTTAACGGCCCAATTAATGAAGCGTGGAACAAGCAAACATGATGCTTTGCACATTCATCAATCATTTGACTTTCATGGAGCATTTTGGGATATCCAAGCTACGTTAGATCAAGCTACATTTACCGTATATGGTTTGGTGAAACATTTCGGCGCACTCATGCCCTACGTAGCTGAAATGATTCAAATGTGCATTTTTCCCGAGGATGAATTTCAAAAAGAATTAGAAATTGAAATTCAAAAAAATAAACTAAACTGGGAAAAAACGGCGTATAGTGCTAGCCAAATATTGAGAAATAAACTTTTTGAAATTGATCCATATGGACGTGCGGCTACTCCAGAGTCATTAGCACTCTTGGAACTTAGCGAACTGACTACTTTTTATCAAAGAACTTGGGCAAATCAAGTGCCATCTATTTTCCTTTCAGGCAAAGTATCAAATGAAGAAATTAAAATTTTGGAATCTACTCTTGGTGAGCTTGTGTTCCATTCAAAAGAACAATTATTGGCCCAGAATCCAACCAGCATAGCACCTAGTTCAACAAAAGAAATTAGAGCTGATGCTTTGCAAAGTTCAATCCGATTAGGAGTACAATCGATCAATAGAAAAAGTGAAGATTATTTTAAATTTAGTGTCCTAAATACACTAATTGGTGGATTTTTCGGCTCAAGACTCCAAAAAAACATCAGGGAAGAGAAGGGATTTACCTATGGAATTTCTTCCTCAATAATTCCGATGTACCGAACGGGCTATTGGGCAGTAGGTACCGATGTGAAAAACGAAAATGTCACAGAAACAATCTCCGAGATCAAAAAAGAAATGACTATTTTGAGAGAAGAATTAGTTTCTGAGGAAGAATTATCACTAGTAAAAAATTATTTAATGGGAAGCTTTACTGGCGAATTAACTCAAGCATTTGATATCGCAGAAAAAGTAAAGATCATTGAACTAGAAGGGTTAGATGCCGATTATTATGATCAATTCCAAGATCAAATTTTTTCTTGCACCCCAAAAGAGATAAGGGATCTAGCTAATAAATACCTAGACCCCTCTAAATTAACTCAAGTAGTTGTGGGTGGAAATTAAAAATGAGCGAGCTCTTTAAATTCACCTACTCTTGCTTCTAAATCGGAAGCGGTCACCTCAAAAAGTCGTTCAGTACCAAATTTCTCCACACAGAATGATGCCATTGCGGAGCCATAAACAATGGCCTTGCGCATGTTTTCAAAGGATATATCGTTGGTTTGTGCTAGATAACCAATGAATCCACCTACAAAAGTATCACCAGCACCTGTAGGATCAAAAACTTCCTCTAGTGGAAGTGCAGGACAATAAAACATCTTGGTATCTTGGAATAATAAAGCACCATGCTCTCCTTTTTTGATGATCAATGTTTTTGGACCCATTGCCATAATCATTTTAGCCGCTGTTCTCAAAGAATACTGCCCTGATAATTGGCGTGCCTCCTCATCATTGATGCATAGCACATCTACCAACTTTAAAACCTGCTTTAAATCATCCATCGCAACATCCATCCAGAAATTCATGGTATCCATCACCACCAGTTTAGGTCGATTTTTTAATCCTTGAATAGCCTCCATTTGAACTTGAGGTGTCAGATTTCCCAACATCAAAAACTCGCAATCCTGGTAGCTATTGGGTATCATGGGTTTAAAATCTGCTAATACATTTAAATCCGTAACTAAGGTGTCACGCGAATTCATGTTATTATGATATTTACCCGCCCAAAAAAAGGATTTCTCCCCTTTTTTTATCTGCAAGCCATCCAAATTAATGCCCTTAGACATCAATGAATCCATGTACTCTTGTGGGAAATCATCCCCTACAACGGCCACTACATTGACTTCAGGAAGAAAAAATGCAGCCGATAAAGCAATGTAAGTACAAGAGCCGCCGATAATTTTATCAGTTTTTCCATAAGGGGTTTCAAGGGCGTCGAACGCTACGGTTCCAATTGTTAATAAGCTCATTTTGAAAAAATTTAGCCTACTTTAGGACAACGACTAAAGGGCTGATTAGGATTAAATAAATAACGGTAAGTAATAAATGTTTTATCATTCGTGGCTCCCAATTGGGATACAAATCGCATCATTTTGGGATTAAAATCACCCACCCAATTCATATCCATGGTGGTATAAGGATAGAATGGATTTTCTCTCGCAGCAGTTCTAAAACGCAAGGCAATGGCAGATTCAACACCTTTCCCTTGATGCTCGGGAACTACCCCAAAAATAACACCACAAGTCCTGGTTAGCACTCCCCTACTTTTTAAAAGTAAAAACTTAATCTTTCCCCAGGCGTTCAATTGGCCATTCAAATGCTTAATGATTTGATTTAAATCAGGAATCACAATAAAAAATGCCACCGGTTCATCATTTTCAGAATACGCAAACCAAAGTAATTGTTCGTCAATGATTGGCTTCATTTGTTTGACTAGTTTTTGAGCTTGTTCTGATGACATTTCACTAACACCAGGAAATTTAGCCCACGCAGCATTATAAATAATTTTAAAATCTTCAGCATATTTAGCCAGATTAGATTTTTCTATATGTCTAAAATTATATTGGGGGTTTTGATAAATTCGCTGAGCCTTCTCCTCTATACCTGCAGTAACATTGGCTCCCCGAATCGAGGAAACATAGACATATTGTTGGAAATAATCTTTAAAGCCATAATTTTCAAAAAATGAAATATAATAGGGCTTCGTCCATGGCATTTTATAGGTGGGTTCAAACTCCCATCCTTTGACCATTAATCCCCAAAAGCTATCGCGTTCACCAAAATTTATAGGACCATCCATGCCCTCAAATCCTTTTTCTTTTAACCAATTTTTACATGCATCAAACAATGTTACAGCAGCAATTTCATCCTCTATAACTTCGAAAAAACCCATGCCGGCTATTTTAAGATTACTCTTATCAGGTTCAGTCTTTTCATAAAAAGCAGCTACGCGACCGATCGGATTCTCATTTTCATCAAACAAAATCCATCGAATCGCTTCGCCTTTTTTTAAATGCAAGTTTTTATTGGAGTCGAAAACACCTTCAATATCCTGATCTAAAGGTCTTATCCAATTCGGGTCACTCGAATATAAAGAAACTGGGAACTCCAAAAATATTCGCTTAAGAGCCTTATCTCCTCCTACTTCTTTTAATATCATGCAATCAGTCCAATGAATTTACAAAGATAATATATTTTGAGTCCAATCTTCTTCCCTTCTTTAATTGATTCGGTAACCCAATAATAGTTTTGGTGATTTAAAAGAATCGCAGTAATTTTAATGCCTTATATAAAATTCTATGTAAGGACAGAAATAGTCTACATGCACATGCAGCCGTTAAAATTATATAATACACTCAGCCGTGAAAAAGAAGTTTTTGAAGCGATCAATGCGCCGCATGTAGGTTTGTATGTATGTGGGCCAACCGTTTATAACTATGTGCATTTAGGAAATCTTAGGACATTTACCTCATTTGATATCCTCTACAGGTATTTAAGCCACATAGGTTATAAGGTCAGATATGTAAGAAACATAACAGATGTAGGACATTTAGTAGGTGATGGAGACGAAGGAGAAGATAAGATTGGGAAAATGGCCAAGTTGGAAAAGTTAGAACCTATGGAAATTGTCCATCGGTATACGCAGGATTTTCATCATGTTTTACAAACATTTAACCTATTACCTCCTAGCATAGAACCATCTGCCACGGGTCATATTGTTGAACAAATCGAGACGACTCAAAACCTATTAAATAAAGGTATAGCTTACGAATCTAATGGCTCTATTTATTTTGATATAGAAACATACAATAAACAAGGTGGTGATTATGGGAATTTATCTGGTCGAATATTAGATGATTTACTCACTGAAACCCGAGATTTAGATGGCATTGGTGAGAAAAAAAGTCCATTAGACTTTGCGCTATGGAAAAAAGCTTCTCCTGAACATATCATGCGCTGGAATTCACCATGGGGTGAAGGATTTCCTGGTTGGCACCTGGAATGTACCTGCATGAGCCATAAGTATTTGGGTAATAAATTTGATATACATGGAGGTGGAATGGACTTAAAATTTCCCCACCATGAATGTGAAATTGCGCAGGCAAAAGCAGCGTATGGCGAAGTTCCTGTGCGGTACTGGATGCATACAAACATGCTCACTGTTAATGGCCAAAAAATGAGCAAATCATTGGGAAATTCCTTTTTACCCAAAGAATTGATTGCTGGAAATCATCCATTATTAGAACAAGCTTATAGTCCTATGACCGTTCGCTTTTTCATGCTACAATCACAATATCGAAGTACTCTTGATTTTTCAAATGAGGCGTTAAAAGCCTCTCAAAAAGGGTATAAGCGAATTGCCAATGGATTGAGAATCATCAAGCAAATGGAATACCCTAGTGGACTTTCCACATCAGTCGACTCAGCCCAAGAAGCGGAAATATTAAATACCATTCAGGGTTGTTATGATGGAATGAATGATGACTTAAATACAGCCGTCACGATTGCTCATTTGTTTCATTTATTGAAAAAAATCAATCAACTTCATACGGGAGCGCTTGCTTTTGAGTCCATAAGCCCTAAAACTTTTGAAGCTTTAAAAACAAATTACATACTATTTTTAGAAGAAGTATTAGGCCTAAAAATCGAAACGCCCGAAAACTCAACCTTGTTAATTGACGAATTATTATCTTTATATAAAGAGTTTAAGGACCAACGAAAATATGATAAAGTTGATGAAATACGTGCTTCATTCAAATCAATGGGACTCATAATAAAAGACATGAAATCCTCCATTGATTGGGGATTTGAAGAATAGAAATATGTTTAGAAACTTAACACCAACCGTACGTAATTTAATCATCGTTAATGTTGTTCTTTTTTTAGGAAAGGGGGCATTACCTGAAGATTTATTTACGTTACACTATTTTCAAGCAAGAGATTTTTATTTCTTCCAGGTGGTCACTTACATGTTTGTTCATGCAAATTTTATGCATTTATTGAGCAATATGTTTGGGCTTTTTATGTTTGGATCCTTACTTGAACGAGTTTGGGGGGCCCAAAGATTTTTATTTTTCTACTTTTTCTGCGGCATTGGCGCTGGACTATTATATATGGGAATTCAACATTTTATTGATTTCTCTGATTTTAGAAGAGCCACTGAATTAGTATTGGCAAATCCAAGTTCCTACAATTTAACGGACTATGTTCAGCATTTCAGCGTCATCAATCCCATTGAGCCAATTAATTCCGATTGGGTCAGGGCTAATTATGCCGAATTTATCAATCGGAGTGAAGTTGGCGGTGCCTCTGGAGCTATATTTGGAATTTTAATGGCATTTGGATATTTATTCCCAAATTCAGAAATGTTTCTTTTCCCTTTCCCAATTCCGATCAAAGCTAAATACTTTGTCAGCTTTTATGGATTGTACGAACTTTATCAGGGAATACAACAAAATGAAGGAGATAATGTGGCACACTTCGCACATATTGGCGGTATGATTTTTGCGGTCATTCTATTAAAATATTGGGGGACAAAAAGAAATACATTTTTTTAAGATGAAAAGTATTTGGTTCGATATAAAAATGATCTTTAATAGTCCTGGTCAAGGACTCAAAAAGCTTATTGCTTTTAATATTTTAATATTCCTTGTATTAATGGTGGGTAAAGTCTCCCTTATATTGGCAGGCCATGAAGAAATTTTTTCGGCAACTTTAGAACATCTAACGTTATCTTCCACACCAAAAAATGTACTTAAAGAACCTTGGACGGTATTCACGTACTTCTTTGTCCATATAGAATTATTCCATCTGCTTTTCAACATGATGTTTCTATTTTGGTTTGGTATAATTATTCAGGACTTTATCGGTTCCGAAAGAATTGTGAAATTATTCATCTGGGGTGGAATATCAGGTGCCGTTGCTTATTTGCTTTTAGTGAATAGTTTTGCCTATTTTATTTCAAGGGGGCCAACGTACCTAAATGGTGCATCAGCGGGTGTATTTGCTATCGTGATTGCTGCTGCAACGATTAAACCCACTTATCGCATTCATTTATTTTTTTTCGGCGATGTTCAAATTAAATATGTGGCAGCTTTTTACCTCGTCTGGTCATTTATCGAAACGACTGGGACGAATGCGGGTGGAAATATCGCACATTTAGGGGGTGCTTTAATGGGGTTTATCTATGGTTTTTATTTTCAATTGCCCCAAAAAAAGAATATTCCCTTGAAAGAGGAAAAAGTATTTTCATTTATAAAAGTCGCTCAAAAGAAAATATATGACACTGCTTATGAGCAGGATCATCAAGAAGTTGTTGAGGAAGAACTTAACCAAATTTTGGATAAAATTTCCAAATCGGGTTATGATAGTTTAAGCAAATACGAAAAAAGAAGATTGTTCAAAGCGAGTCAAAAAAACGATTAAGCCTAAAAACATTTTTAACTTTATATTGTTTGATATTCACCTTCGGGTAATTTTAAAAATTAATTTATGCAATTCAAAGCTGGTCCATTATTAAGTAAAATACATTCTCCAGCAGATTTAAGGAGTCTTTCCCCCACAGAATTGCCCCAAGTGTGCGAAGAATTAAGGCAGTTTATTATTGATCATGTATCTGTCAATGGCGGCCATTTTGGTGCTTCCCTAGGTGTTACTGAGTTAACAGTAGCCCTACATTATGTTTTCAATACACCCGAAGACCAATTAGTTTGGGACGTTGGGCATCAGGCCTATGGGCATAAAATACTGACGGGAAGAATGGATGTGTTTCATACCAATAGGCTTTTAGGTGGCATAAGTGGGTTTCCAAAGCGGTCTGAAAGTGAGTATGATACCTTTGGGGTAGGCCACTCATCCACCTCCATATCAGCCGCTTTAGGAATGGCAGTTGCTTCTCGCTACAAAAAAGAATTTCAAAAACAACATGTTGCCATTATTGGGGATGGATCAATGACCGCAGGTATGGCTTTCGAGGCAATGAACCATGCGGGTGACATTCCTAACAATATGCTGATCATTTTAAATGATAATTGCATGGCCATTGACCCCAATGTGGGAGCTTTGAAGGAATATTTAACCGACATTAGAACTTCACACACTTACAATAAAGTCAAGGATGACGTTTGGAATTTATTAGGGAAAATGTCAAAATTTGGGAAGTCAGCCCAAGAAATTGTATCCAAAATTGAAAACGGGCTCAAAGCTACTTTATTAAAACAAAGTAATTTATTTGAATCATTGAATCTTAGGTATTTTGGACCCATTGATGGACATGACATCGGTTACCTAACAACGGTCTTAAACGATTTAAAAGATATTCCTGGTCCTAAAATATTACATTGCATAACCACAAAGGGCAAAGGATATAGTTTAGCTGAAAAAGACCAAACCTTGTGGCATGCACCAGGAAAATTCGATAAAATAACAGGTGAGATTCATAAAAAGACCTATGATAACCCGCAACCTCCTAAGTATCAAGAAGTTTTTGGACATACGCTTTTAGAACTTGCAGAAAATAATCCCAAAATTATGGGAATCACTCCTGCAATGCCTTCAGGATCATCCTTAAATATTATGATGCGTGAAATGCCAGATAGAGCATTTGATGTGGGTATCGCTGAACAGCATGCAGTAACATTTTCTGCAGGTTTAGCCACGCAAGGGCTTACTGTTTTTTGTAATATTTATAGTTCGTTCATGCAAAGAGGATATGACCAAGTGGTGCATGATGTTTGCTTGCAGAAATTACCCGTTATTTTTTGTTTAGATCGGGCGGGCCTTGCTGGAGCTGATGGTCCTACGCATCATGGACTCTATGATTTTGCCTTTATGCGAACCTTGCCAAACATGATTGTAGCAGCCCCTAGAAATGAGCAAGAACTTAGAAATATGATGTATTCAGCTTCTTTAGACTCATTTAAAGAGTTAGGACAAGCCATCACGATTCGATATCCTAGAGGAGAGGGTGTTATGCCAGCCTGGAGAACTACTTTTGAAAAAATTGAAATTGGCACTGGCAGCGAACTAATCAAAGGAGAAAATGTAGCCATTTTAAGCATAGGTCATATTGGAAATGAAGCACAAAAAGCCATCGAATTAGCCCAACAAAAAGGCCTAAATCCGGCCCTTTATGATATGCGATTTGTTAAGCCACTAGACGAAAGATTATTACACGATATTTTCAAATCATTCAAAACAATCATAACTGTAGAGGATGCGGCAGTCCAAGGAGGATTTGGATCTGCAATCGCCGAGTTTATGGTAGACCATCAATATCAAAGCAAAATTATTCGCTTAGGAATTGCTGATGTCATTATAGAACATGGAGAACAAAAAGAACTTTATGAACTCTGTGGCATTGACTCTATCAGTATTTTATCCAAAATTTTAGAAGAATATCCTGCGAAATCTAAGGTAATCAATGCGCATACTGCTATTGACTAAATTCCAATACGGTAATTTAAATCAAATAGTACTTTTCAAAGAAATAATCCATACCTTTGCACCTTAAAATTTACGAGCCTTCATTTTATGCAAAGCATCCGCAACATTGCCATTATTGCCCACGTTGACCACGGTAAAACTACTTTAGTTGACAAAATCATTCATGCATCAAAAATATTCAGAGAGAATCAAGAGTTTGGTGATTTAATTCTGGATAACAATGATTTAGAACGTGAAAGAGGTATCACAATTACCTCAAAAAACGTATCTGTACGCTACAATGGTGTTAAGATTAATATTATTGACACTCCTGGTCACGCCGACTTTGGTGGTGAAGTAGAGCGAGTTTTAAGAATGGCTGATGGCGTTTTACTATTAGTTGACGCATTTGAAGGCCCCATGCCTCAGACTCGATTCGTATTATCTAAAGCAATTGCTTTGGGTCTAAAGCCAATTGTTGTTGTCAACAAAGTAGACAAGGAGAATTGCCGTCCGGATGAAGTTCATGAGCAAGTTTTTGATTTAATGTTCAATTTGGATGCATCAGAGGAGCAATTAGATTTTCCATGTATCTATGGATCTTCGAAGCAAGGATGGATGAGTGAGGATTGGAAGGTCCCTACAGATAATATTATTGCCCTATTGGATTCCATCATTAAAAATATTCCCGCATCAAAGGTTCAGGAAGGAACTCCTCAGATGCAAATTACTTCATTAGATTATTCATCTTTTGTAGGCCGTATAGCCATTGGACGTCTAGAAAGGGGAACCTTGACAGAAGGAATGCAAATTGCACTTTGTAAGGCAGATGGAAGTACTAAGAAAATGCGCATCAAAGAACTTCAAGTATTTGAGGGTTTAGGTAAGGTGAAGGTTGATAAAGTAGAATGTGGTGAAATATGTGCTGTTACCGGTATAGAAGATTTTGAAATTGGGGATACCATCGCTGATGCTGATAATCCTGAGGCATTGGAGCGTATCGCCATTGATGAGCCTACTATGAATATGTTGTTTACGATAAACAACTCACCATTTTTTGGAAAAGAGGGGAAATTAGTTACTTCACGTCATATCCGTGAGCGTTTATTTAAGGAGACTGAAAAGAATTTGGCCTTAAAAGTAATGACTACAGAAAGTGAAGATAAATTCTTAGTTTTTGGCCGAGGCATTTTACACTTATCCGTACTCATTGAAACGATGCGCCGCGAAGGATATGAATTGCAAGTTGGCCAACCCCAAGTAATATTTAAAGAAGGTGAAAATGGAGAACGCTTAGAACCTATTGAAACTTTGGTGGTTGATGTACCCGATGAAGTTGCAGGAAAAGTTATTGAACTTGCAACCCAAGGAAAAGGGGAATTGTTGATCATGGAACCTAAAGGGGATCTTCAACATTTAGAGTTCAAAATTCCATCCAGAGGCTTAATCGGATTAAGGTCAAGAGTATTAACAGCAACATTTGGAGAAGCCATTATGGCACACCGTTTTACGGCATATGAGCCTTTTAAAGGCCCTATTCCGGGACGTATCAATGGCTCGTTAATTTCCATGAATACAGGCGCTGCTATTCCTTATGCCATTGATAAATTACAAGATAGAGGAGTGTTTTTCATCGATCCCGGTGAAGAAGTGTACACAGGAATGGTCGTAGGAGAACATAATCGTCAAAATGACATTGAGGTTAACCTACAAAATTCAAAGCAATTAACTAATATGCGTGCTTCAGGAACAGATACTAATGCTAAAATTGCACCAAAATTAAATTTCTCTTTAGAGGAATGTATGGAGTTTATCCAAAAGGATGAATATTTAGAAATTACTCCTAAATCACTTCGAATGCGCAAAATATGGCTAGATCCCAATGAGCGCAAACGCAATGAGAAAAAACCAAGTTAATTAAAAAAGACTACCCCAACAGGTAGTCTTTTTTAATCTAAAATAGTAGCCTTCTGATCTAAAAAAATCACGTTGTTTTTCCCTAATTTAGGGTAATAGGTAGGCAACAAATTCTGAAAATAAGGACTTGGTTTATTCACAATGAACAAGGTGGAATAATCCCAAGTACGAAGCCAAATCGGTTTTTTCATGAGAACATTTTTTGAGATCATTACTGTGTATCTAAATCCATGAGGTCTTTTCGCCGCCTTATTTAGGAGAATAAATTTTTTTCTTTGATAGGCCCATTGATAATTCAGATGCTGCTCATAATAATGCCCTATCGTATCTCTGATACCCAAATTGGCCCAAAGAGGACTTAAATGGCCCTGAATCCAGAGGGGGTCCAACTTCATACCGGAAGGAACCAAAAAATGTGACTTAATTCCTGAGATTAAGACAAAAACAGGGTATCCCTTATATTCCGATAAATAAGATTGTTGGCGATGTTGAGTTGGAATTAAATGAAACAAGATTTCAGTTCCTATAAGAAAGATTGCCCATGACAGATAATAAGTCTTGCGATAAATCATCCAACTGCAAAAGCAAGTAATCAGTAAATAATAAAGAAAAACTTCCATTAAGTAAATTTTAATGAAGGGAATAATGGGGTGAAAAAGTTGGACAAACTTGAACATAACCCCATGCAACAAGGAAAAGCTAAAATCCAACATGAGCCCCAACCCATGTAATAAAAAATCAAACTTTAAATAAATCAATACAGGAGATAAACTAATAAACAAAAATCCTAGGCCGAGTGAAATAGTGGACAGAACAATTAAAATTGGATTAAGCAATAAGAACCAAAATGGATTTGGGAACTGATAAAAATAATAAATGAGTAAAGGCCAAGTAAAAATTTGGGCAGCAAGAGCTACACAGGTAAGCTCCCAACCGTTTTTTAGGATGTATTGAAGAGGCTTAAAACGAAAATTAAAATTTAATAGAGCAGCCCATTTTTGCTGAAAAATAATTAAGCCCAAAACAGCCAAATACGAAAGTTGGAACCCCGGATCAAACATGGCCATTGGTTCATACACCAACAAAACAAAACTGGAGAAAGCTAGCGTATTAATTCCATTCTGATGGTACAAAAATGCCCTTGCGAAAAGCATGACAGAAAACATCCACGCGGACCTTAATACAGGTTCAGAAAAACCAGAAATGCCCGCATAAACCCAAAGTAAAGCCATCATTAAAAAGAAAAAGAGCAATTTACCAATACGGCCTTTTCTTACTAAAAAACCGAAAATAAAACTTAAACCTGCATATAAAAGTCCGACGTGCAAGCCAGAAACAGACAAAATATGTATGGCACCCAAAGATGAATAGACAGCCATGGTTTCAAAATCAATACTTGATTTAACTCCCAGAAGCATTGTTTTTGCAACATCCAAATTGATACCAGGATGCATAGTTCGCTCCAAACATTGCGTCAAAAAAGATTGCCATACGTGTAAATAATAAGCACCATTTTTTCGTTCAATGCCCTCATTAAATAAAACAAATGCATGAGATTCTATATAGGCAGAGCCATAAATTCCTTTGGACCTAAAATATTCTGACCAATTTTTCTCAAAAGGGAATATGGGTTGAGGGAATGGATTCAATTTAGCTTGCGCAATAAACCTACTTCCCTTGACAAACTTATTAGCTGTTTTACCTACATATAATTTAAATTTACCAGAACCCCTTATCCATTTCTTCTGGTCTAAATATGCGATACAATGGACGACTAAAGAGACTGATTTAGGTTTAATTTCAGGAAATTCAATCACTTCAAATACATAAATGCTGGTCGTTCCAAGATTAATAGTTAAGACCTCTTGAGCTTTAAAGGCCGTATTTAAATAGCTTGATACGAGCAATAATAGACTTAGCGTGATGCTTAATAAGTACCGTATTTTAAAAATACTCCCGATGAAAAAAGCTAAAACGAGCGCGATGAAACAATGAAAAAAAACATGTGTTAAATAGGGAGAATACGCATAAAAGCATATTCCTATCATCCACAAAATGACAATTCGAAGAAAAGGAAAACGAAGAAAGATCGCGTACAAAACCTAGGCAGATAGGCCTAAAGGTAAAATTTCTTCTGATGAATCAAAGACTCGACTTGATCAGGAACTAGGTATTTAATAGACTGGCCCTTTTGAATACATGATCGAATAAAGGTAGCCGAAATTTGTAAAACAGGTGCATCAATCTTATTTACGCTTTTATGTTGCCATAAATCAGAGATACCTATTTCTCCTCTAGGATATACGTATAGGGTAAAATAATCAAGTATCTTATCAAAGTTTTTCCAACTTTTAAACTGTTCGAGATTATCCCCCCCTAAGATCAACGAAAATTCTTTTGTAGGATGACGCTCGGTTAAATGAATTAGGGTATCAATGGTATAAGAGGGCTTTGTTAAGTTAAATTCAATATCGCAAGATTTAAATGCAAAATTATCAGCAATTGCTCTTTCAACTAAATCCAATCGATCGAATTCATGTAACAAATTTTTACTTTTTTTATGCGGATTTTGTGGCGATACAACAAACCATATCTGATCTAATTCAGTTTGATTTAATGCTGCTTGCGCAATCATTAAGTGTCCATGGTGGATGGGATTAAATGAGCCAAAAAACAAACCGACTTTCATATTAGCTTGTGAATTGAGTAAACAATTTCTGTGCCTTTCCGATCGCTTTATCTAATTCATCATTCATCAGAATTACATCAAACTTGTCTTGAAATGACCATTCAAACTTCATTTTAAAAATTCGCTTTGATAGCGACTCTTCAGTTTCTGTACCTCTTGATCGAAGTCTTTCTTCTAAAATCTCTAAAGAAGGTACCTTTACAAAAACTGCCAAAGCCTTATCTCCGTAATATTTTTTCAAAGCCAAACCTCCTTTTACGTCAACATCAAAAATTACATGCTTTCCACTAGCCCATATCCGTTCAATTTCTGATTTTAGCGTCCCATAATAAGCCCCTGAGTAAACTTCCTCCCACTCGACAAAAGCTCCTTCGTTAATCTTTTCCCGGAAATCATCTGGAGTCAGAAAATAATAATCTTGACCATTTTCCTCTAGTCTACCTCTTTTATCTCGAGTACATGCAGAAATGGAAAAGCCAAGATTTGAATTATTTTTCAATAATTCCTTGACGATTGTCGTTTTACCTGATCCCGAAGGGGCCGAAAAAATAATTAATTTACCTTCCAAAAATATTTCACTTTAGTTAAGCTAGCAAAATAAGGGAATAAGAATTGAAATTAGGATTAATAACAAAAAAAGTTTTGATCTAATTTTATGGATCATTTGATCCGGACAAGATAATTGACACTTGGACTTTATATTTTTTTTAAGTGCCAACTCTAATTCATAGCCTTTCTGACATGGCACACACTGATCCTTGTTGGCAAAAAACCCATCTTTTTCGGCTAAACTTGCTTCCCCATCCAAGATTTTTTGAACCAATTGCATACAATCCTGATGGTGTTCACAGCTCATTTTCATTATATTTCACCTTAATTGAATTTTTTTAACATCCCTAACAGAAAATTAGTTCCCTGAATTTAATGACACCTTGTCAGTGATACCCCTTTGTTTTAGCATAATGAACTAATTTGGTTTTAAGCAACGCCCTTGCGCGATGTAAGCGTGATCTGACTGTACCAATCGGGATATCTAAAATTTTTGCCATTTCTTCATAACTAAACTCTTCCAAGTCGCACAAAATGATAATCATCCTAAAGTCCACGGGAAGTGATTGAAGGGCGGCAGTGATTTCATCTCCCAACATATCATTTACTGTTTCAGCTTGTAAATCAGCATAATATGCAGGCTCTGCAGCTTCATCTTCGCCCGAAATGGACTGTTCGACCCATTCAAATTCCACTTTAGATGGACCTCTCGATTTTTTCCGATAATCATTGATGAAACTATTTTTCAAAATCCTGAACAACCAAGCTTTTGCATAGGTGCCTGGTTCAAAAGAATTGACAAATCGATATGCCTTTAAACATGTGTCTTGAACTAAATCTTGGGCATCATCTTCATCCCCAGTTAATTTCAGGGCGAAATTATACATAGCATCTAAATGAGGCATAAACTCCTTTTCAAATATACGCTTCGCATTAACCAAAGAATGACTTCTATCTTTTACCTCGACTTCCATGATCATAAATTTATTCGCAATTTTGACGAAGCACTGATAAATGCAATTATTAAGCCAAGTTTCAATGTGACAAAAAGACCTAGTTTTTTTGATTAAATAGCTCGAGCATTCCGAAAACCAAAGTACCTAAAATAGCACTGGCCAAAGCTCTGAGTAGGCTATACATGAATAAGCTAGCATCGGAGGATTCTACTAAAAATAAAATCAAGTGATGCGTGAGTAGCATCAAAAAAATGTATGGGAAAAACCATAAAGCTTTCATTTCAGCCAATGAAACACTTGATCGTTCGTCATAACCATTCACTGGAGTTAAAACCTTAAAAAAAGCAGGTCTTAAAAATGCAATAAACACAGTCGCTAATGAATGTATTCCATGGGTATTATAAAAGATATCGACGATCCAACCTAAAAAAAAACCCAACAGAAGTAAATAAAGTAAAGGTGTGTGGATCGGTGCTTTTACTATCATCCATAGATAAATAAAACAAAAAGCTACGTTAGCTAAAGCCACATCACGCAAGATAAAAACCTGTGTAAAAAGGCAAAAAATAACAATAAAAATCCATTTGAATTGAAATGAATTTCCCATACTATTCAGGCTTAGGTTTTAAAGTCTCCAACTTAATTTGTTGGTCTAACAAGTGATTCTTAATCACATACACATACTTAAGCGTCGAGAAATTAGTTAACAACATCACTTTTATTTGATGAAATGTTTCATCTTTTTCAAGACCTACCTTTGCGACTAAACCAATCGGGATATTTGGCGGAAATACCACATTGTAATCAGAAGTCACAATCGTGTCACCCTTCACCACTTTTTTGTATTTAGACACATCCATCATTTCTACCACCTCCGTTTGAATGCCAGGCCATTTTATGTACCCTAATTCGCCAGTCGATTTAATTTTTGCCGAAACATTGTTTTCTATATGTAAAACAGAAACAACTAAAGACAAATTAGATGTACATGACATGACTTTACCGACCACCCCAGTAGACGAAATTACGGCCATTCCTGGTTTGATTCCATCCACTAAACCCTTATCAATGGTTAAATAATTTTGAGACATTTGTGTACTTTGATCGATCACCTTACTCGCCACTGGAGCATAACGATTCAGCATGGCTGAACTAACAAAATAGGGAATCTTAGTTTCTGGCTGTTTTAATGCATTTAATTTAAAAATCTCCTGCCTTAATCGAGTATTTTCTAAAGCAAGCTCCGCATTAACTTCCCCCAAATGGTGATAAGTTTTAATTTCTCGACTCGTAGCTAATAGGGAAGCGGCCCAACGATTTGTTGTGTTCAGGTAAATGACATGCTGAAAGTCATCGTATTTAAAAATAGACCAAGCATTAATCAACTCCAATAGAACAAACAAAAGAATAATCCTTTGCCGAATAAGGAATTGAAACAATTGATTCATGCCAATACTTGCGTTAAAAGGGAGAAATTAAGTAATTAAAACGGCTCTATACTTGTCAAGATTTTTAAGAATTTCACCCGTACCTCTAACCACTGCCTTCAATGGATCATCAGCCACATGTACTTTCAATTGGGTTTTCTTCTCAATTCTTTTATCCAAACCATGCAGCATAGCACCTCCGCCGGCTAAATGAATTCCATTGTGAAAAATATCACCCGATAACTCGGCAGGCGCTCTTTGCAATGTTTCCATAATGGCTACTTCAATTTTAGTAATGGAACTGTCCAAAGCGTATGCTATTTCAGAATAATTAATCAATATTTCCTTGGGGATACCTGTCATTTGATCACGGCCTCTGATCTCAAAATCTGGTGGTGCATTTTCTAATTCTGGTAATGCCGCACCCACTTGTATTTTAATCTGCTCAGCAGACCTCTCTCCAATGACCAATTTATGTTCACGCAATAAATAATCTTTTATATCTCTAGTAAATTCGTCTCCTGCCACTCGAATGGAATTTTCAACCACAATCCCACTTAATGAAATAATGGCTACTTCAGTCGTTCCACCGCCAATATCGACTACAAGGGAGCCATTAGGTTGCTCAATATCAATCCCAATACCAATCGCTGCTGCAATGGGCTCATGCACCATATAAACCTCACGCGCCCCGGCATGCTCAGCTGAATCTTTTACAGCTCTTTTTTCTACCTCAGTAATTCCAGAAGGAATACAAATAACCATCCTTAATGCAGGTGAAAAAAATGAATTCCCTTTATCCATCATCTTAATCAATCCACGCATCATTAATTCAGCGGCAGTAAAATCAGCAATTACTCCATCCTTTAGCGGACGTATCGTTTTTATATTATCGTTCGTTTTTTCATGCATCATCATGGCTTGTCGACCCACAGCTAACACTTTATTCGTGTTTCTGTCCAACGCAATAATAGATGGCTCATCTACCACAACCTGATCTTTGTGAATGATTAAAGTATTTGCAGTACCTAAGTCAATCGCGATATCTTTTGTAAGAAAATTAAATAATCCCATGATTTAGTATAATTATTGGATTTAAGCTGGATTGAAAATCCAGCAATAACAAATTTACGGATAAATTATGAGCTAATTATTTATTTTAATCTAAAAATATAGGCATCCTAAAAATAATTATAAAAATATAAGACTATGGCTTTTTGAATTTTTAGCGAATCAAAAAAGCTTTGATATAGGTATATTACAATAAAAGTCGACAAAATTTATTGAAAAAAAAGACTACTTTTTTAAAAAATAATTTGGATTTATTCGCTGATTTATTAGTTTTGTCCAAGTTAAATAAAGAAAATCGTAATAATCGACGATAAAACAGACGAAAATGGAAGATTATAACAAGATTATTGAGTCCTTAGGAGTAAAATTTATCAAGGCGAGAAACATTAGAATATTACAACCTATCCGAATAAAAAATTATTATGATGTTGAAAACTCGCTCTTGATATTGTACAAAGGCGAAGTTTCATTTGGCGAGGAAGAAACTCAGGTAGAAGAGGGTGATATGCTTTTTATTCCAGGTGGTAAAATGGTCAGCGTTACCTATGGCAATGCAGAAAAACCGAAAGCAGTAAATAACGAGGAGTTCATGACGCATCGCGAACTTTATTTCGATCAAAATAATGATTCTAGTGCTATTGGTAGACTTGAAAATTCGTTCGGAATGGTCGCTTTTGAAGCTAAGGTTTTTGATTCAGTCAATTTCTTTACTTCCCTAGATATACCCCCATTTTTAATAAAAAAAGACGAAAAACTAGCTCAAACCATCAAAGAAATTCTTCTGGAGGACATGTCGGATGAGATTGGGAAAGGCCGAATAATCAAAATCAAAACAGAAGAGATCGTTATTGAGGTTATTCGATATATCATTCAGAATAGATTGTTTGTTGAGCAGTTAGCCACCAACAGCACCTATTTCAAAGATCCAAGGTTAATTGATATTTTCGCTTACATCAAGGATCACATTGGTGGAGATTTGTCCAATAAGGTATTAGCCAATGTGGCCAACGTATCTGAAGATTATGTTGGGCAATATTTCAAAATGTTAACAGGAATTAATCCGCAAGATTACATCGAATACCAAAGAATGGAAGCTGCTGTAGGATTATTACGCACAACTAAAAAATCCATTCGTGCCATCGGTTCTGAAGTAGGATATAAAGACACGGCTTATTTCTGTAGAAGATTTAAGATGATGTTTGGTATCCCTGCTGGTAAAATGAGACGCCGGGAATCATTGATGAATATTTAAATTCAATCATGTAAGCATAAAAAAAAGGCCTGAAATTTCAGGCCTTTTTTTTGTTTATAAGAAGTACTTCAGTTTAACGAGTTCTCGTTCCGTTAAATACCTCCAGTGACCTCTCGGCAAATCCTTTTTAGTCAAACCCGCAAAAGTGGTTCGGTCTAATTTAGTTACCTCATAGCCTAGGTGTTCAAATATTCTTCGAACAATTCGATTTTTCCCTGAGTGAATTTTAACGCCAATGACGTAACCATCTGGTGTCACTTTTGCTAAATCATCCACTTTGATTTCGCCATCCTCTAGCGTTAATCCTGCTTTGATTTTTTCAAAATCCTCATCGGTCAAAGGCTTGTCTAACTCTGCTTGGTATATTTTTTCGATTTCATGGGATGGATGTGTTAGTCGATCAGCTAATTCGCCATCATTTGACAATAAGATTAAACCCGTCGTATTTCGGTCTAATCTGCCTACTGGATAAATACGCGCATCGCCCGCATTTTTGACTAATTCCATGACCGTTTTGCGATCATTTGGATCTTCAGTGGTTGTCAAAAAGTCTTTAGGCTTATTCAATAACACATAAACTGGCTTTTCGCGATTCAATTTGCGATTGCCATATTTTACGATATCCGTAGGAGCAACCTGATAACCCATTTCAGTGATCACTTTGTTGTTCACTTTAATTTCGCCAGCCTCAATTAATTTATCCGCATCCCGGCGTGAACAAATCCCTGCATTCGCAATATATCTATTTAAGCGAACCATGTCACTTTTGCTTTCTACCTCTCGAATTCTTCTTTGAATTTTAGCAGGCGCCTTTTCTTTAAAACGATCTAGTTTATATTGTGGCGTATGCGCTGGACTTTCCTCATACCTATTTCTGCTTTTAAAAGTATCTCTCTTCGAAAACTTGCTCGTAGGTGCTTCTCGAAAATCCTTGGATGAATCATCCGATTTTTCTCTGTCAAATACTCTTTTTGGACGCTCAGTCTCAGAACTATCAGATTGAAATGGCTTGCGCGCGTGGTCTTCTGAAAATTCTCTTTTAGGCCTTTCAAACTCGCTACTTGGTCGGCTTTCTGTATTTAAATCACCTCCTTGAAAAGTTCGGTTCGGCCGATCTCCAGCATATGGTCTACGCTCCGGATTAAATGGCTTACGCGCACGGTCTCCTGAAAATTCCCTTTTGGGTCCGTTAAATTCCCGGCGCGGGCGACTTTCTGAATTTGAATCTCCTCCTTGATAAGGTCTTGACTCTCTATTTCTTTCTCCAGAATTTGGTGTTCTATCTGATGAGTAAGGCTTATTATATGGCTTGCGCTCACGGTCTCCTGAATATTCTCTTTTTGGGCCGTCAAATTCCCGACGAGGTCGGCTTTCTGAATTTGAATCGCCTCCTTGATAAGGTCTGCTTGGTCGATCCCCAGCAAAAGGTTTACGTTCCGCATTGTATGGCTTGCGCTCACGGTCTCCTGAAAATTCTCTTTTAGGCCCGTCAAAAGCTCTAGGCTCCGATGAACGAGATTCAGATCTTCCTCCTCGATCACTACTGGAATTAATTCCAGTACTCCGGTCTGTAAAATTTTTGGTTGGTTTTCTTGCTGATGAGCCTCCGCTACTTGGACCGGAAAACTTGCGTGTGGATTCTGAACGACGTATGTCGTCCTTTTGAATTCTTTTTCTCATAAAATGTGCAACATCACTGCTGGATTGTATAAGGCGTTGAGCCTTATTATTTTCTAAATTTCTGCAAAGTTACATGAAATTAATGAGCATAGCTTATTACATTTGAAAGTTCTTTTAAAATAGATGGTATTTTACAATCCGCATATGTTCAAAAAATATTCGATTTTGTTCTTATTGGGCGTTTTTTTTACTTCATGCCACACGGATAAATTAAGTAATAAAAAAGCTTTAAAGCACTTTGATAAAGGGGAATATGATTTAACCATTAAGGAATTACTTCCTTTGGCTCAAAAAGGTTTTCAATTAGATCAAACCAATTTTCTATTGGGCGAATCATATCGACTGTCCAATCGAATTACTCAATCTTTACCCTATTACCAGCAAGCTCAGGCTAAAGGATATGTGGACAAAATGCTCCCTTATTATATGGCAATAGCAGCTAAGTCCAATGGTAATTACGATTTGACAAAAAATTATTTAACTGAATTTATCAAGTCAAAACCTAGCCGATTATATCAAATTAAGTCAGAAATTGAAATCGAAAATTTGGCACAAATCCCTGATTTGCTGAAAAAGCAAAGCCCTGTAACTCTTCAACCACTTACTGGAAATACGGCAAAAACTGAATTTGATGCTAAAAAAATAGGGGATGAATTGATTTTCACAAGTTCATCCAAACCTGAAATTTATAAAAACAATGGGTTACCATTTTTGGGAATTGTTAAGGCCCCGTTAAAAAATCCGGGTGAAATAGGGGCTCAATCCATATTTAGCTCAGCTCTTTTTAAAGAAAATGCCAATGATGGAACACCCGTATTTACAAAAGATGGGAACACGGTCGTTTTTGCCAGAGGAAATACGGGCAAAAGTAAAGACCCTTCTCCGGATGTAGACCTATACATTTCCAAAAAAACAGCTGCTAACTGGTCTGAACCTGAACGTCTCAGTATTTCAGATTCGTTGGCCTGGGACGGAAGTCCCGCTTTTTCAGCCGATGAAAGAACGTTGTATTTCAGTTCTAATCGGAGAGGAGGAAAAGGAGGCGTAGATTTATACCGAGTACCCATCGATAACTCAGGGAGATTTGGCAGACCCATTAATTTAGGTTCCACAATAAACACTCCAGGAGATGAGTTGTTCCCGCATGTAAGTGCCAATGGAAAATTATATTTCTCATCTGATGGACACCCTAGTATTGGAGGATTGGATTTATTTGTGGCTAGTCGGAACGAAAATGAAATCGTGATTGAACATTTGGGCCTACCCATCAATTCGATCGGCGACGATTTTGCTATCTCATTTTCAGATTCCACCCAAGGGTATATTAGCTCCAATAGGCCAGGTGGCAAAGGTGATGACGACATCTATTTTTTCAAATCAACTGGCAGTGAAGATCGCTGGTGGACTACAACACCACCTCCTGTCATCGACACATTAAACAAGAAAATTGTCAATTACTTTGTGCAGGTAAAGGTGGTAGATCCATTAGGAAAACCAATTGACTCCGTCAAAATCAATGTCCGTAAAAATGGTCAAACCCTTAAAAACGAAAATACAAACAAAAAGGGCTTGATTGAATTAATCGATTTAGCTGAAAATGACGAACTTATCTTTAAGTGTGACAAAGAAGACTTTATTACCGTGCGATCCAGCTTCTCGATGGAAGGAAAAGCTATTCCTGATGCATTATTGAAAAAGGAAATGACGGATACGACTTTCCAAGTAATCATCACGATGGACCGACCAGAGATCGGAAAAGAAATTTCAAAATTGTATGAAATCAATTCCATTTACTATGATTTGGACAAAGCAGATATCCGCCCAGATGCCGCAGAAGAGCTAGATAAGATTGTCCAATTCTTATCAGACAATCCACAAATGAATTTGGAGCTGGGTGCCCATACGGATGCCAGGGCAAGTACCGGATATAACTTAAAATTATCGCAAAGGAGAGCCGAATCAGCGGTCAAATATATCATTCGTCGGGGAATCGCCACGGACCGTATAAAACCCAAAGGGTATGGTGAAAGCCAATTGATCAATGAATGCGCTGATGGGGTAGAATGTCCAGAGGAAATGCATCAACAAAATAGACGGACGGAATTTAAAATTACCAAAATCAGCACGGAATAAAATGGCGAACTACGTATTAAAAGGCGCTCAAATTGTCAATGAAGGTAAAATATTTGATGGAGATATTCGCATCAAGCAAGGCCGAATAGAAAAAATTGCTTCCTCCATCAGTGACCATGCTGAGGATCAAGTAATAGACCTGTCTGGAAAACATATATTTCCAGGTATGATCGATGACCAAGTACATTTTAGGGAGCCTGGATTAACGCATAAAGCTAGAATTGCTTCGGAAGCGCGTGCTGCAGTAGCAGGAGGTGTTACAAGCTTCATGGAAATGCCCAATACTATTCCCAATGCACTTAATCAAACATTATTAGCCGATAAATACGATATAGGACAGGCGAGTTCCTTGGCCAATTATTCCTTTTTTATGGGGGCGTCCAATGATAATTTGGAAGAAGTTCTTAAAACGTCCAAAAGAGATGTTTGCGGAATTAAAATATTCATGGGCTCTAGCACAGGAAATATGTTGGTCGACAATACCCAAACCCTTGAAAAGCTTTTTGCTAGCTGCGAGATGCTCATTGCGACTCATTGTGAAGATGAGGCAACAGTTCGTGCCCGTTTAGCTTTGTTTAAAGAAAAATATCCAGCAGATGACGCCCCAGCCTATTTGCATCCGCTCATAAGGAACGAAGAGGCTTGTTATTTGTCTTCCTCTATGGCGATTGGCCTGGCCAAGAAATCCAATACCCGCTTACACATTTTACATATCAGTACGGAAGAAGAATTAGCATTATTTGACCGCTTTAAACCTATTAAAGAGAAAAGAATTACAGCGGAGGTTTGCGTACATCATCTTTGGTTTGATGCCGCTGATTATGAAAAAAAAGGCAATTTAATTAAGTGTAACCCAGCTATTAAAGATGCCCGACACAAAAATGCCTTGCGCAAAGCATTGAATACGGGTGAATTGGATATTATTGCCACGGATCATGCGCCACATACTTGGGAAGAAAAGCAACAAGGGTATTGGTCGGCACCTTCGGGTTTACCCTTAGTACAGCATCCATTTTTGATCCTTTTCGAATTAGCCCAGGAAGGGGTTTTGACCTTAGAAAAGATTGCCGAAAAAACGGCTCATGCTGTTGCAGAATGTTTTCAAATTGAAGATAGAGGGTATATCAGAGAGGGTTATTGGGCCGACTTAGCGATTGTAGATTTAAATAAACCAACTCATGTTGAAAAATCTAACCTGCATTATCAATGTGCCTGGTCCCCACTAGAAGGAAAGACTTTTTCTGCAAGCATCGATTCGACATTCGTTTCTGGGCACTTAGCCTATTCCAATGGAAAATTCGATATGAGCCAATTAGGGAAGAGGCTTCTTTTTAACCGCGATTAAAGTACGTCATCAAAATAGACTCGCAAGTAAAATCCTAAAGATTGGTTGTACAAAGCTCCTCCGCCAGAAGCAATATTGATGATACCCGTTTGATAGGTTACACCCAAGGAAACAAAGTTTTGCGAAACTAGTCCAAGACCTACTTTAAATCCCATGTCAACTCTACGCAAGTCACGGGAAAAACTTTCTCCAGTGGTGGTAGAAGTTAAGTAAGTTGTAGGTTTTACCGGATTAACACCTCTGCTCACATATGTGGAGTTGTCCCAAAGTCCAACACCAAAATATGGCCCAGCCCAAACATTCAAGCCTCCACCATATTCTGATAAACTCCCTAATTTAATCTCAATGTTGGGACTAAAGTCCAAATAATTTAAAGAAATGGTACGTTCAACATACGAGGAATCTGAGTAATTTGTTTTGGCTTGATAGCCTCTTTGTGATAGGGACAGTTGGGGACTAAAACTAGCCCGTGCAGTCAAAGGATATTGTAAACCAAGACCTATTTCTACGGCAGGTTTAAAAAAATACGACTCTCCGGAAGTTCCAGCACCACTAAAACGAACAGATTTTGCTTCAATGTGAAAAATCTTTTTGGGTTTATATTTTTGCCCCATCACACACATGGGAACCAATAAAATAAATAAAAAAATGGATCTGAAATACGAAGACATCATCGGGTTATTGCGAAATATTCCTCAATTTTAACCCATATTTATGTAAACACCAACAAAAGTTTATTAATTGGCTTGAATTTATGAAGAAATCGACAGGGATTCTACTCCCCTATTTTTCAGTTTCAGGAATAGAAGCAGGTTTAGATGAGGCAGGGAGAGGCTGTTTAGCTGGGCCAGTAGTAGCGAGTGCGGTTATATTGCCCAAAGATTTTACACATCCTGCGCTAACCGATTCTAAACAATTAACATCCAAGCAGCGAACAAATTTAATTGACATCGTGAAACATTATGCCATTGAATATGCCATAGCTGAAGTGGACCATGAAACGATCGATCAAATTAATATTTATAAGGCTAGTGTATTGGCGATGCATAAGTCGGTGGACCAATTAAAAACCAGGCCCGATCATTTATTGGTTGATGGGAATCGATTCATCAACTATCCTCTAATTTCACATACGTGCATCGTCAAAGGTGATTCAAAATATTTTTCGATAGCAGCAGCCTCCATTTTAGCTAAAACCTATCGCGATGATTGGATGAAAAGCGCGGCTGAAAAATATCCGGGTTATGGTTGGGAAAGAAATGCTGGCTATCCAACATTAGAACATCGAAAAGCCGTATTGAATTTAGGACCTACTGCAATCCATCGGAAAACCTTTCGTGTAGAATTAAAAGAAAAATGTTAAATTTATTTTTTTATAAAAGCCTTGAAAGTACTACATACTTGTAAATATTTCTTTTCCGTTCTTTTGCTTTTTTTAATAAGTCAGAAGATTATAGCACAAGGAACACAAAATCGGCTCCTTCAAATCAATGAGCGTATAAAAAATGCGGAAGATTTCAGTCGAAAATTAGACAGCAATTATAAAAAAAGTCTTAGAATAGCAAGCCAAAAAGGTCTCAAAATGAAAGAGGATCTGGGGAATGGTAGATTTTTAAGTTTCCAAGAAATTAATGATATAGGGGAACCTCTTTACATTATTAATCACTCTAATGCTTTAGCTGCAGCGAGCACCAAAACAAATCAGCTATACTCAGGTGGAAGTATAGGAGTTTCTTTAAGTGGCAAGTCCGATACCATGTCAGGGCGATTAGCTGTTTGGGATGGAGGAAATGCCTTGGCCACACATCAGGAATTTGGGGGCCGCATCAAATTACAAGAAAATTCAACTGTCACCGATCTTCACGGAACACATGTGTCAGGTACTATGATTGCTTCAGGAGTCAATGCCAATGCGAAAGGCATGGCTTTTGGTGCAGATTTGAAAGTTTGGGATTACATTAATGATAATGCCGAAATAAGCGAAGCATCTGTTCCTAAAACAGGCCCACCTTTATTAGTCAGTAATCACTCCTATGGCTATCAGTCAGGATGGGTATATGATTCAACAAAAAATAAATGGCAGTGGTGGGGAGAAGACAAAATAAGTACTTTTGAAGATTATAA
>CANHXO010000022.1 GCA_947464595.1 Cytophagaceae bacterium
CAATATTTTGACCTACTTCGGTCAATCGAACACCTTGGTATTTTTGATAATTGACCCACCCTTTCTCAGCTAATTTTTGTAACATGTCGGTTACAGAGGCTGCCTTATTATGCGTTAATTCAGCAATCGAATTAGTTGAAATGTCTTCTTTAGTCCCTTCGCAGAGTCTATAGATGATTTTCAAGTAATTTTCTTCCGCTAATGAAGTGGTCATTGATTCTTTTGTAGGCAGGCAATTTAAATAAAATAAATGATAAATTAATTTTTAGTCTAGACTAAAAATTAATTTTGAAGCAACGTAAAATTCTGTATATTTGAGCCATGTAACTTGAAACCAACGGTAAATATTGGAAAATAGGACAAAATTAAATTCTCTTTCTGAAGTTTTTGCAAGTGTTCGGGTACCTAAGGGCAACGGATTTTGGCAAAATTTACGTGCCTTTATGGGTCCTGGCTTTATGGTGGCTGTTGGATATATGGATCCAGGAAATTGGGCTACCGATCTATCTGGGGGTGCCCAATTTGGATATACGTTGCTCTTTGTCATATTTATTTCAAGTTTATTTGCCATTTTACTTCAACACCTAGCCCTAAAATTGGGTGTAGCTACCGGACGGGACCTAGCACAAGCCTGTGGCGATTATTTCTCTAAGCCCATTGCATTTTTTTTATGGATTTTATGCGAAGTGGCCATTACTGCATGTGACTTAGCTGAGGTTATCGGCTCTGCCCTAGCCTTACATTTATTATTTGACATTCCTATTTTAATGGGGATTTTGATTACAATTGCAGATGTATTTTTGATTTTGTTTTTACAAAAAAGAGGATTTAGGGTATTGGAATCAATTGTTTTGGCTTTATTGATCGTCATTGTTTTATGCTTTGCTTTTGAGCTCTTATTATCAAAACCAGATCTTTTCGGTATTATGGAAGGCCTGATTCCTCAAAAATCTATTTTTACTGATGAGCGTCAATTGTATGTGGCAATTGGTATTTTGGGTGCCACAGTAATGCCCCATAATTTGTATTTGCATTCAAGTATCGTTCAGACTAGGGCCTTTGCAAAAACGGATGAGGATAGAACGAAGGCTATAAAATTTGCAACCATCGACTCCACTATATCTTTGGGACTAGCTTTTTTTATCAATGCGGGTATTTTAATATTAGCAGCATCAACCTTTTATTTTAGTGGTCATCGGGGTGTAGCTGAAATTCAAGATGCACATAAGCTTCTAAATCCAGTTTTAGGGAGCCATTGGGCTAGTATTATTTTTGCCATTGCCTTATTAGCTTCTGGACAAAATGCTACCTTAACGGGAACCTTAGCGGGCCAAATTGTAATGGAAGGCTTTTTGGATTTACGGATTGCTGCGTGGTTAAGACGTTTAATTACGAGGGCAATAGCCATCTTACCTGCTTTTTTTATTACATGGTGGTGGGGAGAAAATAAGATCGGCGACCTATTGATATTTTCTCAAGTTATCCTTTCGATGCAACTTTCTTTCGCCGTAATTCCACTTATTTGGTTTACAAGTGACCAAGAGAAAATGGGGAAATTTGTCAATCCGACTTGGATAAAATGGCTGGCTTGGGGAACTTCAGCCATTATTTTAAGCCTTAATGTGTATTTATTAACTCAATTTATTTAAGGTATTTTTGGCCAAGAGCCTTTTGACCACACATTGTCTTGGCCCACAATAAACTTTTTTTCAAATTCGACATGGGCCAATTGTGGTGCTGGTTTCCCTTCTCCTAAAAGTACTTGCTTTTCAATTTTCCAAATTTCGTTAATCAATCCAGCAGCATGGAATAGTTCCGCTGTTTGTGTGCCACCCTCCACCAAAATCGATTGAATATTACTTTTGAAACAATACGTTAATATGCTATTTAGTATTTCGTTAGGACTTCCCATCCCTAGGGAAATCCAATTTTTATTCCTTATCGTGTTGCTAAAATTTTTCGTAAATACGAGCAATGGCTCATCGTCTTGAACTAATTTCAATTCTTTGGGCATGCGATTTGAAGGATCTATCACCATTCTTATGGGTGAATTTCCCCCCCAATATCGAACATTAAGCGTTGGATTATCAGCTATGGCAGTTTGAACGCCTATTAAAATAGCCTGATTTTCAGCACGCATTTTATGGACAAGTTGTTTGCTTTCTGAATTAGAAAATGGGATTGGCGCTCCATTAACATGCGCAATGAAATGATCTTTCGAGCATGCATATTTTAATGTGATATAAGGTTTTTTCTCCCTTTGAAAATGAAAAAACATTCGATTTAATTCCTCCCCTTTTTCTGCTAACAAGCCTAGAGAAACCTCAATTCCTGCTGCTTTCAATCTAGCGATTCCCTTACCGGCCACGATGGGATTGGGATCTATATTACAAATTACGACGCGTTTCACCCCTTTATTGATTAATAAATCCGCACATGGAGGAGTTTTGCCATGATGGGAGCAAGGCTCTAAATTTACATACACAATTGCGTCTCTGATATCTGATGCATTTATAACGGAATTTATTGCATTTACTTCCGCGTGTGCCTCTCCATACTTTTGGTGATAACCTTCCCCGATGATGATCTCATCTTTTACGATGACGCAACCTACCAAAGGGTTAGGAGCAACGAAACCCGAACCCATGCTAGCTAGGTCTAAGGCACGTTGCATCCAAAGTATTTCCTTATCCAATGACATGATTGGCTTCTTCCGCGACTTCTTCTTTTGATTTCTTGAAATTACTCGACATAAAACTATAGATGGCCGGAATGATATACAAGGTTAATGTCGTTGAAAACAACATACCTCCTACAACCGCTATCCCCATGGAAACTCTACTTTTTGCTCCTGAACCTAAGGCTAATGCGATAGGCAAAATTCCTAAAATAGTACATAGAGATGTCATAACAATCGGTCTAAATCTGGCAGCAGCTGCTACTTTTACGGCTTCTAATTTAGATAAGCCTGCTTCTTTTTTCTGATTGGCAAATTCCACAATTAGGATTCCATTTTTGGTCACGAGGCCAATCAATACAATGATTCCAATTTGCGAGAATATATTGAGGGTTTGGCTGAAATCCCATAAGGTTAATAAGGCTCCAGCTACTGCCAATGGAACGGTAAATAAAATAATCAGTGGATCGATGAAACTTTCAAATTGGGCCGATAAAATCAGATAAATCAATAAGATTGCTAATGCAAATGCAAATAATAAAGAGGAACTTGATTCCTTAAATTCCTTACTTTGGCCATCATATGCAGTAGAGAATGACACGTCAAACGTCTCTTTCGCTAATTTATCCATCTCATTTAATGCCTCTCCCATCGTTACACCTTTGGCCATTTGTGCCTGAACCGTAGCGGCAACATAGCGATTATAGCGATATAGTTGTGGCGGAGTACTTTGTTCCGTTATTTTAACTAAGTTATCCAATTGAATTAAATCCCCACGATTGTTTTTCACGTACAAGGATTTTAAGTCTTTTACATCATTTCTTAAATCACGGTTAATTTGACCAATGATTTGATATTGCTTACCATCCATGACAAAGTATCCAAATCTTCTGCCTGAAAGGCCTAATTGAAGAGTTTGAGCTACATCTTGTATTGATATCCCCAGATTTTGTGCTTTGGCGCGATCAATTTCTAAACGCAATTCTGGTTTGGTAAACTTCAAATTGACATCTGAATTTTCAAACTTAGGGGATTCCCTTACCTTAGCTAAAAATAAAGGCATCATCTTCTTCAGTTTTTCAAAATTGGGTGCTTGAACCACAAAAGCAATTGGCAAACCACCGCCACCACGTTGGCCAGTCGATAAAGTAGGATCTTGAATTAAAACGGCCTTCGCACCGGTAAACTTTTTAATCTTAGGTTGAAGCTCTTCCGCAATCGCTTGTTGGGATCTCCTATTTGTAGGGTCTGTCAACATAATACGCATACTTCCTGTGTTTGAACCTCCACTTCCGAAAGGAGGTGAGGTGTAGGCATAAATATTTTTCCTTTCATTATCTGGAATGGCCTTCATCAAAAAGTTAGACATCTCATCCGTATAATTCAACATATATTCGAAAGTTACACCCTCAGGAGCGGTAGCATTAACTCTCAACATTCCTCGGTCTTCCAAGGGAGCTAATTCAGACGGGATTGCACCTGTTTTAAATAGCGCATATATGATTCCAAAAAGGGATACCATGATCACCCAAGCAAGCCAACGAGCGCTTAGAAATGCGTTTAAGGAGCTCTCGTAGGCATGATTTAACCATACAAAAAATGGTTCAGTCACACGGTAAAACCAAGGCTTTGAATGTCCACCTTTTAAGAGTCTTGAACCTAACATGGGAGTTAAGGTTAATGAAACAAAGGCCGATATAATCACAGAACCGGCGACGACAATTCCAAACTCGCGGAAAAGTCGGCCTGTTATTCCTTGCAAGAAGATAACCGGTAAGAATACAGCGACCAATGTAACCGTGGTCGAAATAACAGCAAAGTAAATTTCCTTGGATCCTTCTTGTGCCGCTTTCCATGGACTTAAGCCTTCTTCAATTTTAGAGTAAATGTTCTCCAAAACTACAATCGCGTCATCCACCACAAGCCCAATCGATAATACGATTCCCAATAAGGTTAAAACGTTGATTGAAAAACCCACTAAGTACATAAAGAAGAATACACCAATTAAACTGACAGGAATGGCTGTCAAAGGGATAATGGTTGATCTCCAGTCTCTTAAAAATAAAAATATAATGATTGTTACCAGTAAAATAGCAGTTAAGATCGTTTCTTCCACCTCTATAATGGATCTTCTTACGTAACGTGTGTTATCAAAGCCTTCTTTTAGCAAGACATCCTCTGGCATCGTCGTTTGAATTTGAACTAATTTCTTTCGAATCGCATTGACAATTTCAATTTGGTTTGAGCCCGGCTGCGGTATAACCGCAATTGAAATCATAGGAACATTATCCCGCTTAAACATGGTTTTTTCGTTCTCAGAAGCTAAAACGACATCCCCCACATCCGAAAATTTCACGGATCGGTCACCCTCTTCTTTAATGATTAAATTTTGAAAATCTTCTACAGTAGTCAATCTTCCTTGCGTTCGAACGGTTAATTCCGTATTAGCCCCCTCGATGCTGCCTGATGGCAATTCAATATTTTGTTTAGTCAACGCTGCTACGATATCTGGAGCCGTTAAACGAAATGAAGCTAAACGGTCAGGATCAATGTTTAAACGCATCGCATATTTCTTCTCTCCCCACATTTGGACCGAGCTTACTCCAGGTATTGTTTGAATTTTTTCCTTTACATTTCGAGTGGCGATTTCATTTAAATTTAAAATATTTCTTGTTTTTGAAGATAAATTTAAATTATAAATAGGGCCAGAATCGGCATCTGATTTTGAAATGACTGGGGGATCCACATCTTTAGGTAACGATGCCATAGACCTGGAAACACGGTCACGTACATCATTTGCCGCATCTTCAATATTGACAGCCAGATCAAATTCCACGGTGATACTCGATCGTCCATCCCTACTTGAACTCGTTAATGTTCGTATACCTGCAATTCCATTAATGGACTCCTCTAGGGGTTCCGTAATTTGAGATTCTATAATATCTGCATTTGCTCCCGTATAACTCGTTTGGACATTGACAACGGGAGGATCCACGGATGGATATTCTCGAACACCTAAATAATTATATCCAATGAGCCCAAATACGATAATTGTAATGGACATGACAATGGCCAACACTGGACGCTTAATACTAATTTCTGATAATGATGCCATCGATTTATGGTTTATACTGCCTTTAATGCTGTTAATTTACTTGTTAAAATTGTTTTTTGTAACGCTTCCCAAACTTCCAAAAATGGAAGTTCACGCGCGCTTCCACGCGCATTAAAATAAATATGGGCGATACCTTCTTTTTCCTGGTAGGCACCTGAATAGGACATGTATTTTTTGAAATTGGCAAAATGTCCGCATAAAATTAAAGCGGGAATTTGAAAAGCATTCGCAATGTGCGTTGGCCCAGAATCAATTCCTAAAAAAAAGCGCGCCGACTTGATTAACATACACGTTTCTTCAATGCTTGTTTTGCCCACTAAATTCAAAAAGTTTTTGTTTGAATATTCGAGAGGGTCATTTGTGCCAATTTCTACCACATGTATTCCATAATCGATGGTTAATAAATCCAATAATTGAATCCAATTCTCATCTTGCCATTCTCTGTTGATATCAGTCGATTTTCGATGTAAAACCCAATAATTTCCTTCGAAAGGTAATTTTATCTGCGCCTGTTCTACAAAAACAGAAGGCGCATTTTGATCTAAATTCAAGTGACATAACCTTGAAAAATTTCCCAAAAGATTACTCGATTTATAATAATTATCAACGCTTAATCCAATCTCTTCCGCATATGGATTCACTAATTTTGTTCCAAAAAAAGGATCCTTTCTTAAACCATTTAAATGTAAATTGTAGAACTCAGAAAATACATTTTTTCTCGAAATTAAAATACTAAAAAGTATGTTGGTCTCACGGATAACGTTGGATATCCCAGGGTGATGGATTAAAAGTGGCGCAAAGGCTGGTTTTACGATCCAATAAATTTCTGCATTTTTAAATTTCTTATGTAGGGCATCTATTACAGGTTCACAGGCTACAATGTCTCCTAAATGTTCAGCTAATAAAATGCCAATAAACGTTTTGTTGGGATTTATTAAACGCTTTAAAAAAAGTGTTGAATTCAAAAATCCATAAGCTCCTACCGCACGAATTAAATAAGTTAATTTGCGGAATTTATAGGACCATAAAGATTTTGTCAAATAGATACTTGGCATTTGAGTTTATTGAATCACTTCTTTTATTTCAACATCACCATCTGGTTTAACTTGAATAATTCCATTGGTAATTAAGGTGTCACCTATTGAAAGGCCCGATAAAATCTCTACAGTACGCTCACCACGCGTTCCCAATTCAACTTTCTGTGGAACTGATTTCCCATTTTTCACTAAGAATACTTTATTGCCTTTTGCTTCTGGAATGATGGATTCCGTTGGGATTAAAATAGCAGAACCTTTGCTTTTTAAGATCAAATTAACCTTTGCGTATGCCCCAGGAACTAACAAATTATTTGAGTTGGGTGCTAACGCTCTAATTTGTAATGTGCGAGTTAGTGGGTCAATTTTAGGATCAACAGCATATACTTTTCCAGTAAAGGTCTTTTGCTCATTTTCCGTAGTAAATTCAATAATGCTTCCTTGCCGTATGGCTGTCGCATATTTAGCTGGAATCGAGAATTCTATTTTAGCAGGATTTGTGTTGGTCAAAGTAGCAATCTTGGTTGTTGGCGAAATATAACTTCCCATGCTTACATAACGAAAGCCAACCTTACCTGCAAATGGAGCCTTTAATGTTGTTTTTAATATTTGTGATTTTAGGTCTTCAATATCGGCTGAAATAGTATTCACCGAATTTACCGCAATATCATATTCTCTTTGAGAAATAGCTTCTTTTTGTAAAAGCACTTTTTGCCTTCCTTCATTATCTTCAGCTAGCTTTTTATTGAAGCCTAATTTTTTTAACCGTGCTTGTAATTCATCATCGTTTATGCGCAACAATACAGTGCCTTTTGGAATATTATCACCTTCTTTGATGTTCAAAAGGATGATTCTCCCTGCTATTTCAGAGCGAATTTCGACTTCTTCATTAGGTAATATACTTCCAGTAGAGCTTAATACATCGTCCAACTTAGTATATTTAACAACCGTTGCGATGACAGCTGTTTTCCCTCCTTTTCCACCGGGTCCACCTTTCTCTTTATCCTTGCCCTTGATGCCATCTTTTGATTCAGATGCGAAAAAAGTTTTTTTAATTTTAGGATAAAAGGCTAACCCTAGAATTAGCGTAATAGCAATGAAGCTTGTGATTGTTTTTGTAAACTTATTCATGTAGACGCAGTCAATGGTTTATTAATTTTCCAAGATAATGAAATTCAAACATTCTTGTGCCCTCATTTGTAGGCAAATTTTATTTTAATTGGTAAGCCAGGGCAATATATGTTCATTTTGGGTTTGGTTCATGACAAAATGGCTTTGAGCATTTCCTATATTTTTTAAGCTAGCTAATTTGTGAAGAATAAAATGGCGATACTCATCCATGTCTGCAACGACAATTTTTAACAAAAAGTCGCTTTGGCCAGATACACAATAGCATTCTTGCACTTCCAATAATTCCATCACATCCTTTTCAAATTGATTTAAATATTCTGCTGCATGTTCTTTCAACGAAATATCGCAAAATACTGTCAAGGATTTACCTAGCTTATTAGGGTTTATAATTGCCTTATATCCAGTAATGACTCCATCTTTTTCCATTCGCTTGATTCGCTCATGAATTGGTGTGGCACTCATCCCTAATCGACTTGCCATTTCTTTATTAGATAAAAAGGCATCTTCATGCAAAAATGCAAGTATCTGTTTGTCTATTTCATCTAATTTAGCCATCCTTCATTTCATTTTTATTAGAGAGGCCCCCACGGAAACAACCCCTTCTAAAGTATCCATTCGCATATTTTGTTGCAATCTTATGCGGTAGTTTCCTGACTTTGGAAATTTTAAATTTTTGAAAATAGTATAGGAATGACTGTACATGTCTCCTAACCCCGAACCCTTAGGTTTACCTGATTTTGCATCATACAATATGGCCTCCGCCTCCGCTTTTTTCAAACGTCTTCCTTGATCATTTAAAATTTCAGAAATAAAATAAAGATTGTAGAAAGAATACGTGTTCGTTTGCCGAATAGCTACCTGCATTTCATACACCTGAGAAGTGTCTGTAATTTCAAAGGGGATTTCGACTTTGTTTTTTTGAATCCAACCCGTCTCACCCATCGAATGTCTTTCATTGATCAGTTCATCCCCGCCGCAAGCCATACATACAAATGCCAAGAATAAGCTAATGATCAATGTAAAGCTTAGGTGGTTAGATGAATTATATTTAAACTTGAGGAGTTTCAGGCGCATTTCCTGGTGGTCTTGGTTTAAATTTCTTTTTAAACTTTTTCTTAAATGGCTTTGGAGTGGCACTATTTTCTGCCGACTGATTATCGCCAACAGGCCCATTTGGAAGTTTAAGGGCATCATTTAAGCCACTTTGCTCCGGACCCTTTTGATTGGCATTATTGGGCTTAGTCCTTTGTTGGAAATTTGGCCTTGGCCTATTCGGATCATTTTCTCTAAACCGGTTTTCATTCGAACCTTTTTTAAACCCGCCTTTATTTTTTGAACCGCCATACTTTTTATCCATTCGATCCAAATCTGAATTCAGTTGGGACAAGCTCAATTTTTCAACCACGGGAGCATCTGGATTAAGATCTTCGAAAGACTCTGGAATTATTCCCTTTTTATTTAAATCGATAATTTCCTGAACCCGATCGCAAGAAACAGGAATCCAAACGGCTTCTTCCCCGATAATGCCGAACCACATCATTCTTTTGAAAATATCCGTTTTTTGTAAAACAGCTTCCCCTTTTTTTGTTTTTATCCGACCTTCGATCGTTGGAATACTTTTTAAAGCATCCATGTAAGTCTCTAATTCATAATTTAAACAACATTTCAAACGCCCACATTGTCCGCTTAATTTGACTGGGTTTAAAGATAAATTTTGATAACGAGCTGCCGCTGTAGTTACATTTTTAAAATCGGTCAACCAAGTCGAACAACATAATTCTCTTCCGCAAATCCCAATTCCCCCTAATCTTCCTGCCTCTTGGCGCAAAGAAATTTGTTTCATCTCTACCCGAATTTTAAATTCAGTAGCTAATAATTTTATTAATTCCCTGAAATCAACTCGGTCATCTGACGAATAGTAAAATACAGCCTTGGTTCCATCAGATTGAAATTCGACATCAGAAAGTTTCATGTTCAACTTCAAATCTTGGATGATTTGTCGGCCACGATACATGGTAGGCAAGTCTCTTGCAATAGCCTGCTCATGCTTTTCTAAATCTTTTTCATTGGCAATTCGAACAATATTTTTCAGGTTCTCATCATCCTTGATGGACTTTTTCAATAATTGAAGCCTGACAAGTTCACCTTGCAATGAAACCACGCCCATGTGAATGCCTGTGGATGATTCAATCATCACAGGATCCCCCGTATGCAAAATTAATTCAGTAGAATTTCTAAAGTATTCTTTTCGCCCTCCCTTGAATTTTACTTCGACAATTTGAAATCGCTGAAATTGTGGGACATCCAGATCGGATAGCCAATCAAAAACATTCATTTTATTGCAAGCACCTGTTCCACAACTTCCATTGCTTTGGCAGCCTACAACCTCTCCTTCAACTTTTTTCGATCCACATGATCCTGTGGAGCACGACTTACATCCCATATTTTTATATGTAAATCAGCTATTAATTCTTAAATCTAAGAACATCTAAGCCGATATCTCGTCTAAATTTTTTACCCTCATATTTTGCCGTAATAGCCGCCTTTTGCGACTTTTGAATAGCATTTTCTAAGGTGTTCGAGGTACCCGTAAAGGCCATTACTCGGCCTCCACTCGTAATGATTTCTCCATCCTTTTCCTGTGTTCCCGCATGAAAAATGAAGGCATCCTCTATTTTCTCTAAATTTGAAATGACATCCCCTTTCCTATACGTCTCGGGGTATCCTCCAGCAACGACCATCGTCGTTACTGCGTACTGACTTGAAATTTGTAAAACTTGCTCATTCAAAGTGCCTCTAGAAGAAGCAATTAGTAAAGATAGGAAATCAGATTCGATTCTTGGCAATACCACTTCAGTTTCTGGATCACCCATTCGAGCATTGTATTCAATGACGTAGGGTTCTCCTTCATGATTCATTAACCCTATAAATATAAATCCTTGGTATTTTATTTTTTCAGAAGTAAGCCCCTGCAAGGTTGGAACAATTACTTTCGTTTTAACCAACTCCATGAATTTTTCTGTGGCAAATGGAACCGGGGAAACGGCACCCATTCCTCCGGTATTAAGACCTTCATCGTTATCTCCAATACGTTTATAATCCTTTGCCTCGGGAAGCACTACATAATTCTCCCCATCCGTTAACACAAACACTGAAAGTTCAATGCCTCTTAAAAATTGTTCAATGACTACTTTTTCTGATGCAGCTCCAAACTTTGATTCCAAAAGCATTTCATTTAGCGCCTCTTTAGCCTCTTGTAAACTTTGAGCTATGATAACTCCTTTGCCAGCAGCTAAACCATCCGCCTTTAATACAATAGGTAAACTTTGCTTTTCTAAATAAAGCAAACCCTGCTGAATCGTTTCTTTTGTGAATGTTTTAGAGGCCGCGGTAGGTATGCCATACGTATGCATAAAATTTTTCGAGAAATCTTTGCTCCCTTCCAATTGTGCTCCATCTGATCCTGGACCCACAATTCCTACCTCTTGTAAATCTGGTTGGGATTCTATAAAATTTCTTATTCCCCGGACTAAAGGTTCCTCCGGACCTACGATAACCAACTCAATATGATGTGTACGTATAGCAGCGACAATGCCCTCAAAATCGGTAACTCCAATAGCTAAATTAGTACCTAAAGTGGCTGTCCCTGGATTACCTGGAGCAATAAATAATTGGCTCAATAAATTACTATGAGAGATTTTCCATGCAAATGCATGCTCACGTCCCCCCGATCCCAATATCAATACATTCATACCTCAGATTGTTCTAATTCGCTAATTCACTTAAAAACTTAATCCGCATCAATCGGAGTTCCTCCTCACTTACATCCTCAATGTTGCAGTTTTCCAATGCCGTCGAAATATTATCAGAATCAGCACTCATGAAATATTCGAAAATTTCATCCTGCTTATCTGGTTCGATCACTTGATTAATAAAATAATCTAAATTCAATTTGGTCCCCGAATAACAAATGGTTTCAATTTCTTGAATTAAATCTACCATGGAAATCTCTTTTTGTTCCGCAATAATATCTAAATCAATTTTTCGGTCCACTTGCTGGATGATATGAATTTTTATTTTTGACTTATTAACGGTCGATTTAACGACTACTTCTTTGGCCGTCTCAATTTCATTTTCCTCTACATAACGAATAATTGCATCCAGGAATTGCTTCCCAAATTTCACCACTTTCCCCATCCCAACGCCATTAATTTGAGCCATTTCTTCCTGCGTAGTAGGATAGGTAGTTGCCATCTCCTCCAAGGAAGGATCTTGGAAAATAACATAAGGAGGCAAATTTTTCTCTTTTGCTACCTTTTTTCTAAGGTTCTTTAATAACTCAAATAATGCATCATCATATGCTTTTGCACCTAAGGCTAAACTTTCTTCTGCATTTTCTAAATCAATCGCTTCCTTTTCATAATCATGGTCTTTGGAAAATGTCAAAGGATGTGAATCTTTTAAAAATGCATGTCCTTTTTCCGTAATCTTTAAAATACCATAATTTTCTATGTCCTTTTCTAACAAACCGTAAATCAAGACTTGCTTGATAAACGAAATCCATGGGGATTTTACACTTTCTGGATTAGGCTCTTTCGCTGATCTTTTGCGCAACACTGGTTTTTTAGGGTTGCCATCTTCGTCTTCTTCGTCCTCATCCTCATCATCTTCCTCAATTTTGTTCCAAGAAACTTCTTTACCTACTCCAAAAACGGAAAGCTTAGCTTGTTCATTGCTAGTAATATACGGGTTGCTTTTACCTTCTAACACATCGGCTATATGCTCAGCCTCAAAATTTTCACCTGTTTGTTTAATGGCTTCTAAAACCCAACTAACCTCTTGTTCAGCCTTGTAAGTCGGCGTTGGATGCATGCAATTATCGCAAAAACCACAATTGTCAGCCATGTACTCTCCGAAGTAACCCAACAACTGTTTTCTTCTGCAAACCCCTAAATTGGCATAATAAACCATTTCAGTCAACAGCAACTTCGCATTTTCTTTCTCAGAAATTGCCTTGTCCTTATTGAATTTATCTAATTTTAAAATATCATCGTAGGTATAAAATAAAATACAAGTACCCTCCAACCCATCCCTTCCAGCGCGACCCGTTTCTTGGTAATATCCTTCAAGCGATTTTGGAGCATCATAATGTATAACAAACCGAACATCAGGTTTATCTATTCCCATCCCAAAGGCAATGGTAGCGACCATGACCTCTACCTCTTCATTCAAAAATGCTTCTTGGTTCGTCATGCGCACGTGCGGCTCAAGACCCGCATGATAAGGAAGTGCTTTAACGCCATTGACCAACAATAAATCCGAAATCTCCTCGACTCTTTTTCTGCTCAAACAATAAATAATTCCAGCCTTCCCACTATTTGATTTGATGTAACGAATCAACTGTTTATCAATATCTTTCTTAGATCGGATCTCATAATACAGATTTTTTCGATTAAATGAAGATTTGAAAATCTGTGCATCCTCCAAATTAAGCGTTTTCTGAATATCCTGTTGTACTTTAGGCGTGGCCGTCGCCGTCAATGCAATGATCGGTAATTGATCATTAATAGACTCAATAATGGTTCGAATCTTTCTGTATTCTGGCCTAAAATCATGCCCCCATTCCGAAATACAATGCGCCTCATCAATCGCTACAAAAGAAATATTGGCCTGTTTTAAAAAATTTAAATTTTCTTGTTTATTTAACGATTCAGGGGCAATATACAATAACTTAACTTGGCCATTAATCACCTCACTTTTCACTCGATTAATTTCAGCTCGGGTAAGCGAAGAATTTAGAAACTGCGCATTGATGCCAAAAGCCACCATTTGGTCTACCTGATTTTTCATCAAAGCAATTAACGGCGAAATCACAATCGCAGTACCCGGCAATACGATTGCAGGCAATTGATAGCAAAGCGATTTGCCAGCACCCGTAGGCATTAACACAAAACTATTTTTCCCCTCTAAAGTATTTTGAATGATGGCTTCCTGCTCCCCTCGAAACTGACTAAACCCAAAGGTCTTTTTAAGTTCTTTACTCAGTAATTCTTTTGTTATTGTAATCGGCATATAGTTCAAGTCGGCTGAATTGTTTTGTCCTTTTGTTTTTCTAACGATTTATAATAAACCTCTAAAAAACCTTCTAAATTTGAAATTAAGCAAAAATATCCAATCCACAGCAAAAAAGATTCGTAATTAAGTTGGAATCCAATTTTATCAAGGAATGACGCTATGAACACGCGTTTCAATTCAAAAAAATCGCCTTAAATAACTATGATTGACGCGAATTATCGCATTCTGTTTGAGGATTGTACCAACATCTCATCTTTTCTGATCAGTCGATTCGCGATCATATTGGCCAATAAGGCAACCACCATCGCATAAAACCCTATCCCGTAAGCTCCTTGGTTTTCAGGCTCAAACACAGGCATCGCTTGTTTGAAAATAATCCAGAAAGTATAGGCCATCGAACCGGCAATTAGCAATGAATTGATAAGGCCAAGGGTCATTTGGCGCATTCTGTTTTTAAAGGAAAAAAGGATGACAATCGTCAAGAGGGTTGATGCCATTAGTAAAAGGGCGAGTGCAAGATGAGAATGTTCGGCGACCATGGCCCCATTTTGAGAGATCTTCCATTGGATATTCGTTAATTCCGCACTTTGACCTGAAATGCCTGTTTTTGTCCAGATGGGCCAACCATATCCCACAAAGCTTTGCGCTAAAACAACGATGGCTAAAAAAATGGATTGTGGTCTTTGTATCATGGTAAATCTTATTTTTAAACTGTAAAATTAATTATTTTCTTGAAATTGTTTGGCAGCAATTTTAGCAGAAGATAGGCATAGCGGGATTCCACCTCCTGGATGAACACTTCCCCCAACCCAATATAAATTTTTAATGGCGGATCGATAATTCGGATGCCTCAAAAAGGCAGCAAACTTATTATTAGACGCATTTCCATAGAGTGCTCCACCTGAAGAGGATGTTCTACTTTCAATCGTTCGTGGGTCTAAAACATCTTCAGCAACAATGTGAGGGGCAATATCAATTCCTAAGCATTTTGTGATTTTTTGAATCACATTTGCTCGTGTTTTTTGAACCAAATCATCCCAATCCTGGCCCTCGTTTGCGGGTGCGTTGATTAAAATAAACCAATTTTCACAACCTTCGGGAGCATCCTCTGTGGCTACTTTACTGGAAATATGGAGGTATATCGTTGGGTCATCCAACAACGTTTTTTCTTCAAAAATACATTTGAATTCCTCTTGATAATGATCTGAAAAGAAAATATTATGAACACCTAGGACATCAAATTTTCGATTCATTCCCCAATAAAATATAACCCCGGAGCTTGACCGTTCTTGATTCAAAAGCTTTTTGGGGGCTTGAATTTGGGGCAGTAAATTTTTATAGCTTGGCCTAATGTCCATATTACTAGCTACGTGATCAAAGGCAAATATACCTTTGGCTGTTTTTATACCTACGGCTCGCTGGTCCTCAGTCACAATTTCCTCCACCTTTTCATTCATCCTAAATTCGACCCCTAATTCCTTGGCCAATCGGCATAATGAATTAGTAATGGAAATCATTCCCCCCACTGGCATAAATGCGCCAATGTTATATTCTAAATTTGGTATGACGGATAAAGTCGCTGGGGTTTGATAAGGATTGGAGCCATTATAGGTGGCATATCGATCAAACAATTGAACCGTTTTTGGATGTTTAAATCTTCTCGCGTGGTAGGAATGCATGGTTGAAAATAAACCCAAATTTGGGATGTTCAAATAGCCCCTCATGGCTTTTTTACTGGTCCACGTGTTGAGATCTTGAAGTGAATTTTCTAAAAAAAGTTCACTAATGATTTCATATTTATGTTGGAGTCCCTTCAAAAATGCAGCTATATTGTCTTGCTCCTCTCCTAATGTTTTGGCCATTTCAGATGCGGTTTCAAGTGGATCCGCATGGGTAGAAAGCTGAGTTCCATCGGCCCAAAAGTATTTGCATATTTCGGGTAGTCGGACATAATTAAAGTAATTTCTAGGATTTTTTCCTGCGAGTTCAAAGAGTTCATCCACGAGCTTGGGCAAGGTAAAAAGCGAAGGTCCCGCATCGAAGCGATAGCCACTTAAATCAATTTGAGATAATTTGCCACCAGGATATCCATTGGCCTCAAAAATGACAACTTTTTGGCCTAAACAAGCCATGCGAATGGCTAGTGCAATGCCGCCGATACCCGATCCAACTATTCCGAAATTAGCCATATATGCATAAAAATTTCAAAGCACTAAATTAAGGATTTAAAGAATAAACAGCTAAATGTTTTTCCCTCAAACCAATTTCAGTAATTTTGCACAAATTTAATTGGCAGAAGAAAATATGTTACGTACACACACGAACGGAGAATTGCGGATCACAGAGGTAGGTCAAGAAGTGACTTTATGTGGCTGGGTTCATAAATCTAGGGATAAAGGGGGTATGATTTGGGTGGATTTAAGAGACCGTTATGGCATTACGCAGTTGATGTTAGAAGAAGGAAAATCGAGTCCTGAGGCCCTTTCCATTGCAAGAGGTCTTGGTCGCGAGTTTGTGGTAGAGGCTGTAGGCGTAGTTGTGGAGCGATTAGCTAAAAATGATAAATTACCCACTGGAGATATTGAAATCAAAGTAAAAAACATTCGAATTTTGAATCCTGCAAAACTTCCTCCCTTTTTAATTGAGGACGAAACAGATGGGGGCGATGATATACGAATGAAGTATCGATATTTAGATTTACGAAGAAATCCAATTCGTGAAAGTTTGCGTTTGCGACACCAAGTGGCTAGGGAGGTTCGGAATTACCTAGACAATAAGGACTTTATAGAGGTAGAAACACCTGTATTGATTAAATCAACCCCTGAGGGTGCTAGAGATTTTGTTGTTCCTTCCCGCATGAATCCAGGTGAGTTTTATGCATTACCTCAATCTCCCCAGACATTTAAGCAATTATTGATGGTATCCGGTTTTGATCGCTATTACCAATTGGTCAAGTGTTTTAGGGATGAAGATTTACGGGCTGATCGCCAACCAGAATTTACGCAGATTGATTGCGAGATGTCTTTTGTGGAGCAAGAAGACATATTGAATATGTTTGAAGGGTTGATTCGACATTTATTTTTGCAGGTTAAGAAAATTGACATAGGTACCGTATCTAGGATGACCTACGCGGATGCAATGAGGTGGTATGGGTCTGATAAGCCTGATATTAGGTTTGATATGAAATTTGTTGAACTTAAAGCGGAAGGAGTGGATTTGACCTCTGGGAAAGATTTCCAAGTGTTTGATTCGGCTAACACCGTGGTTGGAATTTGTGTAAAAGGAGCCGCTGAATACACTAGGAAGCAATTGGACGAGTTGACTGATTTTGTACGCCGACCACAAATAGGAGCAAAAGGATTGATTTATGCGCGGGTCCAACCTGATGGGATAGTGAAATCTTCGGTAGACAAATTTTATAGCGAAGCAGATCTTGCCCTGTGGGCAAATGCGTGTCATGCTGAACCTGGTGATTTGATTTTAATTTTATCAGGTGATGGAGATAAAGTTCGCAAGCAGTTGAATGAATTGCGTTTAGAAATGGGAACAAGATTAGGCTTGAGGGATCCGGATAATTATCAAGTTCATTGGGTTGTTGATTTCCCATTATTGGAATATGGAGAAGAGGAAGATCGCTGGTTTGCCATGCATCACCCATTTACAAGTCCCAAGCCGGAGGATATTCCTTTGATGGAAGCCGGAGATTTTGGAAAAGTTAGGGCTAATGCCTATGATTTAGTTATTAATGGGGTCGAGGTAGGTGGCGGATCGATTCGTATTTTCCAAAAAGATTTACAATCGAAGATGTTTGAAGTTTTAGGTTTTTCTCCGGAAGAGGCCAAAGCTCAATTCGGCTTTTTATTAGATGCGTTTGAATATGGTGCACCTCCACATGGGGGATTGGCTTTTGGTTTTGACCGACTATGTTCTTTGTTTGGAGGTACTGATTCGATTCGAGATTATATTGCTTTTCCAAAAAATAACGCGGGCCGCGATGTGATGATTGACTCACCTTCCCCACTTGCTCAAGCTCAGCTAGACGAATTGAAAATTAAAACAAATTTGTAAAAAAAAGGCCTGAAAAATTCAGGCCTTTTTTGATTTAATCAAATTCGTAATTGAAGACAGGACTTTTCCATTCTCCCGCTGAAATATTGATTATTTCTTTAATTTCACCTTTATGAATATCAAAAACCCAGCCATGTAGGTGGGGTAATTGATCGTTTTTCCATGCTTTTTGAACAATGGTGGTCTTGGCCAAATTTTGAATTTGTTCTTTTACATTTAACTCGACTAAGGCATTAAAACGAGACTGTTCATTTTCAATAGCTTGTAGTTCTACGTAATGCTTTTCGTAGACTTCCTTGATATTTCGAAGCCACTTGTTGATTAATCCAAAATCTTTATTGGTCATGGCAGCCTTCACGCCCCCACAATTATAATGGCCACACACAATGATGTGCCTTATTTTTAATACTTCAACCGCATATTGTAAGACAGACAAAAGATTCATGTCCGTATGCACCACCATATTGGCTACGTTGCGATGCACAAAAATTTCTCCTGGATCCGCATGGGTGATTTCCTCAGCAGGTACCCTAGAATCAGCACAACCAATCCATAAGAAAAGTGGATTTTGATCCTTAGATAAATCATCAAAATAATGTGCGTCTACATCGAGACGCTCGCTAGCCCATGCCTTATTACTTAGAAGTAGTTTTTTATATTCTTTCATTTTTATTTTTGTTTAAAATCGACGTCAATACCACGTTCTTTCGCTGTTGACATAAATTCACTAATTAATAATTTAATATCATGATCCATAAAATGTACTTTCGACGCGTCGATGTACACCTCGGAACCGGTAGGTATTTTTCGGAATGCTTCCTTTAAAGATAATTTATGAAGGAAAGTTACATCTTTTTGAAATTTAATTAAGACTTCATTTCCATTGTGGAAGACAGAAAATACTGATTCGTAATTTGTTAAAATAACAAAAATTAAACCAATAAACGTACCTATAAAAATTCCCCACAATAAGTCTATACTGACCACCGCAACGATTGTAGCCATGAATGGAATCCATTGTTTCCAACCCTCTGCGAATATTTTTTTGAATTCTTTGGGATGAGCTAATTTATAGCCGGTGAACAATAAAATACTAGCTAAACATGATAACGGAATTTTATTTAGGTAAAGCGGTAAAAACAGCACGGCGACGACCAATAATAACCCATGAATGAAACTAGACATTCGGGTTTTTCCACCGGAGTAGACATTGGTTGAAGATCGAACAATCACCGATGTTATGGGTAAACCACCGAATAATCCGCTAGCTAAATTCCCCACGCCTTGAGCTACTAATTCCCTATCAGCTGAGGAAATTCGCTTTAAAGGATCCAATGAATCAATGGCCTCTAAAGAAAGCAAGGTTTCTAAACTGGCCACGATAGCCAGTGTGATTGCAATGGAATAAACAGCAGGGTTAGTTAAAAATGTCCAATCGGGCTTTGCAAGTCCTCCAGCCAATTCTCCCATTGAATTGAATATGGGTAAATTAACCATGTGTTCTTGTGAATTGCCTAAATAAAGATCTGGAGAATATGTTTTTAACAACTCATTAATGAGTACTCCCATCAACACCACTCCCAAAGAAGCAGGAATGGCGGATAAAAATTTAATTTTCTGAGTAAACCATGGCCAAGAAAATAAGATAATTAGGCCTGAAAACGCGATGATAAATGCACCAGGTTTTAGGGTATCAAACGCCGCAAATATTTCCGAAAATGTATTTTGACCATCAGAGCTTTGGGTAAACTCAAACTCTCCAATAAAATCTAAATCATCCCCAATCGCATGTGGAATTTGTTTTAAGATAATGACAATACCAATGGCCACCAGCATTCCTCTGATGACAGATGAAGGGAAGAAACTTCCAATTTTACCTAATTTTAACAGTCCTAATACAACTTGGAGAGCACCTGCTAAGATAACAGCTACTAAAAACCCTTGAAAAGAGCCAAGTGTCAGAATAGCATTCGCCACAATGATGGTCAGGCCTGCAGCGGGTCCACTCACAGATAATTCAGATCCAGAGATCAAAGTCACGATTATACCCCCGATAATACCGGCAATTAAGCCTGCCATTAAGGGCGCTCCTGAGGCGAGCGCAATTCCAAGACATAAGGGCAATGCAACCAAAAAAACGGCAATGCCTGATTTCCAATCACCTGAAATGATGGATTTAACATAATGATTAATATTCATAAGGATTATTTAGAAGTTCAAAAAATTGAAATTTAAGTAATCAACATAAAGTCGGGCGGGGTAAATTGAGGTTTTAAAAATGGCTTTGATAGCCTGAGTTTTAGATGTATGATCATTACACTTTCTTTAAAATGTATCGATGTAAATGGAAGATCTTTTTTTGAAAAAATGCACTTTAATTTAAATTCGTCCTCATCATTTACCTCGTCATCTTCTTCTTCCTGCTCCGCATTATTTGATGTGTTTATTTGAATCATTGGTCCATGTGCATGAAAGCTCTCTTCTGTATGCCAGGTAAATGGAGATTTTGGAACTTGAGGTATGGCAGCAGATTGCACATCTTTGCAATATAACATCATTCCTAATGCCCACATCAAAACCATAAACGAATAAAGTAATTTCATTAGTCAAATTTTTGATTATTCTGATAGATGATTTTCCCTTGGGAATCTCTTTCTACCATTAAAATGGGTTCAGATAAGTCGAACTTATCTTTCCCATATCGCCACTCTTTTTTTAATCTTCCACCCGTTCCAAATTCATAAAATTCACGCCAACGGCCTATTTTGACCGAGTCATCTAATTTGCCATCCTCTTTCAAATTACCACTTGGGTAAAATGACAAAAAAGTACCTTTTGCTTTCCCATAATAATTAGGAACTACTTGTTTGATTTTCTTTTTTGCCTCGTCATGATAGGTCAGTTTTGACCCAGCTAAAAAACCACGTTCATAATAAACCTTACTCTCTAACTCATTTTCAGGCCCAAAAGTTTCCCAACGACCATCTTTTGTACCCATGTAGAAAAAGCCTTGCTCCACAACGACATCATTAACGATTCGCTTAAACGGTCCATGGCAGATTTGTGCGGTTTTATTGTCTTTTATGGATGAGTTTACGATGCGGGACTGATTGGGATCAAACCACCAGATTTCTTGAGCATAAACGCTAAGGGATTCATCTTCTACAAATTTGACCACATTTATTTCCTCCAGGGTACTTCGGTTTCCACTCCCATATTGACCTAGTCGTCGCTCGGTCTTAATATTGGCATATTCGTCTTTGGCAATGATCTTTTTCTTGATTTTTCTCGCCGCTATACTTGTTTTAACCCCGATATCTTTAATTCCCAGCTCTTCAATAAAGGCTCGACTTTCCTTCTTCCAATCCGCACTTTCTTGCCGAAATTGATCTAACCCATTTTCTAATCCAGTAGATAACCTTCCGCCTAGAATTCCTTTGGACTTAACCGTGGTGTCAATGACCGGCTTTTTATTCGATATAATAGCATTATTTTGGCCGAAAGCTATTGAGCCCACAAACCCCAAAAACACAACAAATAAATACCGAATGCTCATTTTAGTTAAACGCACAGATCACTAAAAAATTTCTCAAAAATAGAAATTAAAATGATTAGATGCGTGATAATATGTAATTTGCTTAAATTTTAAAATGTTGTTGGATTAAAAATGATATCAAATTGGAAAAAGAGTCTAAAGTATATGTAGCAGGTCATCGAGGGATGGTTGGTTCCGCAATCGTTAGAAAACTAACATCTTTAGGGTATACTAATTTAATAACGAGAACATCTGCTGAATTGGATTTAAGGAATCAGCAACAAGTATTCGATTTTTTTGCCATTGAAAAGCCTGAATATGTGTTTTTAGCAGCTGCAAAGGTAGGTGGTATTGTTGCCAATAATACCTATCGAGCGGATTTCTTGTATGAGAATTTGGCCATTCAAAATAACATTATTCATTCCTCTTTTTTGAATCAAGTTAAGAAATTAATGTTTTTGGGATCGTCTTGTATCTATCCAAAATTAGCTGATCAACCTCTTAAGGAATCTTATTTGTTAAGCGGGTATTTAGAACCGACGAACGAGCCCTATGCCATCGCTAAAATTGCAGGAATCAAAATGTGTGAGGCCTATCGGGCACAGTATGGATGTAATTTTGTATCGGTTATGCCTACAAATTTATATGGGACCAATGATAATTATGATTTAGTTAATTCACACGTGTTGCCTGCCATGATTCGTAAATTTCATGAGGCGAAGGAAAAAGGCGCATCTCAAATGACACTTTGGGGGACAGGATCGCCCATGCGAGAATTTTTACATGCAGATGATCTTGCAGAAGCCTGTTTGTTTTTGATGGAACATTATAACGATTCAACGTTGGTCAATATAGGCACAGGGGAAGATGTAACGATTAAAAATTTGGCAGCTATTGTGAAGCAAATCGTTGGATTTCAAGGTGAAATAGTTTGGGATTCAACTAAACCTGATGGTACTCCCAGAAAGTTAATGGATGTTTCTAAACTTCATGGCCTTGGTTGGCACCATAAAATTACCTTAGAAGATGGCATCAAATTAGCCTATCAGGATTTTTTAAAATTGACTGATGCGCGTAAATAATGTCTAAGATGAAATGGTTCAGTACCTGGTTTGACTCTCCCTATTACCATATTTTATATGATCAAAGAGATGAAAATGAAGCTTCATCGTTCATAAAAGCCATTCATCAAAAATTAAATACTCCTCAAAATGCCCATGTTTTGGATGCCGCTTGTGGACAAGGAAGACATGCTAAAACATTAAAGGAGTTAGGGTATAAAGTCGATGCTTTTGATTTGTCCCCTAAAAATATAGAGGTGGCTAAGCGCTTTTCAACTAAGAATTTAACTTTTTTTGTACACGATCTTCGTGACTCGTTGCCTCTAGCTGGGGTATATGACTTGGTTTGTAATTTCTTTACAAGCTTTGGCTATTTTGATTTGAAATCTGATAACCAAGCAGCGTTCCATTCATTAAGTGCCTCATTGAAGCCTGGAGGAGTATTTTTGATGGATTTCTTTAACCCCAACTATGTTCTTAAACATTTAGTGAGGCAAGAAACAGTGATTAAGCAAGGCATTTCTTTTGAGATTCATCGTTGGGCCGAAGATGGCTATCTATATAAATCCATTGATTTTAAAGATCAAGATTTAGTACATCATTTCGAAGAAAAGGTTGAATTAATTTCTCAATCAGATTTCATGGATTATGCATTAAAATCAGGGCTTTCTTTTACCGGGATTTTAGGAGATTATCAATTAAATTCATTTGATGATCAAAACTCGCCTAGAATGATTTTTCTTTGGACCAAGAATTAAGAGATGGAAACTTTTAAAGGATTATGGACAAGTGAAAATAAAGACGGAACTTTTGAAACGTCCCTTTCAGATATACCCACGAATGTTTTAATTCCGGATCAAGTCCTTGTGCAGGTTTTATATTCTTCCTTGAATTATAAGGACGCACTTTCTTCCTCTGGACATCGAGGCATCACAAAAAATTTTCCTCATATTCCGGGGATTGACGCGGCAGGGATTGTAATTAATGACCCGATGGGCAAATTTAAACCGGGGAGTGAGGTAATCATTACGGGATTCGATTTAGGGATGAATGCTCATGGAGGTTTATCGGAGTACGTTTCGGTTCCGCCAACTTGGATCATAAAATTGCCTAAAGGACTATCGCTTGAAAAATCGATGCAAATTGGTACGGCAGGTTTGACGGCAGGGATGGCTGTGTTGGCTTTGCAAGAAAACGGTATAAGTCCTGATCAAGGTCCTATCGTGGTAAGTGGAGCCACAGGAGGTTTGGGGATGTGTAGTATTTTATTATTGAAATACTTGGGCTATCAAGTCATTGCTATCACAGGGAAAAAGGAGTTGCACGGTTTTTTATCGTCCATTGGGGTCGACGAACTTATAGACCGTGAGGAGTTTTTGGCTGAAAAATCTAAAGCGCTATATCCCACTCGATTTGCTGGTGGCATTGATACTGTAGGAGGAGATACGTTCATTAAAATGCTAAAAAGCCTCAAAGCCGGAGGATCAGTAGCAGCTTGTGGAATGGCATCTGGTGTCGAATTAACCCTGCAGATATATCCATTTATTTTGAGGGGTACCCGCATATTAGGCATTTATTCAGCTGATTCCCCTTTGGAATTGAAGCAAAAAGTTTGGAATAAATTTTCAAAAGAATGGGATTTTCCTTTGGACAAAATTGTAAAAACAATTACACTAGATAAGGCCCCTAAGATCATGCAAAGTATGTTAGTTGGCCAAACCAGTGGTCGATACCTAGTCAAAACAATTTTCTAGTTTTTAATAAATTTCATGCTAGGTTGGTTTACGATTTCTGGTAATCGAACCAAGTAAGTGCCAACGGGAATTTTAGAAATATCTATTTTTATTTGATTCACTCCCGGCTCTAAACGAATTTTGTCTGTCAGCAGAACACGCCCATTGATATCAATAATTTCGATGGTATAAGTTCCAGCAATCGCTTGAGGTAAACCAAGGTTTAGCAAATCATTAGCCGGATTAGGAAAGGCAACATACGTTGAAAAAGGATTTTCTTTTTCCGTAGCTAATATATTGACCGTAAATAAATCGGATATCGCGTTACAGCCGTTAACATCTTTCAGAAAAACAGAGTATAATCCACTTTGAAAGGGAGTATAGGAAGATGTGGTCGCGCCAGGAATGACAACTCCATTGACATACCACTGAAAGGTTCCTGTACCTGCTATTTTCATTGTTCCGTTTACGTAAGAAATCGCTGGTGGCAAGGGATTTGAAACAGTTAAATTAAAAGCAGACGAGGTATTTGTACACAATCCATTCCCAGTTGCTTTTACTTTATAAATTCCACTTTTTTTAGCTTCATAGGTTGTTGCTGTCGCCCCGCTTATTGGCACCTCATTTAATAGCCATTGGAAACTTGGGTTATCCGCTGATTTTGCAGTAATGATGACCGAACTACCGACACAAATAGATTGTGTTCCTATGGGACTTATGCTTGCTTCAGGTGTTTTGGCTGTGGTAATATTTACAACAGATCGGGGACTTGGACAGCCCATCGACTTGAATTTCATGTCATAAAAATAATAGTATCCTGAGGTGATGGGTGCTCCATTAAATAGGGCTCCGGTCATCGATAAAATGTGGGGAATCGTGTAAGGATAACCCAGATTTGTGGGTGTGCTTACGGTGTCAGCTAATGTTTTGTTACTGCGAAAAATCGATGCCCCATTGCTGCAAGTTTGAGCAAGGATATAGGTCCCAGGTTTTGGAAATGATAAATTAAGTTCAACAATTTGGCCAGGATCGTTTTTGTCGTCGGTCAGTTGGCTATTAACTTTCGTTGAGTTTGTTTGTGTTCTAGTTGCGGTTAAATCTTTGGTGATGGAAGAAATTAATTCGCCACTTTCATAGTTGAAAACGTCAAATGTAATGGTTCCGGAAGTTCCTACATAGACTCTTGCCGACTCTAAAATAATAGGTACTTTGATGTCAAAAATAGGAGCTGGTCCAAAATTTTCAAAATAAGAACCGGAACCAAATTCCTTTTTTGTTTGTGGCTTCATCGATCCCGAAAAATCGTTGTACCCAACGGTATAATTAGTTGAATAAGGAGCAGTGGCCGTAGTCCCTGATGCGGAAAGAATATTGTTGTTGTACCAAAGAGGATAGCCTTGAGATGCGTTTAAATTTAATGAAGAAGTCCCAGAACAGAAGAGGCCAGTGCCAACGGGCGCCTGCGGGTTTTCAATTGTTTGGCTGGTGCTCAACAAATCATTGTTCGTATTTTGGTCCAGATCAAGAGAAGAAATCGCTTTAAAAGTATACGTTTTTCCTGCAGTCCATTTAGCCGTCCCCGAAACAGTTATTATCTGCTCTATGCCAGCATCTATTTTAGATATTTTACCAGAAAGACTTCCCTGTAAGTTATTGTCTAGGTAATAATTTAAAGTGACGGGAATGTTACTTTGAGATTTACTTCCATAGTTTTTTACTCGCACCTGTAAAGAAGTAAGGCCATTTGTAGCGCAATAACTATTCGTTGGATTAGAAATCGCCATGATGCCTACATCATTCGATGCCTGAATGACTTGTATGACATATTCTTCAGATTCACCGGTTCCCAAATTACCACAAACATTGGTGGAGGAATTACCTAGTTCACTGACAAGCCTCATTCTAAAATACTGATTTATACTTAGGTTAGAAGGAACTTTAAATTTTGTTGTATAGCTCTCAGCAGTCAATAAGTCACTTGCTACCATCGTCTCATTGGTATCCTCGAAGTCCCCATCTTGGTTCCAGTCGACCACTACTTTTACTTTTTTACTAGCAGTATTTGAGAAAGTTAATTTAAGGTCGTTTGATCCCCCTAGCTCCAATGGAATAGGCGTGGAGGTGAAGTCTTGCGTGGTGGATACCGTATTTGAATAGGTGCCAACGGCCAAAGACTTAATTAAATTTTGAGTGGTGGTGGGCGTTATCGCACAGTAGGCTTTTCCCCCAATACCAGAAACAATCAAAGAGAAATCTTGTTTTTCGTACCTCAAAGGGCCCTTATGCGAAATTGACAATTCATACGATTTTCCTGGGACAGCCCCTTTAATAATGATTTTTTCAATATTATCACGGATATTATCTCCTGTCTCTGCTATTTTTTCAGGAGCGGCGGGGTCTAATATAAAAGGGAGAAATTTCCCTGCACCATCTGTGATTTTAATATCTAGGTCATTCACCAATTTAGGCTTACGGTTATTTAAATTTTCGCTGTTTTCAGTTGTTTCGTCCGCCCTAGGATCCGTCCATGAAAGCGTGGCGACTAAATCACCTTTCCCAGAAGCTACAATCGAACGTTTATCAATAGTATTTTTTACCAAAGTGCCTTCAGAAATCATGTTTGATGAACTACTGTTCGTAATGACCTTTGCCGCTTTTTCCATGTCTAAAAGTCCCCAGCCTGTTTTGTAATCAGGTCCTTCTGCCTCCAAATCCAATGCTGTGTGTAATACGAGCCCTTTTAAAGTGGCTGAGCGCATAAAAGTATTTTTATTTAGACGATTGTATAATTGTTGAAGTAAAAATATTGAACCAGACACTTGTGGGGTAGCCATAGAGGTTCCACTTAAATAGGCATAGCTTGTGGTGGAGGCATTACTTGTCGATAAAAGATCTGTGCCAATGCCTACAATATCGGGCTTGATTCTGCCATCATCGGTTGGGCCCCAAGATGAAAAGCTCGCTAAAGTCACATCACTACCTTTTTCAGGAATGGTGTACATGGATTCTGCGGCACCCACTGTCAAAATATTTTTGGCTGTACCGGTAGTCGATATGATGTCATATCCGTCATTTCTGCTTCTGGCTATATTCGAGGAATCTCTGGTGGATGTTTTTAGAAAATAATATTTCCCCGGCTCTGGACCATTTGCATCACGGCTATTTCCAGCTGATTTAACCATCAAATAGTAAGGAGCATTGAATGCAATTGAATCTAATGCTTGAGTATTCTTGTTATAAAAGCCAAACTTATAATCTTCAAAAGTACTTATTTTGTCTTCTCCCCACCACTGCCATTTATTTTTTGTTGAATCATATACCCATCCTGACTGATAGCCATAGGAGTGATTACTGACTAATAAAGGTGG
>CANHXO010000023.1 GCA_947464595.1 Cytophagaceae bacterium
AAAAAGAACACCAAAATTGAATATAAAAGCCAAGCCCAACTGTATCAGGAACAAAGTAAAAAGAATGATTTAGATGAGTTACCTCCTTTACAGTTTAGAACTGAATCGGAATCCGGTTCTACTGCTTTAGGTGGTTCTGAAATGCAAGAGCGAAAGTATGAGCCATTAAAAGTCATTAATCCGACGATCAGTAATTTTGATACCACATCGATCGATGAAGGGGAAGCATTAGTCGTTGAAATAGAAGAAGAAAATGCACCAGAAGGAAGCGAAGATTTTGTTTCCGTTGCGTCCTATTATTCCATTTGGGATACACAAAGCATCGATCCCTATGACATCAATGCTAAAGATTTCGATGAACCTATTGATTTAGAACTATATAATTTAGCCACTGGTAAAAATTGGTCTGCCCCTTTAGCCTCAGTTAAACAAACAAGTCCATTTGGACCTCGTTGGGGTCGCTTGCATGCAGGAGTCGATTTGGATTTAGAAACAGGCTATCCCGTTTATTCCGTATTTGACGGCATTGTACGAATGGCCAGTGTCGATTGGGGTGGTTATGGAAAGTTTATGGTTGTCAGGCATTATAATGGCCTAGAAACACTTTATGGTCATCTTTCGAAGCAATCGCTAGAAGCTGGAACCTTTGTTAAAGCGGGGGATGAAATTGGTCTGGGAGGAAATACGGGTCGAAGTACAGGATCTCATTTACATTTTGAGACTCGATTTGAGGGAAACCCATTCAACCCCAATCAAGTATTTAATTTTGGCACAGGTGAGCCACTTTCAGATCATTTATTGATCACTGCACAAACCTTTAATACCCGAGCCTTGTCGCTTAGAAATGAATATGGAAGCGCTGGTGAAAAAATTAGAACTCGGCGGAAAGCTTGGGTTAGAGTTCGAAGTGGTGATTCTTTATATACTATTGCTCAGCGAGCAGGAATGTCAGTTTCTAAGTTAGCTCGTTTAAATGGCTTGCGATTGTCATCGACGATTCGAGCCGGTAGACGTTTAAGAATTCATTGATATGGCAATAAAACTTGATATTTTGGTGATGGCTGCTCATCCAGATGATGCGGAATTAAGTTGCTCCGGAACAATCCTTTCTTCCTTGGCTCAAGGAAAAAAAGTAGGTATTGTCGATTTTACCAGAGGTGAGATGGGAACAAGAGGAACTCCTGAAATTCGTTTACAAGAATCCAATGAAGCTACTAAAATCCTAGGATTACACGTTCGGGAAAATTTAGGATTGGCTGATGGTTTCTTTCAAAATGATCCAGCAAGTCAATTAACCTTAATAGAAGTAATCAGAAGATATCAACCAGAAATTGTATTGGCTAACGCACTCGAAGATCGGCATCCTGATCATGGGAAAGGTGCTAAATTGGCCATCGATGCCTGTTTTTTATCTGGGCTCCGAATGATTCAAACCATAGATTCCCATTCGAAAATAGAGCAATCTGCCTGGCGTCCCAAACATGTTTATCATTATATACAAGACCGATATTTAGAACCTGATTTTGTGATCGACATCACGGAACATTGGGAAACGAAGGAAAAATCGATCCGAGCATTTAAAAGTCAATTCTTTGATCCAACCTCCAAAGAACCCAATTCCTATATTTCAAGTCCTGATTTCCTATCTTTCATTCAAGCTAGAGCTCAAGAAATGGGCCATAAAATAGGCGTTAAATATGGGGAAGGATTTCAAAGCCAAAAGACCTTGCAGCTAACGAATTTATTTACGTAAAATTAAGGCGCTAATCGGCCAATTTTCCAATTATTGTCCTCTTTCAATTCGTAAATTACGCGATCATGCAGCCGCGAGGTACGTCCTTGCCAAAATTCAAAATAAGAAGGAATCAATTCAAAACCTCCCCAATGCGGTGGCTTAGGTATTTCCTGACCTTCATACTTGGCCTCTAATTCCTTAAATGTCAATTCTAAAATATCACGTGATTCGATGCGAGAACTTTGTTCTGAAACCCAGGCGCCCAATTGTGAGGCACGAGGTCTATTTTTAAAATATATTTCAGCGGTGGCTGAATCTACCTTGCGAGTAACTCCTTCAATACGAATTTGGCGTTCTAGTTCGGCCCAAAAAAAAGTGATGCATGCCTGAGGATGTTTTTCTAAGGACTCCGCTTTACTAGATCGATAATTAGTATAAAATGAAAAACCCTCGCCCACATTTTTTAACAAAACGATACGTCCGTTGGGCATCCCATTTTCACCTATGGTGCTTACATGCATGGCATTGGGTTCAGGGACCTGACTAGCTTTGGCCTCAGAAAACCATTTTTTAAATTGGTCAAAAGGATTTTTATCTACAGAAGATTCTAACAATTCTCCTTTTTGATAATTGATTCGGAGTTCAGCTAAGTTCATAATCGATCATTTTTTTCATATCTTTACTCAAGGTAAAGCCCAACAAATTTAGTCAAATTCTATGAAAAAATTATTCCTGTTTGATGCCATGGCGCTCATTTATCGAGCTCACTTTGCATTTGCTAAAACTCCCCGAATTTCGTCAAAAGGAATCAATACCAGTGCCGTTTTTGGCTTTGCTAATACCATTTTAGAAGTTATCCAAAAAGAAAAGCCTGATTATCTGGGCGTGGCCTTTGATACCCCCGCTCCCACTTTTCGTCATATCGAATATACGCCCTATAAAGCGCAACGTGAAAAGCAACCTGAAGACATTACCATAGCGATTCCTTATGTGAAGCGATTTGTGGAAGCCCTTGACATTCCCCTTTTAATCATAGACGGTTATGAAGCAGATGATGTCATTGGGACTATCGCTAAAAAAGCTGTTAAGGAAAATCCAGAAATTGTCGTTTACATGATGACTCCAGATAAGGACTATGGCCAGTTAGTTGAAGAACGCATCAAAATGTATAAACCTGCGTTCATGGGCAAAGGAGTAGAAATATTAGGTCCCAAAGAAGTTTGTGCACGTTGGAATATTAAAAATGTAGACCAAGTAATCGACATGCTGGGCTTGATGGGAGATGCCGTAGACAATATTCCTGGAATTCCCGGAATAGGAGAAAAGACTGCTCAAAAACTATTAGAGGAATACGAATCACTTGAGAATTTATTGGAAAACACGGACCAACTAAAAGGAAAGCTGCAAGAGAACCTGATTAATTTTAGAGAGCAAGGGATTTTATCCAAACACCTTGCACGCATCCTATGTGAAGTACCAATCGAATACGAAGAGGAAAAATTAATGGCCACTGAACCCAATCGAGCTCTCTTGGAACCCCTCTTGGACGAATTGGAATTTAGAACATTAAGGAAAAGAATTTTAGGAGAAGACAATCCAGTGGTAGCTTCAGAACCCAAGATAGCTCCCAAGAAAGATTCAAACCAAATGGATATGTTTGCGGTAGCGGCTCAACCTACCTCCATGAATCCTGCTGAAAGTATAGAGGATAACGTTAGTGAGTCCACGCATGTCAGCTTTAACAATTTACAAAATACAAAGCATCAATATCACTTAATTCAAGGAGAAGCGGCGATCAAATCGCTGATTGGTTTTTTAGCACGTCAAAGTTCATTTTGCTTTGATACGGAAACAACTAGCTTGTCGGTGGTCGAAGCAGAGCTGGTAGGAATGTCATTTGCGTATCGAAAAGCGGAAGCATTTTACGTGCCATTTCCAGAAGGAAAAGAGGAATGTCAAAAACAAGCTGACCTTTTTAAAGAGATTTTTGCAAATGAAGCCATTCAAAAAGTCGCCCAAAATATCAAATATGACATGAGCGTGTTGGCCAACTATGGCATCGAAATTAAAGGGGAAATTTATGATACGATGTTGGCTCATTACTTAATCGAGCCAGAAAAACGTCATAATATGGATGCAATGGCCATGTCCTATTTAAACTACGAGCCTATGTCGATCGAAAGTTTAATTGGCAAAAAAGGAATCAAACAGGGAAATATGCGAGATGCCGATGTAATGGCTGTCAAAGAATATGCCGCGGAAGACGCTGACATCACCTTCCAATTAAAACCCATTTTAGACCAAAAATTAACCACTAACCCAAAAGCCATTTCGCTTCTGCAGGAGGTGGAAATGCCTCTTTCTCGAGTCTTATCATCGATAGAAAGAGAGGGGGTCAATTTAGATGTTCCATTTTTAAGAGAAATGTCGAAAACATTGGATGCAGATTCTAAAGCGGTCCAACAAAAAATTTATGAGGCTGCGGGACAAGAATTCAACATCGCATCTCCAAAGCAATTGGGAGAAATTTTATTTGAAAAATTAAAGTTAGATCCAAAAGCGAAAAAAACGAAAACGGGTCAATACATGACTGGCGAGGAAATTCTCTCTAAAATGGAATCTGAGCATGCCATCGCTTCCCTCATTTTAGACTTCCGTGAACTTCAAAAATTAAAGTCAACTTATGTGGATGCTTTACCCGAGCTAATTTCAAGTAAAACGGGACGGATTCACACCTCATTTATGCAAGCGGTCACGGCTACAGGAAGGTTATCTTCTAAAGACCCGAACTTGCAAAATATTCCAATTCGAACCGTGAGGGGGCGTGAAATTAGAAAAGCTTTCATTCCTAGAAACGAAGAATATCAAATATTATCAGCCGATTATTCGCAAATAGAACTGAGGATTATGGCTGCTTTTTCTCAAGACGATTCGATGCTTGAAGCATTCAATAATGGGTTAGATGTGCATAAAGCGACTGCGGCTAAGGTATTCCATGTACCGCTGGAAGAGGTTAATTCCGATATGCGTAGAAAAGCCAAAACAGTCAATTTCGGAATTATTTATGGCGTTTCGGCTTTTGGACTGGCGGGCCAATTAGCCATTTCGAGAACGGAGGCCAAAGAAATTATCGATCAATATTTTATTGAATTCCCTAAGGTGAAAACATATATGGATACCTGTGTGCATAAGGCACAAGAATTAGGATATGTTGAAACCGTCCTTGGGAGACGAAGGTATTTACGTGATATCATGTCGGCCAACATGAACGAAAGGGGATTTGCGGAGCGCAATGCGATCAATGCTCCCATTCAGGGTTCAGCAGCAGATATGATTAAAGTAGCCATGATTCAAATTCAAAATTTCTTAGAGAAAGAGAAATTGAAGTCGAAAATGATTCTAACGGTACATGACGAATTGGTTTTTGATGCACATATTCCTGAAATTAATTACCTTCGTGACAAAATTAATGACATTATGTGTCATGCATTAGATTTGGGCGTGGTGATGGAAACGGGAATAGGTGTAGGAGCCAACTGGCTTGAGGCCCATTAAAAAAAGATTGTTTTGAGAATATCCGTTGCGCTTTGTACCCTTAATGGGGAAAAATTTCTAAGAACTCAATTGGCAAGTTTGGTCGACCAAACCATGCAAATCGATGAGGTGATTGTCTTTGACGAAGGGTCAACTGACAAGACCATGGAGATTCTTCTTCAATACAAAGATAAACTTCCTTTACAAATTCATCAAAATCCTGAGCGCCTAGGTACCTATCGAAATTTCGAAAAAGCCATTTCTACTTGCACAGGAGATTATATTTTTCCGGCAGACCAAGATGATTTTTGGGACAGTCAAAAAATTGAACGAATTGTCACCTATTTAAATCAAAGACCAGAAATTGACGTCGCCTTCACGGATGCGGTATTAGTCGATGAATTTGGACAAATTTCAGGCAAAAGACTTTGGTCAACTTTTCGGTTCAGGGAAAAACAACAAAATGAATGGAAAGCGGGAAAATCCCTGGAAATATTATTAGATGGGAATCGGGTAACTGGTTGCACCATGTGTTTAAGGAAATCGTTTTTCAATAAAATCTCTCCTTTCCCTTCCAATATGCCATCCTATTTTTTACATGATGCCTGGATGGGAATTGCAGCTGCCCTTGAAAATAAAATTTCATTTATTCCGGCGTCCTATGTACAATATCGCCAGCATTCTGAACAGCAAGTTGGCGTATTGGGATTCCAAGGTACCCCTCCTACTCTGTGGGAAAGGATGAAAAGACCGCATTCTGAAAAAACAGGGCCCTATGAAAAACGATTAAATTATCTAACTCAATTGAAAATAGCGATTGCTGAAAAATTCCCAAATCAATCATTTGAGCCTTTAGATACCAAAATTGAATATTATCATCGAAGGGCACATCTCCCGAAAGCGCGTTGGAAAAGATTAAAAAAGACCTTATTAAACCTGATTTCAGGCAATTACCACCGTTTTAAGGACATCGACACAGGTCCAGGTGCTCCTTATTTAATGTTTTTAGGGGACCTAATTGAATAATTAATCGTTAAACCGCTTCGTGATATCCCCATAGGAATCAATTCTACGATCCCTGAAGAATGGCCATGTTTTGCGGTAATACTCGCTAGAATCTACGTCTAAATCGACTATGGCCACTTCCTCTTGGTCATGAGAGGCTTGGAAAATAACGCGTCCAAACGCATTGGAAACAAAACTTCCTCCCCAAAATTGCTGGCCATGTTCGACCCCTACTCGGTTGACCGAAACCACTGGAATGCCATTCGCCACCCCATGAGATCGCTGAATGGTCTGCCAAGCCTGATATTGCTCCCGGTTAATTTCATTGTTTTTTTCCTCTAAATCCCAACCAATCGCCGTGGGATAAACCAACACCTCAGCACCTTTTAATGCGGTTAATCGGGCCGCTTCAGGATACCATTGATCCCAACAAATCAGCACGCCTATTTTGGCAAAATGCGTATCAAAGACTAAATAGCCCAGGTCTCCTGGCGTAAAATAATATTTTTCGTAATAGCCTGGGTCATCTGGAATGTGCATTTTGCGATATTTACCAAGATATTTTCCATCCGCATCCATCACAGCCGTCGTATTATGAAAAATACCAGCGGCTCGTTTTTCAAACATAGAAGCCACAATGACCACCCCCAATTCCTTCGCCAAATCCCCTAATTGATTCGTCATTGGGCCTGGAATGGATTCCGCTAAATCAAAAAAGGAAGGATTTTCTTCAAAACAAAAATAGACGGATTGAAACAATTCTTGAAGACAAATGACTTGGGCTCCCTTGGAAGCAGCCTCACGTATCGCTGATACGGTCTTTTTGACATTTCTTGACTGATCTTCGTCGCAGGATAATTGGATTAAAGCAAATGATACGTTTTTCATAAGGATGCTGCCGCGCTAATTATAGGTTCCAATGAAATTTTATTCATGCAATCAAAATGAACTAATGGGCAAAAATTGGTCCCTTGAGTCGTGCATGGCCGACAAACTAGGTCAGGATTGGAAATTGAAACAAATTCTGTTTGATACGGATACATACCAAAATCAATATGAGTACTCCCCCAAATAACAAATATTTTCTTTTTCAGAGCAGCAGCAATATGCATCATCGATGAATCATGAGTGATGACAAACTCGGCCTGACGCATCAGACTTGCGGATTGCGCTATGGTCGTTTTATTGCAGTAATCAATTACCTTTTCAGGAAACAAAGTAGACAATCGATAACCATAGTGAGCATCCCATTCATCCCCGATTAAAACAATTTGAGCATTTATATGATCACACAATTCAATCATTTTGGGATAGGAAAGCACTTTAGTAATATGCTGGGCACCGATGGCATAAACGATGTATTTACCCTTAACACCAATGTCGGCAGGATTAAGTTCTTGATTTTGGGGGATGAAAAAATCGAGTCCCTTTTGGTCATTCACTAGTCCTAACGATTTTAAGGAATCAAAATTCCGATCTACTAAGTGTTTCTTAGGTATGTTATTGATTTTCTTTTTAACCAGTAATTTTCGTTCAGCGGTAAACTTATCTATTTGAAAAGGCCATTGAAATAAAAGCGCGCATAATAGATGCGAACGAAGATTTTTATGAAGGTCAACTACAGCATCAAAACCAATTTTACGCAGTTTATTAGCTAATTTCCAGATACTTCCTTCGTAGACATGTACTGCAAAAACATGCGGATTTTCATCCCACAATTGGACATTTTGCGCCTTTGTTACGACATGAATTTCAGCTTCAGGATAGGTATATTTCAATGCACGTATGATTGGAGTCGTCAAAATGATATCTCCAATAGATGAAAAACGAATGCACAGAATTTTGTTCATGAAATTTATTTGTTGCAAAATTAAGAAAAATCTATTCTAAGCCTCAAACTTTCATTCTTTTCGGTAAATTGCGTACTAATTTGATTGATTGAATGGAAAATAAAAAGACCGATACAGCCTCAGCTTTAAAAGATATTATTTCGCATGCCAAAGAATATGGGTTTGTTTTCCCGTCCTCAGAAATCTATGATGGACTTCAAGCAGTATACGATTATGGCCAAAACGGTGTTGAATTAAAGAATAATTTAAAAACAGTTTGGTGGAAAGCGATGACCATGTTGCAAGATAACGTGGTGGGAATTGATGCGTCCATTTTTATGCATCCCTTAACTTGGAAGGCTTCTGGACATGTGGATTCATTTAATGATCCCATGATTGATAATAAAGATTCCAAAAAAAGATATCGTGCCGATACGCTATTGGAAGAAAGATCGGCGCTTTTAGAAGATCAAGGAAAGGCGGATGAGGCAAAGGCGTTGATGCAAAGTATGGCAAAATGTTTAGATGCGGGAGATTTGGAGGGGGTGCGCCAACTCATTATCGACCAGAAAATAACATGCCCAGTATCCAATACGTCCAACTGGACAGAAGTGCGTCAGTTCAACTTAATGTTTTCAACACAAGTCGGTGCGGTTTCTGAAGATGCCAGCTTAATTTATTTGAGGCCTGAAACGGCTCAAGGTATATTTGTCAATTTTCTAAATGTACAAAAAACGGGCCGCATGAAGATCCCTTTTGGGATTGCTCAAATTGGAAAAGCCTTTCGAAATGAGATCGTTGCGCGTAATTTCATCTTTAGAATGCGCGAGTTTGAACAAATGGAAATGCAGTTTTTTGTTCGTCCTGGCACTGAAATGGATTGGTATGCTACTTGGAAAGAAATACGAATGAAATTCCACCAGGCTATCGGTCTACCCGCTGACTCACTAAAATTCCACGACCATGATAAGTTGGCCCATTACGCAAACGCAGCCGTCGATATTGAATACAAATTCCCATTTGGATTCAAGGAAATGGAGGGAATCCATTCCAGAACTGATTTTGATTTAAAGAGCCATCAGGAACTTTCGAAAAAGAAACAGCAATATTTTGATCCTGAAATCAATGAAAATCACATCCCTTATGTGGTAGAGACATCTGTTGGAGCCGATCGCTTATTTTTAGCGATACTTTGCAATGCCTACACGGAAGAAACGGTGGGTGAAGGAGAACAAGAAAAACAACGCGTATATTTAAATTTCCATCCGGCCATAGCCCCTGTCAAAGTTGCGGTGTTGCCATTGGTTAAAAAAGATGGATTGGCTGAAAAAGCGCAAGAAATAGTTAATCAAATTAAATTTGCCTTTAATACAACTTATGATGAGGGCGGCGCCATAGGCAAGCGTTATACTCGTCAAGATTTAATTGGTACCCCTTATTGTGTGGTCGTTGATTATCAAACGATGGAAGATCAAACGGTAACGATCCGTGATCGAAACACAATGAGCCAGGAGCGCATTTCTATAGCAGACCTAAAAGAGAAAATTGGCCATGCTGTATCGATGGAGCGTATTTTTGAAAAATTACTTTAGTAAAAACGCAAACAACGACGATTATGATGACGGAAGAAAATGATGAAACACAAAAGGCTTCAGAGGCGGAAAACCCAGAAGTTTTAAAAGAATCAATGGCTGCAGAGCCGGAAACAGATACGCCGACGGCTGAAATAGATTCAGCACCTGAGAGCGTAGCAATTGAATCCGAACCTGCGGCAGAAGCCATTGAACAAGAAGATGTTCCAGAGGAGGAATCCGAACAAATAATAGTTGACGCGGTGACTGTTTCTGAAGAACCCATTCAAGAAATTGTTGATGAGGCTGTTGTTGCTGAAGAACCCACTCAAGAAGTTGTTGAAGTGAGCGTTGCTGTTGTAGAACCCGAGGCAATTGCAGTTGAGTCCCCAGCAGCATTCGTTTCAGAAGAAAATACAGAAACTACAATTCCGGAGGTTGTTGGCGAAATTTCAGAACCAGAAGTAAATTCTACTTCAGAAATGTTAGACATCCAATTGCCTAAGCAAGAGCATGCCGTTGAAGATAAAGCGATTGTTTATCCTGTATTAGATTACACCAACCTTTCAAAAGAAAGTCTATTGGCATTTTTCGAATCGGCTAAAGCCATTATTCAAGCGCAAGCGGCCTCGAGTACCTTCAAGAAAATTGACGAAATAACGAAAGAAGCGAAAATTGCTTTTGAAAAAATAAAATTTGCGGAGAAGAATGAGGCGTTGGCTAGTTTTAAGGAATCCAATGAACAATCTGAAGAAGGATTTTCGTTTAAAGGCGATGAAATAAATCAGAAAATTGATTCTTGTATTCAATTCATTCGTGGGGAGCGTCAGACTTTTTTCCAACAAATGGAAAAAATGAGGGAGAAGGCATTGGAAGGAAAGACTCGATTAATTAATGAGCTTCGAGTGTTAGCGGATGCGGATGATAACTCGGATCCAGCGCATGTAAATGCAAGTTTTAAGGCATTTAAAAAATTGCAAGATGAGTGGAAGAGCTTAGGAAGTGTTCAAGGGAATATGAACCAAACGCTTTGGCAAAGTTACCATGCATTAGTGGACCGTTTTTATAGCAATCGGAGCATTTTCTTTGAATTATTAGAATTAGATCGCAAAAAGAATTTGCAGGCGAAAGAAGTAATTGCAGCCAAACTTGAGAAATTGGCCGAAGCCATTCAGGCGGGTGGTGCATTACAAAAAATATTAAAAGAGGCGGAGGAATTATTTGAAGAGTACAAGCACATTGGGCCGGCACATCGCGATGCGAATGAAGCTATGTGGTTGCGCGTGAAGAAATCACTCGATATTTTGTTTGAGCAAAAAAGACAAGTAAATGAGGCTCAAAAAAGTATATACCAAGAGAACTTAGCCGTTAAAAAAGAATTATCTGATTTGATGCATACCTATGCGTCTTTTACCTCGATTAGTATTTCTGAATGGAATCAAACGTCCAAAGCTGTTTTAGCTTTACAAGAACAGTGGGGCAAATTAAAAGGCGGCTTACCTCGCGAAGGTGGCAAGGAAGTGAGTCATCTTTTTTGGTCTGATTTAAAAACATTCTTTAAACACAAGAGTGAATTTTTCAGTAAGATCGATGCAGAAAGAAAAGCTAATTTAGCTGCTAAGCAATTGTTAGTTGATCAGGTCAATGGTATTGTTGAAACAGGCACTGAAACACCTGAAATAACCAATATGGTGATTGGGCTTCAAAAGCGTTGGAAAGAGATAGGTCATGTACCTGAAAAGCAAAAAGACCAAATTTATGCCAAATTCAAAGCGGCTTGCGATGCTTATTTCAACCTAAAAAGAGAGAAAAACAAAGGACCTCAGGACGAGGAATTTGAAGCTAATTTAATGGCAAAAAATGGCATTTTATCGACCATGCAAGCAATGTTAAAGGATGCTGAATCGTTGGCCAATTTAGGAAACATCAAAGCAGAATGGGATGCCATCGGTTATGTGCCTAGAAAAGATGTTAAGAATATTCAAGAGAAATTCAGGAATTCTTGGAACTCGTTAATTGATTTTGCGAGAACTCAACCAGCAGAAAAACTAGCTGCATGGGGATTTGAATTGAAATCATTGTCGGCTGAGAGTAATCAAAACAAGGATGAGAGAAAAACAACTGCACCTGATTCTCGTAAAAAAATCCAGGCTTTAGAAAATGATATCGCCGTGTTAACCAATAACTTAGAGTTTTTTGCCAAGTCTAAAAACTCAGATAAGTTGAGAGCTGAAGTGGAGAAAAAGATTTCGCAAGCAGAAGCAGAAATAGAAAAATTGAAAAAAGAGTGATTTTTTTCAAGCTAGGTTTGGCATTTTGACCTAATTCGGTTAGTTTTGCAAACCAATTTAAGCCTCCTTAGCTCAGCTGGTAGAGCAACTGACTTGTAATCAGTAGGTCATTGGTTCGATCCCGATAGGAGGCTCTTAAAAGCTCGACAGAAATGTTGGGCTTTTTTGTTTATACTTCATTGCGTTTCTGTTAATGTTTAGATTGACGCGAGGAATCGCGTCTCTACTATTTACCCAATACTTATTACCTAAATTGTTGACCCCGCGACTCACCTACTGACTCACATAGTACTGATTTATTATTTTGGTTTTCTGAAAATCAGGCAATGTTGCCAGGGAAGGTTACCCATATTCTTTTCAAATAAAAATCCTGAAGCCTTGAACTCCTTCACCGCCTGTCGCTCACTCATTTTGTGGATGGTCTTAATGGGCACATTCGGATCTTCAGCTCTAAACTCTACTAAAACCAGCTTGCCACCGGGCTTGAGTGCTTCCAACATGGATAGAGTCATCTCATAAGGAAAGGAAAATTCATGGTATACATCCACTAATAACATTACATCAATGCTGTTTGCCGGTAGGGAAACTTTTTGTTCAGTACTCAAAACTGGAATGATATTCTTGTAACCTTCAAGCTTAATTCTGTTTTTTAGGTAAGCAATCATTTCTGGCTCCACATCCACGGCATACACTTTTCCGTTCCCCACCATTTTGGATAATAATGTGCTATGGTATCCACTTCCAGCACCAATATCCGCAATGGCTGTGCCTGGTTGTACAGCGAGGTTTTTCAACAACTGTGTCGTATTTTCTTCCATCTCTCTTTCTTTTCGTTCAAGCCATTCAATGCCATAATGGCTCATTACATGTGCGATTTGTCGCCCCATATACCATTTGCTGATGCCATTGGGATCTCCAGGTTTCACGGTGTAACGCTCCTGCGCAACGAGGTTGGCGGTCTGCAGTAACGCAAAAAATAAAAGGATAAAATGCCAAGATTTTTTCATGGTTAATTGTTTGTTTTAAATTACCGTTCAAGAGTTGATTTCATTGATCAGAAAGATAATACAAATGTATGAATTCTCAGGAGGCACTTAAAAGCCAGACAGAAATGTTGGGCTTTTTTTGCGAATACGATTGTAAATTCCGGGTATAATAGACGCGAAGTATCGCGTCTCTACTTTTACCTATTACTTATTACCTAATACCTTTTACCTAACCTCCCTTTATTCCACCACTAATTTTCGTACGGCTGTACCCATTTGAATAAAATAGACACCGGCATTTTTTATGTCTGTTTTAGAAAATTCAAACTCATTCAAACGATTTGGGATTTGAGGAATCTTCTTTAATAAAACTTCACGACCCAAGTTATCTATAATTTTAATATCAACTTCTCTTTGTACTCCTGCATTCCATGAAACATAAATGACATCACGGCCAGGATTTGGATAAACATGCAGCGACAAAGGGCTCTCTTTTGCTATTCCCAAAACTTGAAAATTGGGCACATCCCATGGAACCAAATTCAAATTCTTATTATTCCACGCTTCATTGACAAACAAATGAAATTCCCCACTGACTAGATTAATAGGCAGGCTTTTGTTTGTCACGTCAAAGGATTTTCCTGTAAAATAGTCATACCATTTTCCTGTAATGGGAAAAGTTAATGTAGACGACTTTGTTTCAGGGCCTGAATTAGCCAACAATAAAACATGAGTATTTCCTTCGATTAAATTTACTTGCTTCACCTCATTAGCTACATCCAATTTAAAATCACTGGTTTGAAAAATGGTTTTATTTAACCTCAAATTGGCTAATTGTTGGTATACCCCCAATAATTTAACTCGATCCTTGTCCTGTAAATAATTCCAAAGCAGAGGTTTAGTGCCCGTCCGCCCATTGGAATTAATAGAAACATCATAGCCTAACTCCCCAAATTGCCAAATCATTTTTGGTCCAGGAATGGTGAAAAATAATGCAGCGGCTAATTTCATTCGATCCAGCTTTTCACTGGCACTAAAAACCTTCCTAGCCGCTGAGCTAGCTATTTCGACCATCAAGCGCTCTTCGTCATGGCTCTCTATATAGTTAACCAAATGAGGCTTAGAAAAACCCCTCGTTTTATAGGAAATCCAATCATAGGTGTTGGGATAGGCCTGAATGATTTTGGTCATATCAAATTTTGCATTCGCCCATAACATCATCCCGTTTTCGGCCAATTCCTTCTCTTCTAAATTATCTGCAAAATGCTCTAAAATCACATAAGCATTTGAATCATACGTCCGAATCTCGTTATATATCCTTTTCCATAATTTTATTCTACTCGCATCATATTTCCCCCATAAATCCACATTGGTCCCAGAATTAATCTGAGTAAATCCTTTGGACAAATCAAATCTGAAACCATCCATTTTATATTCATTAAGCCAATATCGACACACCGCATCAACGAACCATTGCGTATGTGGACTCTCATGATTAAAATCAAAGAAAACACTGAATGGATGCGTCGCCGTTACATTAAAAAAGGGACTATTGACTGATGGCTTTGTCCCATCCCAATACATTTTAACATAGGGATTTTCTAGGTCTGCTTGATTTAAAACCATATCTAAAATAACAGCTATTCCATTTTCATGGCATTTGTCTATCAAATATTTTAGATCATTTTTAGTGCCATAAGCCTTATCGGGTGCGAAGTAAAAAATGGGATTATACCCCCAAGAATCATTCCCTGAAAATTCCATTACTGGCATTAACTCAAGCGCATTTATCCCTAATTTTTTTAGGTAAGGCAATGAATCGGCCACGGTCAAATAGCGTTTATCGGCTATAAAGTCGCGAACTAATAATTCATACACATTCAAATTACTCTGTGAGGGACGAATAAAATTTTTGATAGTCCACGGATAATCTTTTTGGCCCGTTGAAAATACAGAAACAATCCCTGATGTAGCCGCTGGATATTTTTTTAAATTTGGATAGGTCTTGCTCGATATATACACATCGTTATTGGGATCTAAAATTTGGTCAGCTAATGGATCTGCAACCGTTAAATTACCATCCACATAATACTGATAAGCCACCTCTTGACCCGAAGGAAAGCTTCCTAAATCGATCCAATACCGATTTTCATCGATTGTACGATTCATTAAATAAGCCGGATTAACCTTCCAATTGGAAAACTCACCGATCGCATAAACAAAACTTTTTTGAGGTGCATATAGGGACAAGAAAACATGATCACCTACATACGTTATTCCATCTTTAACTCCTGCAGGTCGATCTATAATCGCCACAAGTGGTTTAGTTAATATTTGTACCGAATCCTTGTATTTAACGCTTCCAGACTCAAGGCTAAGCACAAATTGGTATGATTTCCCTTGTTCAGCACCTAAGGTGTAGGAAATATTGACTGAGTCTGCGGCTGATTGACTCCAAATGAGTGTGGGGCCCAACCTTAATTCAGCATTCGATTTAGCTGAAAAATTAGCCCGGATTTTTACTGTTTTGTTTGCCTCACTCAAGGTGAATTTATCTGCCGGTGAAAGCCATTTAATGCCTAGAGTCCCGGAATAAAGATTTAATAATAAATCCTCTGTTTGACTTTTTCCGTCTCCACTTTTTAATAAAAGCCCCAATTTGACGATAGGAATTCCTGTAGGCACAGAAAAATAGCTTCTAGGAATTATTTTGATTGACCAAACATCATTTCCTAAGGATGTCATTTTCCCTTTTTCAAAGGGGAGAGAAAAATTAGTTTGACCAGAAGGTTGGTATTGAAATGCACTCCCTGTTACTGTAGCACCAGCCCCTGACCATAAATACACATCGGATGATTTTCCTAATAAACCTGCGGCGCGGGAATCCTTGACTTTTTTAAGGTCAACAATGATTGTTATTTCATTTTCGGCATTAGGAAAAAGCTCTTGAGTCGTTACCTGACCAAGAGCTTTAAAATTGACTAAAAGAAATAAAAAGAATAATTGCTTTTTGAATTGCATTGTTAATTAACTTCCACGATCAGCGCAGATTTTGGGCCAACCGTAATGTAATTCCCTAAATTAGAAATTTGTCCACTAATTACATTCTTTAATGTAGCATTTGATGGTAAAATCTCCTGATACAATTTTGGATCTATTTGACTTTCCTTTTCATTCTTGTTCACAATAACCATTACTTTCGATTTGTCTGTATAACGGAAATAGGTGTAAATTCCATTATTGGGTGCAAAATGCATCAACTTACCTTGGGTTACTGCCTCATTTCCCTTTCTCCAATTCAATAATTTGGCTAAAAAATCTTGTGTACTTTTTTCTTTTACACTCAATTGATTCCCCGTCACCGCATTTTTAATATCATTAGGCCAACCGCCTAAAAAGTCTCCACGAATTTCACCATGTTCATTGCTCTTAGGATTAGCAAAATTAATTTCAGTACCATAATAAATTTGAGGAATCCCACGCAAAGTACAAATCAATGAAAGTCCTATTTTAAATAAATTGGTATCTTCCTTCACCTGAGTAAAAAAACGACTCATATCGTGGTTATCTAAAAAGATCACTAGATTGTTGGGATTGGGGTAAACCAGATCATTTGCCAAAACCGAGTACAATTTCACTAAGCCTTGATTCCATGATTCCGGCTCAGTTAATCCCTCATAGATAGCGTTTTGAAGAGGAAAATCCATTAAACTAGGTAGGCCAGACTGAAAACCATCTGGGTTGACCTTTCCTTTTTGCCAATACGAAGGGATGATTGGATTTAATGACCATTCTTCACCTACCATATTAAAACGGGGATACTCGTTTGAAACAGCTAAAGTCCATGCATTAGAAAAACTCTTTTCTGAATAAGGATAGGTATCAATTCGTAAACCACCTAGACCCGCATATTCAATCCACCAAATCGTATTCTGAATAATGTATGTAGCTAAAAATGGGTTATTTTGATTGATGTCAGGCATAGAAGGAACAAACCATCCATCCACTAAACCTTTCTTATCTGCCATAGAACGATGTGGGTCTTGATGTATTTCCCGACGATGATTGGTTGACACAAATTCAGTCCCATTATTAATCCAATTCTTAAAAGGCATATCCTTCATCCAGTAATGACCGCTCCCAATATGGTTTAGAACGATATCAGAAATAATTTTGATCCCTCTTTTATTGGCCTCAACACACAATTCTTTGAATTTTTCATTGGTACCAAAACGAGGGTCCATTTTATAATGATTGGTGATGGAATAACCATGGTAACTTTGAACTTTCTGATCATTTTCCAATAAAGGCATACTCCAGATAGCCGTATAACCCATCTTTTTGATATAATCTAACCGGTCAATAATCCCTTGAATATCTCCTCCATGGCGCGCAAATAATTGGGAACGATCCACATCTTTTTCCAGCATTTCAGGAAATGCGTCATTCTTTTGATCACCATTAGCGAAACGATCCGGGGTGATTAAATAAATAACATCTTTAGAGCTAAAGCTTTCTCGATTTTGACTGCCAGAAACTCGGGCTTCCAATGAATAATTGATGATTGCTAGCGATTTACCATCCTTCATAATTTGAAGTGGATAATCTCCAGCTTTCGCCATTTTGTCAATAATGACATCCACAAAAAGGTAATTGGGACTTTCAGCATGATGTATTTTTAACACCTTCAGTCCAGCTTTTGCCGATTTCACCTGAGCACCTTTTATGTTTTCACCTCTTAAAACCAATTGGAGATTAGGGTTTTTCATCCCCACCCACCAGTTCATGGGTTCAATTTGGATGGATTTTTCTTGGGAAAAAGCAGTAAAGCTTAGTAACAAGAATAATAAATAAATGATATTTTTCATTTGATAATTCATTTTCAAATAAGAAAATTTACTTCCTAGGCGATAATTTTTTCATTAAAATATCGGTCAATTAAGTCTAATTGAATCAAAATCTAAAAAGTACTTTCTTAAATTATGGGCATACCACCAACACTTAGGCCTGTGAAAATACACAGACCCAAATGTTCATTGGCATAACCCTTAAAGATTAGAACTTAATTTTTAATTAATGTGTAGGTTGGTGCAGCTGGGTTCCTAAAGTCCAACTTGACATTATAGACACCAGCGGTGCCCACTGCAATATTTGCACCACCAGCTTCTAATGAACCGTTCGCTCCATCGTCACCATAATTAACGCCCCAGTCGTCATTTAATCTGAATTTAACTTCTCCAGCACTTAGGGATATATTATTTAAATACCAGATGCCTTCATTACCAAAATCAGGTCTGAATTTAGTATCAGGTCCACCCCAACCACTTGCCGTAGCACTACCTACTATGCCGTAAACTTTATACGTTTCAATTTTAACCTTCAATTCTTTTTGGTTAAATGTAACTAAATAGAATCCATCCGCAGCGATTGCAATATTAGCACCACCTGCTTCAAGAGATCCGTTTGCTCCATCATCCCCATAATTCACTGCCCAATCATTGTTGAAACGAATTTTAATTTCCCCCTTAACTAATTTAGCAATGGCTCTCCACTGATCTGTAGCTGGATCATACCAGAATGGTACATCCGGTCCACCCCAACCGTTTGGCGCTCCAGAACCTACAATACCCCAAGTATAAGAAACCATCGTAAAAGTATTTTTAGCTAAGTCAATAGTTATTTTATAGGTACCTGCAACATTTACTTTGATATTATCACCATTGACTTTTAAGGTACTTGAACCACCATCGCCAATATTGTAATCCCATTTGTTATCCGTTCTGAATTTAATTTCACCCACGTTCAAATCAACATAAGCAACAAACACATTCGCTGCATCTGTTTTGTAGAAAGGTAAATCAGGACCATTCCATCCACCTGGCGTTGCACTACCTACCACACCCCAATTGGTCGACAAGTCTAACTTATCTAAGAATGGGGTAGCTGTAATACTGGCTACAGGAGAGATAAATGAAGTGGTAGGTCCAATAACGGATTGTAGTTTAAAATCAACCCCTGTTGCTACACCTGCTTTTAAGCCTAATTGTAACAATATTGGATTTAACTCACCCACATTAAAAACTTTCTTCAAGTCACCGCCCACAGAAATAGCAGCAGCTTTAGAAAAGTCACCCCCTTTTTTATCGATTAAGATCGTATACGTGGCTGCGGCATTAAAGCCATAATCAGGCTTGGGCCAACTTACCGTCACCGCTTCTGCAGCGATTTGCTCTTTGACTAAAACAATGGCTGATTTAGACAAAGTAATATTTGGACCAGTTGTTGCGGTCAAAATAGGTTTCAGAAATTCTTTTTCACATGATATTAAGCCTAAGCTGAATACAAAAAGTGAAAATATTTTTAACATTGATTTTTTCATAATCGTATATTTTATCTTTTAAGACCCAATTAATATCCTGTATTTTGAACTAAATTAGGATTAGCTACAATATCAGAAGATGGGATTGGGAACAATTTCATATTGTCCGAAACTCCCGCTCCTGCTTTAGTTCCACCTTTCCAAGCCCAAACATAACTAGTTCCAGTGAACTGTTTGAAGCGGATTAAATCGGTTCTTCTATGGCACTCCCAATACAACTCTCTACCTCTTTCCTTGATGATCAAATCTAGGTTTATGGTGCTTATATTTCCCTGAGCACCATTATAAGCTCTTGTACGCAAAGCATTCACATATTGCAATGCTGTCGTCAAATCACCTCCAGAACCACCACGTAATACCGCTTCAGCATACATTAAATAAACATCTGCCAAACGGAACATAGGAAAATCAGTATCGGGAAAGTTGCCTTCAGAATCTGAACCTTTTACGCCTGTGGAAGTTACATTCTTATATTTTGTGATGGCATAACCATCAGCAAAAGATGAAATATCTGCCACTTCTTTGTTCTGCCCATCCGTAAAAAACATAGCTCTAGAATCTGTCTTTCCTGTTTTGTCGTCAAAATGATCAACAAACTGCTGAGTTGTTCTTAAACCACCCCAGCCGCCATTTATCCCAAATTCTGCTGGATTCATTTTACCACCTACGGGTGCATGAACCATGAAGGTCATTCCACCCCAAGTTTTAGTTTTAGTACCGTCAAATGCTATTGGGAATATAATTTCGGCCGATTTGTGATTATCAGCTAAAAACAAGTTCTGATATTTAGACTCCAAAGCGTATCCAGCTACAATTACCTTCTTTGCCGAAGTGATGGCCTCAGTATATTTACCAGTACCTATATAAACTTCAGCATTTAAATAAAGCTTAGTTAATAAAGTCCAAGCTGCTCCTTTGTCCGCTCTAGCATACTCATTCTTTCTCGGTTCAGCCATATCTACCTCAATGGCTTTCAATTCTGATTCGATGTACGCAAATAAATCTGCCTTTGAAATTTGTTTGGGTAGGAATGAACCTACAGCATCTTTTTCAGTGACAAAGGGAACCGATCCAAACATATCTAATGCATGGTAATAGCTTAAAGCTCTTAAAAAACGAGCTTCTGCGCGATACATTTTAATTTCAGGAGATGAAATCCCTCTGGATGCTAACTTTTCATCCGATGTTTCACGAATATATTCATTACAAATTCCAATTTGATAATAAATACGGTTGTACATCGCCGTGATAAATTCGTTACCTGAAGTCCATGTCATGGTGTGATAACTTGGTAAACTACCGTCATTCCAACCAATCACCGCCTCATCTGTTGGTAATTCTTGTGCCTTAAAGTATTGACGTAAATAGGTTGAAAAACCTTCGTCAATGCCTGAAATATCAGGCTTTCCCGCGGGACCTTGTTGGCCCGAAACGGCTAAACCCGCATATAATTTTGCCAATAAAGGCTTGTAATTAGCTGGATCTTTAAAAACCGTTGCCGACGTTACTTCGATGAATGGAACTCGATCAAGATCTCCCATACAAGAGGACAAAATACTTAAGACGATGCTTAAGCTTAATCCCTTAACAATTGTTATATATTTTGCTTTCATTTCTGTACGATTTAAAAATTTACATTTAAGCCCAATGAAACAGTACGTGGTCTTGGATACATGTTATTGTCAATTCCACCGCCAACTTCTGGATCTAAGCCTTGATATTTAGTTACAATAAATGCATTTTGAACGTTCAATGATAATTGAGCATTGAATTTCTTCGCATGTAAAAGTCTATTTAAATTATATCCAAAGCTGATATTATCTACACGTAAAAATGAAGCATTTTGAATGTAGTAATCAGAGAAGTATTGTGTGTTATTAAAATTTGTTTCGTTGACATTAGGAACCAAATTGGATAAGAAATTATTTCCTCCCGTAGCCGCACGATACACGGCATTATTAGAATTGATGTTGTTATACATATAGTTCCCAACATTTGCTCTCAAAACAAATCCAAATGAGAAATCCTTAATTTGTAAATTTGAAGAAGCTCCAAAGAAATACTTCGAATTGGGTGACTCAAAACGGTAACGGTCGTCAGAAGAAATCTTGCCATCCCCATTACGATCTACATAAAGTCCCTCAATCGGCATTCCTTTATTATCAAATACTTGTTGGTATACGTAGAAAGTATAAGGAGAATACCCTAATGAATGAATCTGAATTGTATTACCTACCCCTCCTGAAATTCCTCCAACCAAAATCCCCTGGTAGGTTTTGTCCTGAACCTTCGTCAAATTAGTAATGTTGATTTCATTGTACGTAGCATTGACACCAAAATCCCAATTAACATTAGCTGTATGAATTGGATTAAAATTTAAGGTTATCTCAACTCCTTTATTTTCTAAATTACCCACATTTGTTAAAATTTGATTTGTCAAGTTTGAACCTGCAGGTACCGGAATAACAGATAGTAAATCTTTTGTTTCTTTTTGGTAAACATCAATTGAACCCGTAATTCCTACTTTTTTAAATCCAAAATCTAAACCAACGTTTTTGGTCGTAGTTTGCTCCCATTTAATATTAGCATCATAACCCTCAGGCCTCAATGTATTTAAAAATGTGCTACCAAATTGATATTGAGCATTCGGTTCAGAATTTGTGTAGCGAGCCAAATATGGATAATCACTAAATACATCTTGCTGACCTGTCACACCCCAACCTAGTCTTAATTTCAAATCTGAGATTACTTCTGAATCTTTAAACTCTTCAGAGATCTTCCAAGCAGCCGCGGCACTTGGGAATACACCCCAGCGGTTTTCAGGAGAGAAACGAGAAGAACCGTCATTTCGCAAAGTAAATGTCAATAAGTATTTGTCATTTAATGAATAATTCGCTCTTCCAAAAAATGAAACCAACGTATTTTGAGTCTTATAATACGTATTATTGAAGACCGTACCTGCAATATTCTTGTCTAATTCGGTATTATCTCTCAAGAAATCTTGATAAGAATAACCACCCATGACATCAAAATGGTGCTTGCCAATAATTTTCACATAATTCAAATAAAATTCAAAAGTCTTATTGTCCTTTGTTTGAGAATAAGAACCAGCCTTCCCTCCTCGATCATATGAGTTAGCAATCCCAGCAGGAATATTGATGGTTCCTTCTGAAGAAGACTTGTCAATGGCCACATTCGCATTTGCTCTTAAATCAGGTAAAAAAGGCATTTTATAATCGAATACTGCATTCGCTATCGTTCTATTCACAGTAGATTGATCCTTTTGGAGATTCAACAAACCTAAAGGATTTTTCGGTGCTAAAGAATTTGGTTTCTTAGTTGCTGGATCTAACCATTCAAAATACCCACCAAAATCACTTCCAGTGACAGATTGCGTTGGGTCAAATCCCACAGCAGTTCCGATAGCTCCTTGATTCGCAAAAATATTATTAATAACAGATGATTTTAAGTTCAAATCCACTTTTAATGAATTATTAAAAAAGCTAGGGCTTATACCTAATGAAGTCGAAATACGATCCATATTAGACGTTTTCAAAATACCATTTTGATTTAAATAACCTACAGAAGCACGAACAGGTGTATTTTTAAAGGATCCTGTAATGCTAACATTGTTATCGATTGATATGGCATCGCGATATATTTCTTTTTGCCAATCAGTAGAAGATTTACCTAACAATGCCTTTTGAGCTGCAGTGCCTTTTGAATTGATTATTGAAGTAAATTCAGCAGCTGATAAAACATCAACATACGCACGAGCCTGAGCTGAAGATGCCACCGAACTGATTGCAACCTTCATATCATCCCCTTTCTTACCTCTCTTAGTAGTAATTAAAATGACACCATTAGAAGCTCTTGAACCATAAATAGCTGTTGCCGACGCATCTTTCAATACGTTAAATGACTCGATATCATTCGGATTAATGAAAGACAATGCATTAGCAGCACCTGAAATACCATTATTATCCAACGGTACACCGTCAATGACAATTAAAGGATCATTATTTGCATTTAATGAAGACCCCCCACGGATACGTATGGTAGAACCCGCACCTGGTGCACCACCATTGGATGTAATCTGTACCCCCGCAATCTTACCAGCCACTAATTGGTCCGGTGTCACAATATTTCCCTTTTGAAAATCAACGGATGAAATGGAAACCACTGAACCTGTTAAGTCCTTCTTTTTTTGAGAACCATAACCAATGACAACTACTTCGTTCAACGATTGAGAATCGGTTTCCAATGAGATGGTAAGTTGACTTTGGTTCCCTACAATAACCTCCTTACTTAAAAAACCAATGGAAGAAACAACCAAAACGCTGTTAGAAGAAACATTTGAAATGGTAAATTGACCTTTTGAATCTGCAGATGTTCCTTTACTTGTGCCTTTTACAGCAACAGAAGCTCCTGCAATAGGTCCTTCCTTTGAAATAACAGTACCTGTGATGGACTGCTGTGCAACGACCGAAAAAACAGAAATCATAATCAAAGCAATGGTTAAGAATAAATTCTTTCCTTTTCTTTGACTAAGTCCTTCGATCCAGCTAGTAATTTTAGCTTTCATAAACTTGATTTAATAATTAGTGAAAAAATATTTTTTTAAAAACTCAAAATTAAAACACTAATCCATTAGATTCGCCCCACTTTAATTCATGACAAAAAATAATGAATTAGTACAAATAGCTGAAAATGAATAAATTACATAATTAATGCGATTCATTTTATAAAGTGGAACACAAAAAAATATGGCACCAAATTATATATTTGCAATTACAGGCTTCAAAATTAACTGCAAAATGATCAGGGTCAGCTTATTACATATTTTACTTTGTATAAGTTATATCAGCTTAGGCCAACAAAAACTTGAATTAATTGCGCCCGCTAAAAAGTTGCTCCCGAGGGGTGATTTTTTCCTCGCGGCTGATTTTAACAATTGGGATCCGGGGGATCCAAGATTTCAATTTAAGAAGAAATCCAATGGAAATTATGAAGTATCGATTCCGGATAGTGTTAAAATATTTGAATATAAAATAACACAGGGGACTTGGCATTTAGTCGAAGGAACAAAAGATGGGGGAGTAAGTGCTAATAGAAAATATGATTTTAAGAGTCAAGACTCAACAAAAAACCATATTATCCAACTATTGGGATGGGAGAAAAAAGCAACCTATCGAATCATCGTAAATAAAATCCCTACAGCTACTCCATTCGATGCTAAATTGTATATCGCTGGTAATTTCAATAACTGGAACCCGCGCGATGACAATTATTTACTGATCAAACATTCGGATGGGTCATATAGAACGACCATTCAATCTGAACTAACAGAAATTCAATATAAAATAACAAGAGGTAATTGGGCCTCCGTGGAATGTTATGGAAATGGTAAAGCAAGACCTAATAGAAAAATTGGAAGGACCGATAAACTGATCTGGAATCCACGGGATATCGAGCATAAAACCAATATAGATGTTGAAAACTGGGAAGACCTAACTGGAATTTTCAACTTTTTCGACTTATATAGTCTCTTTCTACTCTTTGCCAGTTTTAGTGGAATATTACTAATGATCGCAATTCCTACGATACAAAATTCCAACTGGGCAGCGAACCGCTGGCTAATCCTATTAATAGGGGTAATTTCGGCTACGCTATTAATGAAGATAATCGCTGGCGATAGAAATATCGCACAGGATTTCCCAAAATTATTATTGATACCCGATTTTATTATTTTTGCCTTTGCCCCTTTATATAATCTATACATCGAAAAGCTATTATTCAAATCCAATGACTTTAAAATCAGATGGCGTTGGATCTATCTTCCTTGCATACTTCAATTGTTAATCTACCTACCATTCTTTAATTTAGATTATGACACTTTCCGTTATTCTCAATTAAATTACGAACCATCTTTTCGTATCTTATATATTATAATAGGATCCACGGGGATTATTTGGAACTTGATTCAATGGAAAAGGTTCCGAAACATCTTGAATATCTACATCGAAAAAAGTAAAATTAGTTCTTCTTTTGAAGAAAATTTAAGCTACCTAAACATCACTCAAATCATCTATTTAGCCTGTATCTTTTTAGGTTTTTTAGCCATGATAATATACCTTTTGGGTTACATCATAAATGAAGATCTTACATTATTTAGTAGTCAAATCGTCGACTTGATTTGGTTTGTCTTTGCATCTTCTCCTTTCTTCTTAGGTTATTATGCGATCCACCAACCTGAAATATTTAAAATTTCACAAAAACATAATATTATGGGTAAGGAAAGTGAGATAGACCTAAATACACCCATTCAAAGAGAAAACAATTACATTCAAGAAAATAAAGACGTAATCAAGGATGAGCTTGCTGAGAAAATTATTGAAATCATGGTGCAATCTAAACCCTATTTAAACCCTAAATTAACATTAAATGAACTGGCTAATCAATTGAATGTCTCACCTCATGTCATGTCCAAAACATTAAACGATTCTTTTCAAAAAAACTTTTTCGATTTTATCAATACGTATAGAACTGAGGCATTTAAAGAAAAGTTAGATGATCCGAAATTTCAAAACTACACCTTTTTAGCCGTGGCTTTTGAAGCAGGCTTTAATTCAAAAACAGCCTTCAATAGATCATTTAAACGAGTAACTGGCCAATCGCCCAGTGAATATTTAAACAGCATCAATCAAATAGAAAATATTCTTTAGTAATAAGCAAGCATGAAAAAGTATTTAGTTTTATTCTTTAATCTGCTGCTATTTTTACAATCATGTGCACAAGTAGAAACACCCATTGCCAATAAAAAAATTGCTTTAGACACCATTCTATATCCCTATACCCCACCTGCTGAATTAATCAAAGGGGCAGATATTAGTTGGGTCACCGAAATGGAAAAATCAGGCATATCCTTTTACAATTCCCAAGGTGTAAAAAAAGATTGCTTTCTTTTAATGAAAGAATTGGGATTCAATACGATCAGGCTTCGTGTCTGGGTAAATCCAAAAGATGGTTTTTGCAATCTATCCGATTTACTAGTCAAAGCAAAAAGAGCAAAAGCGATCGGCTTAAAACTATTCATTGACTTTCATTTAAGCGATTCATGGGCAGATCCAGGGAAGCAATTTATGCCTGAAGAATGGAAAGGAAAAACGATATCAGAACTAGAGACTAAAATATACGACCATACTTTCGAGGTATTAAACACCTTAAAAACAAATAATATCGTACCCGAATTTGTGCAGATTGGCAACGAAACCAATGATGGAATGATGTGGGATGTGGGGAGAGCATCTACCAACATGGATACTTTTTCAAAATTTATAGATGCAGGGTACCGAGCGACAAAAAAGATTGATTTAACCATTGGAGTCATTGTACATATTTCAAATGGATATGACAAGAAACTTTTCAATTGGATGTTTGATGGATTAAAAAAGTATAAAACACGATTTGACATCATTGGCATGTCCCTATATCCCGAAGCAAAAAATTGGCAAAGCCTGAACCAAATGACCATTGAAAATATCATTGAATTGAACTTGAAATTCAATAAACCTACCTTATTATGTGAAATAGGATTTAATTCTGCAGATCCGGTGAATGGAAAGTTATTTGTAGAAGATTTAAAAAACAGAATGAATAAATTATCTAAAAAACAGGCATTTGGTTTGATTTATTGGGAACCTCAAGCCTATAATTGGAAAAATTACTCACTGGGTGCTTTTGATAACTCTGGAAAACCAACAAAAATCTTAGACCCTTTTTTAGATTAAGCAGGTAGCCACCAAGAGGGAACAGTGGGTATTGCGTCTTCTATTTTTTTATGGACATCAACAGACAATTCTGAAATATCAAGCGCTTTCAAATGTGTATGTAATTGGTTCAAATCCTTTACGCCCGGTATAACCACATCGATGCAGTCGCTTTGAAGGCAAAAGGCCAACGCATTAATGGTTAGGCCTCCTTGCATTTCCTTTAGGAAATCCAGTTTATTAGCCGACTCTATAAACCAGTTTACATCTCTCTCTGGAATCTTAGATCGATAGCCCCCACCAAACATCGATGGATCTTTTAAAAATACCTTATCGCTTAAAAAACCAGAGGCTAGTGGTACTCGGCCAATGACATGATATTTTTTACGGTTATGATGAATTCCCAAAATGGTTACAGCTCTTCGATCCAATACATTAAAAATCACCTCAATCACGTTTCCAAATCCTGCATCCATCACC
>CANHXO010000024.1 GCA_947464595.1 Cytophagaceae bacterium
AAACTTGAATAAAGAAACTTATTTCAGTTCAGTTAATTTAGCCTCAAGCTTCAAAGCTTTATAGATCTGCTTCAAAACCTCTTTTAAATCCTCTTCTTTCTTATTTTTATATGCTTTTTCAAAATATGGCAAAGCCTGCTCATACTTCGCTGATATCATCGCCTCTACCGCCTTCCCATCTTTTTTATAGGTTTCCATATCCATATTATCGACTTTCTTCTTGATTTCAACCCCTTCATTGTAATAATAGGCTCCTAATTGATATAAAGCATCATAATAATTTTCGTCAGCAGCAATGGCCTTGGAATAATACATAGGTAAATCCTTTCTAAATTCAGCTATTTTAGCGTTCAATTCGGCCAATTTAGCTGTGTTAGCTGCTAAATCCCCTACTTCGGATTCAGCCTTCGTTAAATCACCTTTTAGGTCATTTAAAGCAGCGTTATAAGCAGCCAAATCTGATTCTAACTTAACAACCTGAGCCTTTAAAGGTCCTTGTTTTGCCGGTGGCGTCGTTTTTAATTTAGCTTTGGTACGCTTCAATTCATCAGAAAATAAGTCCACTTGGTCTTTTTGCGCAGCCACTTTACGCTTCGCATCATTCACCTTAAATGTTTTTTCCTGCAATTTACGAGCCTCATCATTCACTCCAGAAACCTTATTTTCATACAATAAACCAAGATTTAACCAGGACATAGCATCTTTAGGATCCTTGTCTAGCGTTGCCTTCAACTGGGCAATCGCCTGATCAATGCGGTTGAAAGATATCAACATATTGAATTTCTCATTCTTCAAATCCTTATTATTGGGATAAATAACCATCGCTTGGTCTATAATAGCCAAAGATTTATCTTCTTCTTTAGCTACTTTATAAATTTGCGATAGTCCGTACATAATCGCCATATCCTTTCCACCAATTTTTAAATAATGCTCATAGGCAACCCTTGCTTCCGCATCTTTTTGACATAACTGAGCTACAACACCAGTATACATCGCTGAAGTGGTATCAGTGGGCGAAATTTCTGAAGCCTTGCTCATGTACTTGTAAGAACTTGCATAATTCTTTCCTTGATATTTGATTACCCCCATGTTCATTAAGGCGCCATAGGCTTTTTCGCGGCCGGTCAATAAGACCTCAGCCTCCTTTGCAGTACTTCCCTTCTTACCATCTTTGGTATCCAATTTTACCGCCTCGGCAATGTATTCCAATGCCTTAAATGATGCATCAGGATCCTTTAAAGATACCGTAGAATCTGGGAATGAAGCCAAATCCAAATATGCCACTGCCCTTTCTAACCATAATTTAGGTTTAATTGGAGCTTTCTTTACCGCTTCGTCTGTCTTTTTAACAGCATCAAAAATGGCTTTTTTTTGCGCTTCGACCAAAGCCTTATCCACCTGGGCGAAAGTCGAGCCTGCAGCCATAGCCACAGTAAACAGGGTTAAAACTAATTTTTTCATTGTTTTTGTTTAAATTAAAAAAATAGCCCGAAATAAATTTCGGGCCGATAAAATTTACTCTTCTGTTAAATCATCTACAATATCTCCATCCGTAGATTCACTTTCGCTATCTTCCGAAGAAACATCTGCAGTACCTTCTGCCGATTCTGCTCCTTCTGAAATGGCTACCGCTCCTTCAGTACCTTCTTCTCCCTCCAAGATCTCCACCTCTTCCGGCTCAGGTTCTTTTTCAATTTTAGTGACGGACGAAATTTCATCAGACTCATTTTTCAAACGGATCAACTTCACTCCTTGTGTATTTCTACCCATAACGCGAAGTTCAGCGACCGATGAACGAATCAAAATACCTGCTTTGGTAATGATCATCAAATCATTGTTATCATCGACTTCTTTGATGGCGACTAATGCACCCGTTTTCTCGGTGATGTTAAGCGCTTTCACACCCTTACCTCCCCTATTGGTCAATCGGTAATCATCCACTTCCGAACGCTTACCATAACCTTTTTCAGATACCACTAATAATTGTTGGACCGCTGGATCAGATACACAAACCATACCGATCACCTTTTCGGTCGGTATTTTTTCATCAATCCAAATACCCTTAACTCCGGCAGCGGTACGACCCATCGGTCTTACCCGTGTTTCCTCAAAACGTACCGAACGACCCGTATTGGTCGCGATAACGATCTGATTATTTCCATTGGTTAAGGCCACATCTAATAAACGATCTCCTTCCCGAATTGTAATGGCATTAATTCCATTTTGACGAGGTCTTGAATAAGCCTCCAGCGATGTCTTCTTAATCGTTCCATCTTCAGTACACATGACAATAAAATTATTGTCAATGTAATCAGGATCGGTAATGGATTTAACGTTTATTACTGCCCGTATCGTGTCTCCATTCTCAATATTCATCATATTTTGAATAGGTCTCCCCTTAGAAACTTTCGAACCTTCTGGCACCGCATATACACGCAACCAGAAACATTTTCCACGTTCCGTGAAGAATAGTAACCAATTATGCATCGTGGCCGAAAACAAATGTTCCGTATAATCGTCATCCTTCGTAGCCACCGCACGTGATCCTACTCCTCCTCTCGTTTGTGAACGGTATTCTGTGATCGCTGTACGTTTAATGTAACCTTGTGCTGAAACAGTAATCAACATCTCATCATCCGCGATCATATCTTCCACCGAAAATTCTTCGTCTGTCATATTGATTTGCGTCCTTCGCTCATCCCCATAACGCGTTTTCATTTCGGTCAACTCATCCTTAATGATTTGCAATTGACGCTCTGGCTTAGCCAAAATATCTTCCAAATCATCGATCAACTTCATGATTTCAGCAAATTCATTCATGATTTTCTCCCGCTCCATTCCTGTTAAGCGTTGTAAACGCATCTCCAGAATAGCCTTCGATTGAATTTCAGATAAATTGAACGTTGACATCAAGCCCTCTTGCGCCGCAGAAGGATCTTTAGACTCACGAATTAACTTGATTACCGCATCTAAGTTATCTAATGCAATAATAAAGCCTTCCAAAACGTGTGCACGCTTTCTTGCCTCACGTAAATCATATTGCGTACGACGTACAATCACCTCATTTCGATGCTCCACAAAATGATGAATCAAATCTTTCAGATTTAACATCATTGGCCTTCCTTTAACCAAAGCCACATTGTTGACACTGAACGAAGATTGAAGCGCCGAATACTTATATAAATTATTTAATACGACATTGGCTACCGCATCCCTCTTTAAATCAAAAACAATGCGCATTCCTTGACGATCCGATTCATCCCGTATTTCCGAAATCCCTTCAATACGCTTATCATTCACTAAATCCGCACATTGCTTAATTAAATTAGCCTTGTTAACCATGTAAGGAATCTCAGACACAATAATCTGTTCCTTGCCTGATTTAGAGGTATCAAAAGTAGCATTACCTCTCACAACAATTCGTCCCCTACCCGTCTCAAACGCATTTTTAACCCCCTGTACGCCATAAATGGTCCCTCCCGTTGGGAAGTCTGGAGCCTTTATGTATTGCATCAATTCCGGAATTGTAATATCACGGTTGTCAATATAAGCCGCAATCCCATCAACCACCTCCGTTAAATTATGGGGTGCCATGTTGGTAGCCATCCCCACCGCAATACCCGAAGTACCATTCAAAAGTAAATTAGGAATCTTAGCAGGCAATACCGTAGGCTCATCTAAACTATCATCGAAATTGGGCTGAAAATCAACCGTCTCCTTGTTTAAATCCGAAAGCATCTCATCCGCGATTCGCTTCAAACGAGCCTCCGTATATCGCATCGCTGCTGGAGAATCCCCGTCAACTGATCCGAAGTTACCTTGCCCATCGACCAATGGATACCTTAATGACCAATCTTGGGCCATACGCACCATCGTATCATATACAGAAGAATCACCGTGAGGATGATACTTTCCTAATACTTCCCCGACAATACGAGCTGATTTTTTATAGGATTTATTGTAACTAACTCCCAACTCCTCCATTCCATAAAGTACTCTACGATGTACTGGCTTGAGACCATCACGCACATCCGGCAAAGCACGAGACACAATAACTGACATCGAGTAATCGATGTACGCCCCCCTCATTTCATCTTCGATGTTGATAGGGATAATATTAGAATTTAATGACATAAATAATGGTTTGATTCAATGAACAATCCAACAGGATAAAATCTATTTTCAAGATTTTAATTGGATTTTCCAATAGATACAAATATCATAAATTCTCTCAATTTTTCCAAGAAAAAATTCATCAAATTATGCGTTTTTTTAGGTAGTATAAATTCAATTCAAAAGCATTGAAGTACTTATCAAAAAAGCTATAAAAAAAACGATTTGAAAATAAGGACTAAATCCTGTTAGTAGAGGATTCTCTAACCATTAATTGCGTTTTTAATACTTCAACGCGAGGATTCATCTCCTCTCCTTTGTGGTTAATTTGGTCTAGTAAAAGCTCCACTGACAACCTGCCTATTTCTTCCAAGGGTTGAGAAACCGATGAAATCGTCGGAGAAACAATCGAACAAATAGGCTCATTGTTAAAACTCACTATTTTAACTTCATTTGGCACGGAAATATTTAAATCTCGCAATGCCACCAAAACACCTAAGGCCAATCGGTCCGAAACGACCAAAATACCATCTGGCCTATTTTTATCCTTCATCAACTTCTGAGTGGCTACAGTGGCTGAGTCCTGAATATAATCCGAATGGATAATCAAACTTAAATCCTCCTTAACCCCCGATTCAGCTAATGCTCTCAAATAGCCTGTTATCCGTTGGTTACTAACGGATACATTCGTAGGTCCAGCAAGGAAGGCAATGCGTTTACAACCTGCATGGATCAAATGTTTTACCGCTTCGTAGGCAGATTGCTCATTGTCAACCATCACCTTTGAAGCATGAATTTCATCGCTATCCCGGTCAAAAAACACCAAGGGAATCCCACGTCTTTGTAAACGTGTCAAATGATCTAAATTGACCGTTTCCCTAGACAAAGAAATAATAATACCTTCTACTTGTCCTCTCGATAAATTCTGAATATTAACCAATTCCCTTTCATAGGATTCCTGCGTCTGGGTGATTAACAAACTATAACCGGCTGCTATAGCAGCTTCTTCAATCGATTTTAAAATAGTAGAAAAGAAGTAATAGCCTAAATCAGGTACTATAACTCCCAAGGTCTTGGTCTTACTCTTCACCAAACTGGTAGCTATCACATTGGGCTGGTAATCTAACTCCGTAGCTAAATCAATCACCATTTTTTTTGTATCGGGATGAATATCTGGCAAATCCCTCAGCGCCCTAGAGACTGTCGCAACTGAAATATTCAGTCGCTTAGCAATATCTTTGATGGTTACTTGATGACGCATGTGATGAATATTTATGCAAATTTACACTAATATGTACAATTTACTCTAATCCCTAAAAACCGTTAATGTAACAACAGATTGCCCCTCCATTTGACCCAAAGGTGGAAAATTTTTGGTTACACTAATTTCAATTTTTTGATAATCTGGACAAATCAATAGAATTTTTTCGACGATTTGTTCGCAAATGGTTTCTAACAAATCAACAGGCTTTTTCATAATTTCAGAACAAATTGAGTACAAATCTCCATAATCAATGGATTGTTCAAGATTTTCGGAAAAACATTCCTTTGAAATTCTATCCACCGAAATATTTAACGTGAATTCGTTTCCTAAAACACGCTCCTCGGGGAACAATCCATGAAATGAAAAGAATTTAACATTTTCTAATTTAATCTGCCAAACACGCATCTAAATTAATTTATATCCCCTATTTTACCCTTGGGGCCGGTCGACTTAGCATAAGCTGCTAAAACTTTATTTAAGGTAGGCAAACCATCATCTCCCCCATTTTCAGTAGACAATTCTGACTTTTTCAATGGCTTCTTGGAGGCAATGGCCTTTTTAGTACTAGATTTAACTTGAATAACGGCTTTCTTCTCTTTGACCTTTGACCCTGCCACAGCATTTGGTTTTTTGGCCACAACCGTATTTTTAACGGGTGTTTTTTCTATTTTCACCGAAGGGATCAATGCCGTTTCTTCTATTTTCAAACCTTCCCAAGAACTCACTTGGTCTAAGGTCAAATGGGCCAATGATGATAACTGTTTAGCTATTTCTCGCTGAGCCTCTTTTAAGGATTTCAATCCACGCTCTTGCTCCTTTAATTCTTGGCTGGCGCCCAACAGCAACTGCTTCTTTTCAGACTCAGCTAAAAATTTAATTTTCTCAGCCTCCTTTTTGGCATCTTCTATGGCTTTTTTAGCCAGTTTTTGTGTACTTACTTTTTGCTCCTCAGCCTCCTGAGCCATTTTGATTTTCCAATTCTCCTGCGCTTCTTCAGCCATTTTCATGGCACGAAATAAAGAAGATTCCAACTCTCTTAAGCGCGCTATTTCCTTTTCTAAATCTATGACCTTTGACTCCAACTTCTCCATGGTGTATTGAACAGATACCTCATACGCATTCACATTTTGCACATATTCATTTACCTCAGATACATCATACCCGCGAAATGATTTTGAAAATGCTACGTCTGGAATTTGCTTTTTATCACTCATATAACTGCTAAAATAAATAAAATCTTTAATGTATTTTCCAAATCGAAATATTTTTATCATCAGAGGCTGAAACCAAAAAATCCTGGAAAGCCGACCACAGTAATTTATTTACTGAATTTTTATGGGATCCATACCGCGGTGCGTCGATAACTTTTAACAAATTCAAGTCATCCACATTCCAAATTTTAATCGTCTTATCCATGCTAGCAGTCGCAATAAATTGCTTATTTGGACTCTGGACGACATCATGAATGGCATAAATATGTGCGGCCACCTCTTGAACCAAATGACTCGCTTGATCCTTTAACAACCAACGTTTGATCTTCGCATCTCGGCCAACAGAAATTAAAGAATGAGCCGCTATTTCATACACCATAGAAAAAACCGATAAATCATGGGCAAGCCAAGCATATTCTAATTCAAAATGGTTGTTGAAAACACGAATAAATCCATCACTAAAACCTACAGCTATTTGATCAGAACCTAAAAGACATATTGTTCTTGCACTTTTATCACCCGCCTTAATAAGTTTAATCAGTTGTTGGCTTTCACGGTCAATCACCGAAATCATGCCATGATCATGCCCAATCCATACTTGATCTCCCCAAAAGCAAATATCAAAAATGGCTTTTTTTGTCATGCCAATAGAAAATACTCGGCTCTGATCTTCTATTTGAACTCCATGAATGCCCTCAAAGTTTTGACCGACCCAAAAAATATTGGTTGACCGATCTAACCTCAAGCAATAAACGGACCCCTCTATATGTGCCATAACCTTGCCCACATCAGGTTTCTGTAAATTCCACTCGACCACCCATCCATCCGAACCTGCCGAATAAATAAAATGGGGCTCCCTCCCCTCTTCTAAAGAATAAATGGGGGCTCTATGACCAGAAAAAGTATCTATTCTTTCTATTTCCAAGATTTTGTCTTCTTGCGTAAAATTTTAAAAAATATTTCATGACAAAAATGATAATTTTACAAGTAAATACATTCATTTATGCCCCAAATTTCATCCAACTCATTTATAAAACCACCCAATTCATTGGAATGGATGATTTGGGAAATTACGGAGGATTTGCCCTTTTTTCAAACCTTTCCAGAAAATTGGCTCACAAGCAAGTCTACAGAAAATGCTATTTCGCAAAAAACCATAGAATCAGTAGCTGCTCGATTTTGTCTTTGGCAATTGTGCCAAGCAATTTCCAATGGACCTTGGGAATTTAAAAAAGATGAAAGAAATAGACCCTATTTTGAGGGTTCAAATTATCATATTTCCTTAAGCCATTCTTTTCCTTTTGTGGCGGCTGCCATCAGCGAACAAAAAGCTGTGGGAATCGATCTTGAGCGCTTCGGCAGGAATGTGGAGAAAATTGGCCCTCGGTTTTTAGCTTTAAAAGAGTGGGAACTGTGGAAAGATTCACAGGTGGATTTGACCAGGGCATGGGCTTGTAAAGAGGCTGTTTATAAGGCAATGGGAGTTCCTGGTTTGTCATTCCAACAAGATATCCCATTGTCCCAATTCGCCAGTAATCCAACAGAAATTCAGGTCAAAGACAAAATATTATTGGTAGGAAGTGAGAATTTCGAGCATTTCGTTTGCTCAATTGCCATCGAAACCTAGTCCAAAGAAGCAATCAAATCAGTCAATTCAGCCTTATAATCTTCATCTCCCGATTTCTCATAGGCCATAATCAAATTACGCAATACCCTTCTGATAATTTCTAAATTAGAACAAGGGTTATAATAAATATCATTGGGCGTTAAATTCAACTGCGCTAAATAATTGTCTATGTCGACGCGATTAAAAATCAAACCTTTATTAAACACATTGATGTAAAACTGCAATTCTTTTTGCTTGTAGGTAAGCACAAATAAATTAGGCAAATTGACGCCATAAATTGGAAAACCTAATTTCTGCGCAATCCACATATAAATAACACATAAACTTATGGGATTACCCTTTTTCGATTCTAAAACAACATTCAAAAATGAATTATTCGCGGCATGAAAATTTTTAGTGTTGGCCCCAAATTTCAATTGGTCAAATATCACCCCATTCAAAACCTTTACTTGGTCCATCGGATGCAAATTCTCTCGAATTTGTGGCCATACCTGAAAATACAATTGTTCCATTTCCTCTTTTAAAGCCGCAAAAGAATAATCAGGAAAACGATAAGTCGCTATAATCCACATCCCTTCCAATAAATCCATGGCACCACCTTGCTTCCAGTGCATCAACTTACTTCTCATGGATTCCAATTGGAAATCATGAATTAAGTTCTCAATTTTTACTTGTAAAATTGGATTTAAACTAAGATTCTCCCACTCGGATTCAAGAATAGGAATAATGGACGGACCCAAGGTTCGAATCTTGTCCTCAACCATTTGAACGACTTCTTGATCAGAATCGTCCATCAATTGGATCATTGCTTTTATCGCTGGCTCAGTCATTTTCAGGAATATTATTTCAAAAATATAGACTATTCACTTTAAATCAAAAAAGTTCGCCTAATAGACCTCACAATAAATGTTTTAACGCATAATTTTTTTAAAGGGGAAAATCGACCTAAATTTGTGATTGATTTAATCTGAAAAGAAAGAAATGAATATTTTAATTACTGGAGGCGCAGGATTTATTGGTTCTCACACCTATGTGGTTCTAAAAGAAAATGGCTTTAATCCCATTATTGTTGACAATTTCTCCAACTCCTCCATTCATGTCATTCAGAATTTAGAAACCATTTGCCAAGCGCCTGTGGTTTATTATCATTTGGACGTAAATCAACCAGATACCTATGACCAAGTGTTCAAAGAACATCAAATTGATGGAATAATTCATTTTGCTGCCTCAAAAGCAGTTGGCGAATCCATTGAAAAACCCTTAAAATACTATAAAAACAATGTAGCTTCCACCATTTTGCTCTTAGAGAAAATGCAGGAATACCACATCAACAACCTTGTTTTTTCAAGCTCCTGTACTGTTTATGGCCAACCAGCCGAGCTTCCAGTGACTGAAAAATCACCGGTCCAAGCAGCGATTTCCCCTTATGGAAATACGAAGCAAATGTGTGAAGAAATTATTTCTGAGACTACACTGGCTTCAAAAGATTTAAAAGCGATCTCACTTCGCTATTTTAACCCCATTGGTGCCCATCCAAGTGCGTTAATCGGCGAGTTGCCTTTTGGCCCTCCAGCTAATTTAATTCCTTTTTTAACCCAATCTGTCTCTGGATTAAGAGGTCCCCTTCAGGTTTTTGGTACCGACTACCCTACCCCTGATGGTTCAGCGATACGCGATTTTATTCATGTTTGCGACCTAGCTGAGGCACATGTTAAAGCTTTACAGCACCTTTTAGAACAAAAAGATGCATCTTGTTACTATGATTTTTTCAATATAGGCACCGGAGATGGAACTTCCGTTTTACAAATCATTCAAGCCTTTGAAAAAACCACAGGTGAAAAAGTACAATATGAATTAAAACCTCGCAGATCAGGTGACATTACGGCTGTATATGCGGCCATTGGAAAATCAAAAGATATCCTTGGTTGGCAGTCAAAAAGAAGTTTAGAAGAATCCTTAAAAGACGCTTGGGCTTGGCAAAAAGCCTTAAATTAAGTTTATGAAAAAAATTGTTATCACCGGAGGTGCGGGTTTTATTGGGTCACATGTGGTACGCTTATTCGTCAACAAATACCCAGAATATCAAATCTATAACCTAGATGCACTCACGTATGCAGGCAATTTGGCCAATAATGAGGATGTAGCGCAGTCGGCCAACTACCACTTTATTAAAGCAGATATCACTGATGCGGAGGAAATAGACCGATTATTTGCTGCACACCAATTTGATGGTGTATTACATTTGGCAGCGGAATCGCATGTTGACCGTTCGATTTCGGATCCTTTAGCCTTCGTAAAAACCAACGTCATCGGGACAGTGAATTTATTGCAAGCGGCCAAAAAACACTGGAATGGCCAATTTGAAGGTAAAAGATTTTACCACATCTCGACGGATGAGGTATACGGTGAATTGCATAATCCAGATGAATTTTTTCTGGAAACCACTCCATACGATCCTAGATCACCCTATTCTGCCTCTAAAGCGAGCTCAGATCACTTTGTGAGAGCCTTTCATGAGACCTATGGCTTGCCAACCGTCATTACCAATTGTTCCAATAATTATGGACCAAACCACTTTCCTGAAAAATTAATCCCCCTAATGATTCATAATATCATTCACAAAAAGCCTTTGCCGGTTTACGGAAAAGGTGAAAATGTGCGTGATTGGTTATTTGTTATCGACCATGCCAGAGCGATCGACACCGTATTTCACGATGGCAAAATAGGTGAAACTTATAACATTGGTGGCTTCAATGAGTGGAAAAACATCGATTTGGTTCATCTCTTGTGCAAAATTATGGACGAGAAATTAGGTCGGCCTGAGGGATCTTCGACCCAATTAATCACTTACGTGACGGATCGAGCAGGACATGATTTACGCTATGCCATCGATGCACATAAAATCATGAAAGAATTAGGTTGGGAGCCATCTCTCCAATTTGCTGAGGGCTTGGAAAAAACCGTTGATTGGTATTTGAATAACGAAAAATGGCTTAATGAGGTCACATCAGGTGATTATCAAAAATATTATACCCACATGTATCAAGGCAGATAAATATGAAAGGAATCATTTTAGCCGGAGGTTCTGGCACTAGACTTCATCCATTAACATTAGCCGTAAGTAAGCAATTAATGCCTATTTATGACAAACCAATGATATATTACCCACTTTCGATTTTAATGTTAGCGGGAATAAAGGAAATTTTAATCATTTCTACGCCACATGATTTACCACATTTTGAGAAATTGTTAGGTGATGGAAGCAATTTAGGATGTCGATTTGAATATGCAGTCCAACCACAACCTAATGGATTAGCTCAGGCATTTGTGATTGGCGAAAAATTCATTGGAAAAGATAAAGTAGCCTTGGTTTTAGGTGACAATATTTTTTACGGTTCTGGATTAAGTAAATTATTACAAGCCAATAATGACCCTGAAGGAGGTGTTGTGTATGCTTATTCTGTAAATGACCCCGAAAGATATGGCGTAGTTGAGTTTAACTCAGAAAATAAAGTCATCTCGATTGAAGAAAAGCCTGCAAACCCAAAATCAAATTATGCAGTCCCAGGACTCTATTTTTATGATAACGATGTGGTAGAAATTGCCAAAAACATCGCACCTTCTCCCCGAGGCGAATATGAAATTACTGATGTCAATAAGGAGTATTTAAAGCGTGGAAAACTGTCTGTAGGTATATTAAACCGAGGAACTGCCTGGTTAGACACGGGTACTTTTGCCTCATTAATGCAAGCGGGACAATTTGTTCAGGTCATCGAAGAAAGACAAGGAATGAAAATCGGCTGTATCGAGGAAGTGGCATATCGCATGGGGTACATCAACGCAGACCAATTGCGATCTATCGCCAAACCGCTTGTAAAAAGTGGATATGGACAATATTTGCTCAATATTTTAGCCTAGAAAAAATCCTGCCAGTAGGGCCATCATAAAGAGTACAATCGATGGCAAACGGGTAAATTGAGCTAATAAAAATGTGAAAAAAATCACACCTAAAGCGATCCAATCCCCAGAAATCATGATGGGGTTTATAAACGCATAGACTGCCACTCCGGTCAAACCAACGGAAGCAGCCTGAATTCCAGCTAAAGAAGCGCGTATAAATCGATATTGTTTGAGTTGGCCCCAAATCCGGAATACAAAAAATATCATAAAAATACCTGGTAAAAAGACCCCTAGTGCCCCGATTGCACTCCCCGTTAATTGGCCTATGGTCCCATAATCCTTCATCAACAATACCCCTAAATAAGAAGTTAGAGCGAAAACGGGTCCAGGCAAAGACTGTGATAAAGCCATTCCGGTCAAAAAATCATCCGAAGAAATTAAGTGCTTAAATTCAACAAATTCGGTAAAAAGTACAGGAGCTAACACCTGTCCACCCCCAAAAACTAAACTTCCATTTCGATAAAAATTTTCAAAAATCTGTATCGGGAAATAATCAGTAAAATGTCCTAATATGGCTAAGAGCGCCAGAAATCCCCAATAAAGATGAAAATTCGCCCAGGGAATAACCATTTTATGCTTATTCTGCCTAGGAAACAATTTATAGTTAAAGGATGAAATAACACCCCCCAATACAATCACAAGGGGAAAAATAAAGGGATTTGGAAATGAGATACCTATTAAAATAGTTACTAATAAAATCAACACATATAATGGACCGTTGATGACTTTTTTGGCCATAACCCAACCGGCTTGTAAAATCAAACCCACCCCCACAGGAAGAACAAAATGTAAAATTGCCTTATTTTGCAGGTAAGTCATCCCAAAAGCAGCCAAGGTCATGATGAAAATAGCTGGGCTTATCCACATCAAGGTGGTTAAATAAGCTAAACTCGCCCCCCCTCGCTTCAAACCAATCGCCGTTAAGACTTGGGTAGAAGTCGGTCCAGGTAAAACTGAACATAAAGCATGTATTTCGAAAAGCTCCTCCTCAGATAAATACTGCTTTTTCTTTACAAGTCGCTCCAAATAAAGCGCCATGTGCACTTGTTGGCCCCCAAAAGAAGTAGAAGCCATGATCAAAACATCCCATAAAAACTCTAGATGTTTAGACCTTTTCATGATTTATTTAATCTTTAGACCTAATTCAATCAGACGTTCATTGAGAAATTCTCCCGCAGACATATCAACATATAACTTTGGATATTCAGTAGAAACACAAGAATCTAAACAGGTCAAATCCATTTCGGACCTTGGATGCATAAAAAATGGAATAGAAAAGCGTGACGTCCCCATCTTCTCTCGAGGCGGATTAACTACTCGGTGAATGGTGGATTTAAGTTTATGGTTGGTCAGTCGGTCTAACATATCACCCACGTTAACTACCAATTGGTCCGGTAAAGCCGTTATAGGAATCCATTTTCCATCCATTCGCAATACCTCTAAACCTTCTGCTGAAGCGCCCATCAACAAGGTAATTAAGTTGATATCGCCATGAGCAGCGGCACGAACCGCACCTTCGGGCAATGAATCAGGGTTTTCGATTGGGAAATAATGTATAGCTCTAAGGATGGAATTTCCATTGTTAACTCGCGATTCAAAATAATCCTCGGGCAAATTTAAATAGAGTGCTATGGCTTGCAACAAAGATTTTCCCGCGGATTCTAATGTTTGAAACGCCTCTACCGTACATTTTTCAAATTCAGGATATTCGCGTGGAAATACATTGGCTGGGTATTCCTCCCAAACAGCATCACCATCCTCTTTAAATGGTTGGCCCACATGGTAAAATTCCTTTAAATCAGGCACTTTAAAGCCCTTTGCAGTCTCTTTCCCCTTCCCCACGTAACCTCGTTGGCCCGAAATACCAGGAATTTCATAAGACTTTTTAACCTCATCAGGTGATTTAAAAAACGTCTCAACTTCTTGATAGAGTGATTGCGTAAATGATTCAGACAAACCATGGCCCTTAATAGCCACAAATCCAATGGTATTAAAAGCATTGCCTAATTCCTGTACAAATTTGGCTTTTCGCGTAGGATCCGTCGACTTAAAATCAGCTAAATCTAAAGATGGTATTTCATCTAAAAGCATATTATTTTTTTATTTTTTCAAATTGCTGAGACACAAAATCCCAATTCACTACATTCCAAAATGCGTTGATATAATCGGCACGCTTATTTTGATATTTTAAGTAATAAGCATGTTCCCAAACATCCAGGGCTAAGATGGGCGTTCCCTTCACCTCTGCAATATCCATCAAGGGATTATCTTGATTAGCCGTTGATGAGATGATTAATTTACCGTTACTCCATACTAACCAGGCCCAACCAGAACCAAAACGTGTGGTGGCCGCTTTGTTGAATTCTGTTTTCAAATTATCCAGGCTACCAAAATCCTGATTGATCTGAGCCAACAAAGAAGCACTGGCTTGCAATCCTTTGGCAGGGCTTAAGATTTTCCAGAAAAAACTATGATTCCAGTGTCCTCCACCATTATTTCGAATCACGGCAGGTTGTTTGCTTATCTGACCTAGCAAATCCTCTAAAGATAAAGCAGCAGACGGAGTACCGATTACGGCCTTATTTAAATTATCCACATAGGCCTTGTGATGGCGATCATGGTGAATTTCCATAGTCATGCGATCTATATGCGGCTCAAGAGCCTCAAATGAATAAGGAAGAGAAGGCAATACAAAGGGGAAATTTTCAATAAAACTTCCCCTCATAGCTTTCGTTTTGAAACTTGAAAGTAAAAAACTGCCTCCTAAGAAAGCTACTGAACTTTGTAAGAATTGATTGCGTTTCATTTTTTTTGTTTTATACTATTCATAAACAATTCGGCCTACTATACTTCTGCCGAGGGTAATTTCATCTGTATATTCTAAGTCACCACCGATCGGTATACCTCTGGCAATGGTCGATATTTTAATCGAATGATCAGCTAATTTTTTGGTCAAATAAAATGCGGTCGTGTCCCCTTCCATGGTAGGGCTTAAACCTAAAATAACTTCATTTACCTGGCCTGAGGCTACCCTTTCCACTAAAGATTCAATGGTCAAATCGGAAGGTGAAATACCCGATAAGGGTGAAATTATTCCTCCTAATACATGGTACAAACCGGTATATTGACCTGTATTTTCAATGGCCAACACATCACGCAAATCCTCTACCACCATGAGAATCGATTCATCGCGCTTATTGCTAGCACAAATTCCACATAAATCACCATCTGAAATCATGTGACATTTGGGGCAATAGCGAGTTTCAGTGCGTAATTGGACTACCGCGTGGGCCAACTGCAATGATTGTGATTCAGGGCGCTTTAATAAATGTAAGGCTAACCTTAATGCGGACTTTTTACCTATCCCAGGGAGTTTAGATATTTCCTCTACTGCCTGTTCAATGATTCGTGAAGGATAGGTATGCATCATATTAATTTTGAAAAGATTCTATTTCAGCTGAAATGCCTCTACGGCAAATCTCATTTCTCATGGTTACTAATTCATCAAATTCACCCGATTTTACCCCACACTTCCCTTTGAAATGAATCATTAAGGTGCATTGTTCTGCCTGCTCTGCCGAGTGGTTACATACCTCAATCAAGGTCAAGATCACATATTCAAACGAATTAACCTCGTCATTATAAACGACCAATTGGTGCGCGGGCACCACTTCTTCCTCCACTTGAACTGAAATTTCTTCCTGCCATTTCTCTTGATTAACAAAAGAAAAATGTAATTGAGAAACGTTATCTACGGAGAATTCCATATTTTTGATTCAATTAAAAAAGACCTTCTACAAATTTAAAAAAAAATCCTTTTAATCACCTATGTCTGTCCAATTAGCCGGTGGAATTCTAGCCATCTATTTTGCTTTACTTTTGGTGATTTCTTACTTTACGTCAAAAGGTGCTGACACAAATGCATTTTTTACTGCCAATAGGCAATCTCCATGGTGGTTAGTGGCTTTTGGAATGATAGGCACTTCCATCTCTGGATTAACTTTTATCTCCGTTCCTGGGGCTGTCGGCAAAACGTCATTCACTTACTTCCAATTAATCCTAGGTCATTCTTTAGGTTATTTAACCATTGCCTTGGTGCTCATGCCCTTGTATTACCGAATGAACCTCATCTCCATCTATGGATATTTAGAAAAACGATTTGGCTTTTGGTCCTACAAAACAGGTTCAGCCTTCTTCTTATTATCGAGAACCATCGGCTCTGCGGCAAGGTTATATTTAGCTGTAAATGTCTTGCAAATTGCCATTTTTGCTCCGATTGGCGTTCCATTTGTCGTCACCGTATTTATATCCATCGCCCTAATTTGGCTGTATACGCATCGAGGGGGAGTTCAAACGATTATTTGGACGGATACCTTACAAACCTTGTTTTTATTGATTGCCCTGTTTATTACTATTTATTTGGTAGGCCAACAAATGAACATGGGTTTTGGGGACATGATTCAAACCATTTCGGAAAGTCGATATTCTCATATGTTTGAATGGGATTGGAGAAACCCTCATTTCTTCGGGAAAGACTTCTTAGCCGGTGTGTTTATTGCCATCGTAATGACGGGTTTAGACCAAGATTTAATGCAAAAGAATCTGACCTGTAAGTCGATTGGCGAAGCTCAAAAGAATATGTTTTGGTTTTATTGGGTTTTACTTTTCATCAATATCCTCTTTCTTTCTTTAGGGGCTCTTTTGTACCTTTATGCTCAATCAAACCAAATAGCTATACCAGCAAAAACGGATGAATTATATCCTATGCTTGCCCTGGGAGGCCAATTTGGCACATTGGCAGCTGTGACTTTTTTGTTGGGCATCATCGCTGCCTCCTATGCAAGTTCAGATTCTGCGCTGACGGCATTAACTACTTCCTTTTGCATTGATTTCTTGAGCATTGAGAAATTCAAAGAAGATAAAAGAACCAAAATTAAACACCGTGTTCATTTAGGTTTTTCACTCTTATTTTTTGTAGTGATTGGTCTGTTTCACTTGTTCAATAACCAAGAGTTAATTGCAGCTGTATTCAACCTTGCTGGCTATACTTATGGGCCCTTATTGGGTTTATTTTCGTTTGGGTTATTTACAAAATTACAAGTTCGCGATAAACTAGTTCCTATCGTTTGTGTGAGCTCTCCCGTGATAACTTTTATTTTAGAGACTCAATCTCAGACATTGTTTGGAGGCTTCGGCTTTGCCAAGCTGATCTTGAATGGAAGTATTTGCTTCCTTCTTTTATGGCTCATCCGGGAGAAGCCATTGGCATAAAAATTCTTTCAGTTGACTTGAACTCAGGCTGATCAATCAATTTGCACATCCATGTGATAAAATAAAAGACCAAAAAAAAGGCTTCCCGAAGGTCGCCTTTAGTCCTTACAGCTACCAAATTAAATTTATTTAAACGCTCAATGGAAAGTAATTAGCATAAAAAAGGCGGCCCAAAGGTCGCCTTTTTTATTAGATTAAATACAGATTAGTTCTGTACAAATTCTCCATTCGCTTTTAATTCAATTTCTTCGCCTACTACAGCAGCTGGCATAGAACCTACACCGAATGCAGTACGATTCAACGTTCCAGTAAACTTAAATCCAGCGATTTTCTTACCTGCTTTGTTGGTCGACACACCATTCAAAGTACCATCCAAGGTCACTAATTTAGTTACACCGTGCATCGTTAATTCGCCTGTCAACTTATACTTGCGATCAGCCACTTTCTTGAATGAATTACTCTTGAAAGAAATAGTCGAAAATTTAGCTGCATCAAAGAAATCTGGACTCTTCAAGTGAGTATCACGACGTTCTTGCTCAGTAAATACTGAATTAACATCTGCAGTCAACTCAAATTGAGCATCTGTAAAATCATCTTTTGAAGCTGTCAAAGTAGCATCAGAGATTTTAAATGAACCTTCAACATCAGAAAGCATTAAGTGAACAACACTAAAACCAACTTTAGAATGAGCTTTATCTACACTCCATTTTTGAGCAGTAGCTGTAAAACCTAAAGCCATAAGGCCGACAATCATTAAAACATTTTTCATTTTTGTAAGGGTTAAAATTTAAAATTTTTCAAAATTACGTTAAAATTCAATTAAAAATTCAAAACAAGACATATTGTAAATTTTTATAGACCAAATTTAAAAACTTTTTCTGGCATCTTCTACATCATCCATCTCGACTGTTTTCTTAATCTTACGCCAGTCAATCGTCCGGTTGTATTTAATCATCGTCTTATCTGCATCAAAAATTCGCTTATCAGGAAAAACAAATTGATAAGGTTTGAAATCAGGTTTTTCAGTGAAAAAATCATCTAAAACACTTGCTGTTTGGTCATAATGATTCACTGATGGAACACCTAATAATGTATAAATCACGCGTAGAATAGATCCAAAATTAGCATGGGTATGTGATACATAATCACGTTTAACATAAGGGCCAGCGAGCATTAAAACACTTCTATGTGCATCAATGTGGTCGACACCTCCTTGTGGATCATCTTCCGTGACGATAACCAACATGTTTTTCCAATAGGGTGTGTGGGATAAAAACTGAAGCATTCGACCTAAAGCCAAGTCATTATCGGCCATATAAGACTCCTTGAATGGAAATCCATCTTCAGCAACAGGATCCGTGCCATGGTCATTGGGCAATTGGATCGTCACCAAAGAAGGCATTTTCTCCTTCCCTTTTAACCACATTTTTGTGAACTCCTCTTCGAATTGTGCTACACGAAATTGATCTGGGATACTCGTATTAAATCCAGCATAATTATGACTTGTCCTACTGTACAAGGCTTTTTGCATGGGCACCATGACCACATGGCCCGCGCCGGTTAAGGTATCATACCATTCCTCACGTACATGACCCGTTTCATTGGCCTCACCAAAATTATAAAAGGAAACATTTTTTCGTTCTAGTGCTTCCCAAAGCCCACCTATTTCAGCATAATCTTCTGGATCCATACTACCCGTCGTACTTGGAAATCTTCTTCCTGGAGCTTTAGAGAGTATTTTACTTGTTTTGGAAACGCTTGAATTGGTTTCAACCCATTCATTGGGAATAACACCCATCATCCAATGATGTCCATGAATGGAGGCATCACTGTCACAGTAAAAATTATCACTCATGGAAAATGCTTTTGAAATCAAATGATGATTCGGCATCACATGTACATTTTCAAACACATGCGCTGAATCCCTTACGGTCCTTCCCAACCCATAACGGGCAATCGTAGAATCGCCATTGGCCCCTTTAAACTGGCCAAAAATCTCATCATACGTACGATTTTCTTTTGTAATGTATACGATATGTTTGATCGGTGAATTCAAATTACCTCGAATGTTAAAGGTTTTATTGCCTCGATTAGCCATCGATTTCTGCACAAAAGTGTAGGACAGAACCTCCTGAGTTAATTTGGCTAATTCGGCCGCATTAGGTGTTTTTAATTGTTGGAATGTACCTAGCTGAATATCGCCAACATAAGATCCTTGGACGGGTGGTTTAAAGCCTTTTCCTCCATTAGGTCCCGCACCATATCCCCTACTAGAACTTATATACATCATTTTTTCATCTGCAGACAGCAAGACGCGCGTCGGGCCCCAGCCGGTCGGAATAAATCCCTTCGTTTTCATGGAGATCACATCGATCACCGCCACCGCATTTAAGCCTAAGCAGGTAACATATAGGGTTTTTTCGTCTTTGGAAAGACATAGGCCAAAAGGCAAATAGCCCCTCCTTTTGTCCAATAAAGGAGAAAACTGAATCGGAATATGGCTTTTAATTTTTTGCGTTTTAAAGTCCAAGACAGCGATATTATCATTCGTCGCATTGCTCACGTAGGCATATTGAGAACCTAAGGCTAAGGAATTGGGGCTTGAACCACCGACAACCTCCATTTCTTCGACCATTTCCCCTAATTGGAACCCAGGCTTATATTTCTTGATAATTTTATTGGACTGTAAATCGATTTGAAATACACTCATCGCCTCATCAGACCTAGGATCCCCTAAACCTGGAATCTTTTTACCCTCGATCACCGTACCCTCACGCGACTCTTTCGTATCATTGGCATAAGGGTGATATGGGATGTATTGCTTATTTAAATTCAATAAATTAGTCCCCTCCACTAATGGATAGGAATACATGCCCACATTCGCGACAAAAGCATATTTCTGATCTAAACTTATACTGACGCCAAAAGGCAATCGGCCCGTAGGGATACTTTCTTTCATTTGGCCATCGGCCAAACTAATTCTAGCCATGCGAAAGTTAGCTCGGTCGAGGACCAACAATTCATTTTTTGAGGAAAGCAACGTCAAATCGGAGGTGAAACTATCCTCAAATTGGATTCCTGAAACGATTCCATCCAAACTAAAGGTTCGTAAAACCTTTGCCGTTTGTACCTCGACTTCTAATACCGTACCGGCATCGCCCCCACTTAAATACACTTTCTGACTATCCGTTGAAAAAGCAACACCTAAAAAAGAACTTTTCCCATAGGGCGAAAGTTTATTGGGAGTACCAAATTTTGGAAAACGTATAGCCTGGTTCGTTCGCAAATCAATCCGTGTAAATGCTCCATTGTGTAAGGTAATAGCCCAATGACCATTGGGGCTAATTGCCATTCCATAAGGATCATTCGTAATGCTAGTGGTTTTCCCAGCAGGTTTCACATAACGGCCACTGGGCAATATGGAAATACCAGAGGTATCAATTTTTGAAAATTGATTAAAACCGGGAACTTCAAGGAATTTCTGCGCTTGAGTAAAACTAATCGCAGAAAAAAAGAAAAACAGGGAAAGTATGCGCTTCATGGAAATTTAAATTTTACGAATTTATTGACAATTCTCGGGATTAAGAAGGTTCATTCAGTATTTAAAGGATTCTTAATATGAATAATCCTTACCTTTGTACATTGATCTAAATCCCTACTCATTGAAATTATTATTTTTATTTTTACATACATGGATGGCAAGCATACCGCTTGATTCACTTAAAACTCCATTAACCATCCATGGAAATATTCAATTGACCAACAATGCCATTTCTCCTGTACCTTCTTTTTCATTAGGGAAACCCGCTTTATTGACGACTTTGTATTTACAAAAAGGCCGCTTCTCATTTAGTCCAGAATTCAATTTTGATTTACAAGCAAAACCATGGTCAGTCAATACTTGGCTTCGGTATCAAATCATGCAACAAAACAAGTGGGATTTTACCTTAGGCAATAATTTTTCATTGTTTTTCAAGAAAAATAATCCGGCCTTAACGAAGGAAGAATTCCAACTTCAGCGATATCATGCGTTTGAGTTCAACTTAGGATATCATTTTACTAAAATGAAAGGATTAAACTTAATGTATTGGAAATCACAATCATTGGATGAAGTAGGAGTCAAAAATGGCTTGTTTATTATGCTTGTGTCCCAAATAGGCGATGTGTGGAATGGCAAAAACACCCGATTAGGCTTTCGTCCCAGTATTTTTGTGATTCATAATACCGCTCCTTTTACGGGTTATTTTACTTCTCAAATTACGACCATTTACCTAAAAAAAATCCCCTTTAATGTAAGTTTTCAGACGGTTCATCCACTTCATGCAGTGCCTAAAACAAAATTTAATTGGAATTTAGGGGTAAACTTTCAGTTCTAAACATCGAACTTAAAAGCTAATCATCGCTTTGATAACTCCTTTGGTTGGGTTCATTAATTCAGGGAATTCTTTGACAAGTTTTTCAAATGAAATTCGATGCGTTATAAATAAAGCAGGATCCAATAAATGTAAATTAATGGAATCTGCAACCCATTCAAAATCCTCCCGCGTGGCATTCCGACTGCTCATCAAAGTAGCTTCTCGTTTGTGAAATTCAGGATGAGAAAAGGCTATTTCCTGCATTTGTAAGCCAATTAACAAATAAGTGCCACCATGGGAAATGTATTGAAACGAATTTTCGATGGCCTTTTTATAGCCTGTCGCATCGATGACAACCCGAGGCATATGACCTTGTGTTATTTCTTTGATAGCAACCCGTGCATCCGATTGATTTGGATTAATGCCGTATGGTATATTCAAGTTATTTTGGGCAAAATCAAGCCTATTTTGATTCATGTCTAGGATGATCACCTGAGCGCCAGCTACGGATGCCATGGCAGCTGCTCCTAATCCAATAGGGCCAGCACCTACAATTAAAACAAACTCATCGGGCTTAATTTGGGCTCTTTTAATGCCATGGGCACCGATGGCCAAGGGTTCCAAGAGTGCTAAAGCATCAAGATCGAGTGCAGAATTTTTAAATAATGCTTCGATAGGAACCAAAATAAATTCAGCCATTCCCCCATCACTATGAACACCAAAAACATTTAAGCTAGAACAACAATTCGTTTTACCTTGCGAACAGGCATAACAAGTGCCACATGAAAAATAGGGAATAATGCTGACTAAGTCCCCTGCCCTATACGTTGGATGGGCTTCAATCGCCACAACCTCACCCGCAAGCTCATGTCCAAGCACCCGAGGGTAATTGAAAAAAGGTTGTGTTCCTTCAAAGGCATGTAAATCAGTACCACAAATACCAATTCGCTTCACTTTGACCAAGGCGTGTCCAGGTATTAATTCAGGGACCAACACGTCAGAATAAGCAAATTCACCAGGTTTTACGCAAGTTAAAGTTCTCATCGACTAAAATTTAAAAGCATTTTTGAGGGCAAAATATAATACGTCTCGGCCATTACCGGTATCACTCATGTAGTCGCCAGCCACACAATATCCTAATTCAAATTGCAAGCTTATATTTTTGGTGGGGTAATAATTGGAATCTAGCGCGAAAATATTGCCTACTTTTTTAGCATTACTTTTCAAGTTTTTACCCAAGACAGGTCTTAAAGGGTTCATATTGGGCGTATAAATACCATCAGCTAAACTCTCGCGGGTTACAAATGAGCTTCTGAACGTAACAAGCCATTGATTGGATCGTTGGTAGCGTACATAAGGACTCACATTAATGGTATTTGTAATATTCAGTGCGACGGTTTGACCAAAGGGTGGTCTTGCATACAGCGTATTAAATGTATTTAATTCCTTGTCTGAACTCGAATGATCTCCAGGAACATAATTACCACTAAAGCCGAGATAAAAATACTTTTTCGGGCTCAAATTGATATCCCAAACTGCCATATAAGATGAAATTGCCCATTGATCAAAAGAGCCTATTTGTTTCGCAATTTCTACGTCATAATTCCAATCTCCTAAGGAAGTATACAAACGTGTACCTAACGTGTGGCGGCTTTCATTTCCTTTTTTAAACATGTATTGCCTCAAATTACTTTCAAAATTAAATAAATAGATATCCACATTATTCCTTGATTTTGAGGAAAAATGGGTGAAATAAATACCAGAAAGTGATTCAGAAGCAGGTACATCATCAAAAACACCTGGATTCATCTTCAAAGGCCTAGAAGTAAAAATGTCTAATTTATTCCGAGGACTGACATATTTCAGGACTATTCCTTGAAAATTGAGACGCGTATTGGGACCTTCTCGGGAAGCGACAAATCGTTCCAATCCGTAAGCAAATTCTTGTTGGCCCACACGAAAAACCCAATGCTTTTTAAACTTCACATCCATAAATAGTTGGTGAATGGATAATAAATTCTGATCGATTTGGGAGGTAATCGGATTAGGGTTTAAAAACCGAGTGGTATTGTTTAATTGGGCAAAGACACGAAAGGTATTTTTATAGTTCAAATTAGCATGAAGCATGATTCGATGCATTAATTGGTGTGGACTATCCGTGATAAAATCAGATGGTACTTCTCCAAAATTCACATGTTCATAGGATTGATATTGTTCTCGCCATTCGCCTCCAACGCTAAGCTGAACCTGATCACTCATCGGAATATTTTTAATTTTCTCTTTCCAATTCTGCTTGAGTGAATCGGCTTTTAAATAGGTAAAATCATCATCAAATCGCAATCTAGCAATATTTTGCGCATAGCCATTGTATTGAAAAAAAATTCCAAGGATGACAAAAGAAATTAATTTGGGCCGGCGAAAAAATGACATCAAAGGGGATTAAATCAATTACAAAACAAAGGCTTTTTTAGGTGATTTATACTATTTATCAATAAAAAAGAGTGTTTTAACTTCATAAAAAAAGCCTATTTTTACCATTGATATTTAATATTTAAAAGGTTGGATAATGAAATTATTTCATTTGGCAGGTAAAATTACCATTTCGTTTATATTAGCTGTCCTGCTGATATGGCCATTAACTCAAGTTCAAGAATATAGAGATGAATTTGCGCCAACTGAACATTGGGTCAATGATGGGGCCGTTGCAAGTACATTTACTTGGCACACCAATCCCTTTGACATTGTTTCTGAAGATTTTCATTTATATTTTTTGCGAGCAAAAAGAATTTGGACATTAGGTTGGGATCGAGATATCATGGATGGCCAGGAATTCTCGACCATGGATGTACGCAATGCAGTACAAGTCCTATTAAGTTCACCAGCTGCTCTATTTTGTTCCAATACAGGCACATTGGCTTATCTGTATATTTTCTATTTTACCTGCATCATTGGATTGATTTGGTATTCCTTTCGGGAAAAAGAAAAATGGCCATTTTACTCTTTTTTAGGTACAATTGTGATTTTATTTTCCTTCAGTGACCGCATTTATCGGATGGGGACCACCCTATTTTCTGGTCCTTTATTGCTCTTATTGATTTCTTTTCAAATGGGAATATGGATTGATCAAGTGTCAACCAAAAAAACAAAATGGATTTTGGGATCAAGCATAATAATTCTATTACTCTTATTTTTAGATATTTGGGCGGCATGTTATGGCTTGTTTTTAGCAGGAATTTCAATTTTAATCCGTTTTGAGCCCAAGGATATTAAAAAATCCCTGCATCCGGTCTTGGCCATTGTAATTCCATTAATTATTTATGTTCTGCTTACTAGAAATTTATTACTTAAAGATTCACTCCTAAGGACTGGAAATGATGTAAGAGATAATGATTATAGCGAAATTTTAAATGGTTTTTTCAATTTTCATTTAAATAAGAAATTACTTGCGATTACCATGTTGATGGTCCTTTTCTCCAGGTCAAAGAAACATATCTTGTTTTTTACAATCAGTCTATTTACCCCCATATCGCTTGCATTACTTTGGACTTTTATTTTTGATATTGAAATCACACAAATATTTCATTTTTATCATTTTCAAAATGCCATTTTAGCTTGGATCGCAATACACGCCATAATTGAATATGAATTTGAAAAAAACATGACCTTTAAATGGGTCAAATGGGCTGGAATAATGACTCCCATTGCATTAGGCGTATTTATTTATAAGCCATTTTTTTATAAGATTCGCCAACAATCCATCGAAAACAAGTCTGTTGGCACCCAAGGATTTGCCAGTTGGGCCAATACTCGAGCCACTGAAAAATTGATTGCTCAAACAAAACTCGAAACAAATTCACAGGACTATATAGCCACCCTAAGCTACGAAGTGGCCTACACATTAGCTTTCAGTACTTCGGCTAAAATTCTTTTGCCCTCTGGTTTTCCATTGCATAGCCAAAAAAGCAATTTGGAGCTTGCTGAAGCTTACATTTCGATGGGAACTACATTAGGAATTCCTAAAGATAGTCTAATCCATTTTCCTAATTTTCAGCACCCGAAAGAGCAAAATCATTGGGATCAAGGGCGAGTCAAAAGTGAACAAGCAGGTTTTGCGTATAACCTATTTCACAGGCTAGGATTAAAAAAAATGGCGGTACTTCAATTACTAAAAAATACTACTCCCAAAAAAGTTCAGGTTGATTTTGTCGTGTGGGAGCCTTGCTTGCAAAGCTTAGTTCCTAAGGACAAAAGAGCACAAAAATGGCCTTTGTACTCATTAATCCCTATGAAAGAATTTGAAAAAGTGATGAATCTTTAAAAGGGTCAACCGATTTAATGACAAGTAATAAACTTATTGCTTGGCCAGTTTTTTTAGTTCTTTGGCGCTCAATGCACGATTGAAAACGGCTAGACCGCCAATTTGCCCTTTGAAGAAGTTTCCCATCCCTCTTTTCAATAACACCGCTCCTACGGTAAAATCAGATCCATTGTTTCCGATTCCATCTGGAAAATTATAGGGATTTTTGGACTGAATTAAACCATCCGGATATCCCTCAAAACCTTTGGTGTTGAGGATTAATTCCTTTTCCCTCACTTGAAATTCCCCATTCAAATAAGAACGTATATCCTGACCATCATACGTAAAAGACACAAAAGTCCATTCATTCGCCCTAACTTCTTGTTTACTCGCGGAATAATCACTCGAATAGGGAAAAGGCGGTGTGGGTTTACCCGTATAGGAAATATGTCCACAAACTTGATTTTTCCCGTTATAGTGAGGCAATGAGACAAACAAACCATATTGGCGCTTGCCGCCATCTAAATATTCATTCCACATGCCGCCTACAAATCCAGTCGTCTCCCCTGTCCATTTAACCCAAGCAGCCACCGTCACTCCTTGGCCAGGACCATAAATATTCAATCGGCCTGTTTGACTATTTTGCAATGCCAAATAGGCTCCATGCCCAAATTTAGCAGAATATCCAGATAATGGCCCCTCAGGCAATCGGTCTATCGAGCCATCCATTTCACTTAATTCATAGGGGCCCAACAATGATTTTCTTTTTTCTCCTTTAGCTTCTTTAAAGTCCCAAAGAGCAATCAAGTTTTTTGTTTTTAAAAGCTTGATGGCCAAAGAACTTGTTTGACCCAAGAGGATTTCAGTCGATAAAAGAAGGATCATTAAGGCAAAATACTTCATGAGAATAGGTTAAATCAATCGAAATTTAAAGAAAAATCGATTCCAAAATAAAGTCATTTTTACGAAAAACCAAGAGAATTACCATTGAAATAAAGGAAATTAATAGCTAATTTAGAACAATTATGGAGACTTGATTTGGCCTATACCCCTTCTTATTTTGATGGAAAGGGCTCATTGATTAAAAGCTAGCCCTAGAATGCTGATTTTACCACCCTATGAAAAACCCAAACAACATCGTTCTTTACATCATTACCGCACTCTACTTAGGGGTTCATTTTGTCCCTGATTTTGGAGGTGCTGATGTCATGGGTGCACAGTGGTTGTATACCAGCGGGGTAGACGTCCTTGTTTTGGTTTACTTTTTGTTCAACCAAAATCGATATTCAGAAGCAATAACATCCGTTTTTAGCCAAAAATTCACACTCCTATATAGCTTTTATTTTGTCTGGGCACTAGCATCGACCTCGTATGCCATCAACCCCACCGAAGCGA
>CANHXO010000025.1 GCA_947464595.1 Cytophagaceae bacterium
GTTCTAGCCTTATCAGGAACAGAGTCGAGCTCAACAATAGCCCAGCCCTTGAATTTAATCTGATCCATGCTTTTGAATACTGCAGCTAAATCCACTTTCCCTTGGCCTAATTCAACAAACTTATAGGATTTTGGATTTGATTCTTGACCTTTAACAGGAGCTTCTACATCCTTGATATGAAAAGAATGAATCACATCTTTATACTTTAAAACCGCCTCCGCAGGATTGCCTCCACCTTGAAAATAATGTGCTACATCTAAAAGCAATCTCGTGTAAGCTGGATCCATATGTTTGACCAAAGTTTCTACTTCTTCAGGAGTCTCCCCAAACTGATTCATGTGATTATGATAAGTCGTCTGAATACCGATTTCTTTGGTCCGCTTACCAATTTCATTCATGACTTGAGCCAAACGAACTAATTCAGCCTCCGTAGGTAAAACACCTTTTTTACGAAGACTATTGGTCAACTGGATCGATGTTCCACCCAAAGCCTTCACAAATTTTGCATGGTTAACATGTTGGTCTATCGTAGCCGATTCTTTAGCTGGATCAATTTCAACATTTCCACTCGAGAACATGACCAACTTCAATTTGGCAGCATCTAATTTAGCTTTTAACACGGAAGGATCAGCTTTATAGACGGGGAATGCATTGGCCCGCAATTGAATTCCTTTAAACCCTAACGAGGCTATTTCTGTGATGGCCTGCTCATCATTTCCAGACCAAGTGATGGCTGAATACCCCATCTGATAGGATTTTTTGGCAAAAATTGGGATTAAAGTTGAGAAGGCTAACAAAGAAGATTGTTGAATAAAAGATCGTCGAGTTGTCATTAATGTAGGTTTTAATTTAAAAGGTATAAAGCAAAGCTATTTACTTTGCGGCTAATTTCAAAAAGTCTGCCAATTCAGACAAATGATCCGTTCCAATGTAATCAACTCCCAAATCCCACAAGGCCTGATAGGCCATTAAGGTATTTGGAGTGCCCCAAAGCCTGATTTTTCTACCCGAAGCATGAACCTTATCTACATAAACTTTAAGTTTCTCTTTCATGGCAGTCGGCATGGGCACTTGGCCACTCCATAGACCAAATTTAACAACCGACTCACTTTCTAATACCACATAATTCTTTAATCCTGCCGGATATGTTTCGGTAGACCGACCATCAAATGTGATCCAAGATGGAAAATTAATATAATCCTTGATCGGTGGACGATTCCCAGAAATAACAATGCGCAAACCCGATTTAACAAATAAATCCTGATGAGGTGCTAAAAATTTAATCAATAAAGGTAAAGTTGAATCTGCATCCGTTTTAAAGTCAATTAAAAACTGATGGAAATTCCCTTGCTTTTTTGCTTTTAAAACCGCGACAATGGGATCAATATAAAGTGATTTCAAAGTCCTATCGGCCTTAATGTCCGCTAAATTATGACTCACCAAGAGTTCGCCATTGATCGCATATACATCCGCCTCGATCGATCCAAATCCTAATTTATAAGCTTCGAAAAAAGGCTTAGTATGTTCATAATCATTATGAGCATGCGCCTTTCTGAGGTTTTCTTGCGCTAGCGCCGAAATAGAAAACAAGCACAAGGCAATAATAAAAATTTTCATATCTATCCCTTTAAAAAATCACCCGAAGCAATACGTTTCAATGAACCTACTGGACGGTTGTATAAATAGGCAAACGAGCTGATTACCTTTCCTTTCAAATGTACATCTACCTTTTCTCTGACAAATAAACTAGCTGTTAAATCTTCTGAATCAAATTCCTCATATTCATCTAGGACATTGAGTAATTTTATTGTTTTGGATAATAAATACAGCTCTCCAACCACCTGATCCGTCGCTTTATCAGAAGCCACGATTCCTGGGTAATCTGCCACCTGATACATTTGTCCTTGGAACGAAGCCATTCCAACATAATCAGAATTTCGAGCAATTAAGCGATGAAGGTCATTGCCACAATCCCTTCTTAAAGTTCCATAAACAAATAAATACTCTTCCACATCCGGCTCAGGTAATTTCGCCTCCTCGAGCGTTAAGACTAAATCATCTTGTTCGACTACAGTTCCTTCATTCAAGACCACATTGCCGATTAAACCTTCGAAAGGGGCTGAAACGATGGACTCCATTTTCATGGCCTCAATAATATATAAAGGTGCATTTTTCTTTACCTCATCCCCAGATTTTACCAAAATCCGACTCAATCGACCTTGAAGTGGAGCACCAATATCGCCCTTCTCCTTCGCTTTTGCATGTTGGGCTTTCTCTATTTTAATATTTCGATCTAAAATCTTAATTCTCCTGGCTTGGCCATTCAATTCAAAAGTTACATTCCGCAAGCCCGACTCGTCTGGTTCAGACATATATAAGAACTTCACAATAATGGTCTTTCCTGGCTCAATCGTAATCATAATTTCTTCATCTTGCTTCAAGCCATAGAAGAAAGCGGGCGTTGGCAAAGCTGACAACTCCCCATAAAGCGCATGGTTTTTATAATAGTCTTCAAAAACCTTTGGATACATTTTATAAGATAGATAATCAAAGAAACCATCTTCAATGTCAGGGAATTTAGCCTGAAAATCTTTGAAATCTTGATCGAAATCAATGGGCGCTAAATGATCATTAGGACGACCCTCTGTAGCCACTTCACCTTTTAAAATGATTTCTTGCAATTGCTTAGGAAATCCTTGATACGGCTGGCCTAATCCCCCTTTGAAAAAATCTTTCACTGATTCTGGAAAAGACAATGTACTGCCTTTCGCATAAACATCCTCGGCAGTCAGTGAGTTAGCCGTCATAAAAATGGCCATATCTCCTACAACTTTAGATGAAGGAGTTACCTTAACCAAGTCGCCAAAAAGCTTATTGGCCTCCGAATAATTATCTTTTAATAGTTCAAATTTATCGCCCACACCTAGGGCTATTGCCTGGCCCCGAAGATTGGTATACTGACCACCCGGAATTTCATTGGTATAAACCTCTGCTGTACCTGCCTTTAATTCAGATTCGAAAGGAGCATACATCGCTCGAACTGCCTCCCAATAATTGGAATATTCATTCAATAAATCTAAGTCCAAATGGCTTTCAATCTTTTGTCCTTGTAACATAGCTACTAAGGAATTTAAATTAGGCTGAGAAGTCAAACCAGACATCGCACCCAATGCCCCATCCACAATATCTACTCCTGCCTCAATCGCCTTCAAATAGGTAGCCGATTGTACGGATGCTGTATCATGTGTATGTAAATGTATCGGGATATCAATCGTTTTTTTCAATTCAGTGACTAAAGTAGCCGCTTGGAATGGCCTCAATAAACCAGCCATATCTTTGATGGCGAGCATATGAGCTCCGGCATCTTCCAACTGGCGTGCCATGTCTAAATAATACTGTAAATTGTATTTTGGATTCGTGTATAAATCGCCCGTGTAGCAAATAGCTGCTTCTGCGATTCCAGGAGTTCTTTCTCTGACCGCTTTGATCGAAACTTTCATGGCCTCAATCCAATTCAATGAATCAAAAATGCGAAAGACATCTACCCCAGCTTCAGAAGATTTCTCAACAAACTTCTCAATTAAATTATCTGGGTAAGCGGAATAACCCACCGCATTAGAACCCCTAAATAACATTTGAAGTAACATATTAGGCATTGCCTCCCTAAATTCTTGCAAACGCTTCCAAGGAGATTCCTGTAAAAAACGCATCGCTACATCAAATGTCGCACCTCCCCACACTTCCATTGAAAATAAGGTAGGAAAGGATTTTGCAAAACCACTAGCTACTGCAAGCATATCCTGCGTTCTTACTCGGGTGGCTAATAAAGATTGATGGCCGTCTCTAAAGGTCGTATCGGTAAAATAAACTTGCTTGGAGTCGCGTATATGTTTAGCAAATTTCTCTGGACCTAATTCGTCCAACAATTGCTTATTTCCTTTTGGATATTCCTTCGCGGGATCCACAAAGGGAATAGTAGCTAATCTGAATGGAGCGGAAGGTTTCACCTTAACATCAGGATTACCATTTACAATCACTTCACCTAAATAGCGAAGCGCTTTAGTGGAACGATCCCGCGTGGGCTTAAATTTAAATAATTCAGGATGTGTGTCAATAAATTGGACCGTACACTGACCATCCTGAAAAATAGGATGAGTAATAACATTGCGTAAGAACGGAATATTTGTTTTTACCCCTCTAATTCTAAATTCGGTTAGCGCTCTATTTAAACGCTCAGAGGCACCTCTTAAGGTTCGGCCTTTGGCACTTACTTTCACTAACATCGAATCGAAATAGGGTGAAATTTTTACTCCTGGATAAGAAGAGCCTTCATCTAACCTGATTCCAAAACCTGCCGCATTTCGATAGGCTATAATGGTACCAAAGTCGGGCTTAAATCCATTGGAAGGATCTTCTGTGGTAATCCGACATTGAATAGCAAAACCCCGCAAAGGAATATCGGCTTGACTTAAAATATAAATTCCTGAATCAGACAATTTGTAATTTTGGGCAATTAAAATCTGTGTCCGGACAATATCAATGCCTGTTACCTCTTCGGTAATAGTATGCTCTACTTGAATACGAGGATTTACCTCGATGAAATAAATATTTTCGTCTTTATCGACCAAAAACTCGACTGTTCCAGCATTGTAATAATTAACGGCCTTGCCGATTGCTAACGCATAAGCATATAGTTTTTGCTTCGTTTCCTCTTTTAATCCAAAGGAAGGAGCTATTTCCACCACCTTCTGGAACCTTCTTTGAACCGAACAATCTCGCTCATATAGGTGAACCAGGTTTCCATGTTGGTCCCCCAATAACTGTACCTCGATATGTTTAGGCTCGTCAATGAATTTTTCAATAAAGATCGTTTCGTCACCAAATGCATTTTTAGCCTCATTTCTCGCTTCTTGGTATGCTTTTTCCAAGTCTTCCTCTTTCCGAACCACACGCATTCCTCGTCCTCCCCCACCCGCAGCGGCCTTTACCATCACTGGAAAAGTAATTCGCCTAGCTTCTGATAAAGCTAAATCATATACGCTTAAATCTCCCTTGGAATCTTGAATCATCGGCACATTGGCCTTATGAGCTGCCACTTTAGCCGCCACTTTATCCCCAAGCGCCTTCATAGCTTCTGGAGAAGGTCCTACAAATACGATTCCTTCTTCTCTACAACGTAAAGCCAGCTTTACATTTTCAGATAAAAAACCATATCCCGGATGAATCGCATCTATTTTCTTGGATTTACACAATGAAATCAAGCCTTCAATATCCAAATAAGGTTTAAGCGGTTCATTTTCTTTTCCTATTTGGTATGCTTCGTCTGCTTTGTAACGGTGAAGTGAATAACGATCTTCAAACGTATAAACCGCGACCGTACGAATTCCGAGCTCGGAAGCAGCACGCATGATGCGAATCGCAATTTCACCACGATTGGCAATAAGAAGACTAGAGATTTTATTAACGTATGATTTTGGCATATCGATATATTATGTGCAGTATAACAAAAATGGTAAATATATTGTGAAATTTATAGTCAAGTCACTATTTTCTTTCGAATACCTAAAAAATTTACAATAATTATCGGGTTCGTTCCTAAAAAATAAATGGATGAGTCTAGCAATTTCATTGCCAATGAAAAATATTGTATGCCTTCACTCTAAATTTCTTAACTTGCGAATCCAAAAAAAATGAATTTTTAATGAGCGCTACAAAACCATTGATCGGCATAACGTTAGGAGATTATAATGGCATTGGCCCTGAAGTAATCATAAAAGCCTTATCAAATCCGCAAATTTTACAGTGGTGTATACCGATTATCTACGGTTCTCAAAAAGTACTTATTTACTATAAAAATTCAATGGAGGCAAAGGACTTCCAATTTAAAACGACGCATGATATAAGCAACGTCACAGCGGACCAAATCTATTTGATCAATTGTTGGGATGATGCCAACACCCTAGTTGAACCCGGAAAAGAAACTCTTGAAGCAGGAAAAGCTGCTTTTGCGTGCTTGGATAGATCCGCTCAGGATTTAGATAAAGGACTTTTATCTGCCTTAGTCACGGCACCTATCAATAAACATAACATTCAATCCGAAGAATTTAATTTCCCTGGACATACGGAATATTTGACTGATCGATTTGAGGCTAAATCATCCTTAATGATGTTGGTTTCCGAAGATATACGCATGGGCGTTGTCACAGGACATTTACCCCTTCAAGAAGTCGCAAAAACCCTTACAAAAGAATTAATCAAGGAAAAAATCGATTTATTTCTTCTGAGTTTAAAGGAAGATTTCTCGATTGAAAAACCCAAATTAGCCGTTTTAGGTTTAAATCCTCATGCGGGTGATTCGGGGCTTTTGGGCCAAGAAGAATTAGATATTATTCAGCCGGTTGTGGAAGAATTTAGGACGAAGGCCCAATTGGTTTTTGGGCCCTACCCAGCAGATGGGTTCTTCGGAAAAGCACAATTTAAAGAATTTGATGGAGTATTAGCCATGTATCACGACCAAGGATTAATTCCATTTAAGTACATAGCCTTTGAAACCGGAGTCAATTTTACTGCGGGCTTACCAATCATCCGAACCTCTCCAGACCACGGAACTGCCTATGATATTGCAGGTAAAAATGTGGCGGATCCTAATTCATTTTTACATGCATTTTTCCTTGCCATCGAATTAGTGAAAAATAGAATGCGCGCTTAATATGGTCAAGAAAGTACTCATCATAGACGAGGTTCATTCCTCCATGGCTGAGGGCTTACATTCCTTAGGCTTTGAGGTGGATAAGTTTCTGAATTTGTCCAAACAAGAAACTAAGGAAATAATAGGCCAGTATACGGGTTTGATTTTACGAAGTAAATTTTTCATCGATGCTGAGTTTTTAGATGCAGCGAGCCAATTAAAATTCATCGCAAGAGCAGGGGCAGGTTTAGATTTGATTGATTTAGACGCATGCCAAGAAAAAAATATACCCGTTTTTTCGGCCAATGAAGGGAATAAAGATGCGGTGGCTGAGCATGTCATGGGCCAATTACTCACCATCGCGCATCGATTAAATACAGCGGACACGGAAGTTCGAAACGGGATTTGGAAAAGAGAAGCGAATAGAGGTTGGGAAATACATGGAAAAACCATCGGCATTATTGGTTTTGGAAATATGGGCCAATCGCTCTGTCAAAGGTTACTGGGTTTTGGTGTAAAGATTTTAGCTTATGATAAATACGTACCAGCACCCTCCCCTTTTGGAGCCGAACTATCTGATATTTTCCAACATGCCGACATCGTTTCTTTGCATGTTCCATTGACGGATGAGACCCATGGATATGTAAGTAAAGACTTTTTAAGCTCTTTTAAAAAACCCATCGTTTTAATCAATAGTTCTAGAGGACCCATAAGCCCTTTAGAAAATTTACTTTGGGGTTTAGAACAGGGAATAATTTCAGGACTAGCCTTGGACGTTTTGCCCAATGAAAAAATACATTCTTGGTCAAAAGAAGAACAAATGTTGTTTGATAAACTAAAATCACATCCCCATACACTTTTTAGTCCACATGTTGCTGGGTGGACCTTCGAGAGCTACTATAAAATCAATGCCGTATTAATTGAGAAAATTCGAACCCTTTTCAACCCATGAATTATCCAGAAAATATTGGTGAAAAGTTAGGATTTAATCAGATTCAAAATCACATTAAATCACTATGCCTCAGCAATATGGGTGCTGAGTATGCGGATAAAATGAAGTTCTCCAACCGCTTTGCTTTGGTGAATCAATGGGTACAGCAAGTCAGCGAGATGAAACAGTTGATGGCTGAGCATGGGGGTGAATGGCCCCAACAAGATTACTATGATTTGCGGGAATGGTTTGGACCTTTAAGTTTAGAGGGGCATTATTTAACCGCGGATGAGTGGCGCGATTGGCAAAGGGGGCTCGATATTTTATATCAATGTATCCGATTTTTTTACAAAATAGATTCAGAAAAGTATCCAGAAATTCATCGAATTACTCAAGTATTCAAAGATAAATGGGAAGGCCAAGAATTTGGTGATTTTAGGCAAATATTGCCCATCATTCAGGAATTAGATCGAGTTTTCGACCCGAATGGTCAAATAAAGGAAAGTGCATCACCAGCCCTAGGAGATTTGCGAAGAAAGCGTTTTGCCGAAGAACAAAATCTGAGAAAAAAGTTAGACAGCCTAATCAATCAGGCCTATAAAGAAGGTTGGGTCAGCAAGGATTTTTCCCTGACTTTACGTAATGGCCGCATGGTCATTCCCTTAGCAGCGGAACATAAAAGAAAAATAAAGGGTTTTGTTCAAGATGAGTCCGATACGGGAAAAACAGTATTCTTAGAACCGGCTGACGCATTGATTGCCAACAACGAAATCAAGTCACTCGAGTCCGCCGAGAGGCGTGAAATCATCTTAATTCTTAGTCGCTTATCGGACCGAATAAGACCTTTAGTGCCCATGTTAAGTTCTTGGTTCCTTTGGCTTGGGCTCATTGATTTTATTAGGTCTAAGTCGATCTGGGCCACCGAAGTAAATGCCATTTTACCCAAAATAAAAGATTTTCCAACCTTGGATTGGAAAGATGCAAGACACCCCATTTTAGAACAATCACTTAGTAAAATCGGCAAAAAAATAAAGCCTTTGTCGATCACTTTAGATGATAAAAAAAGAATTATGGTCGTCTCTGGGCCTAATGCAGGAGGAAAATCGGTGACATTGGGGACTTTAGGCTTATTGCAGTATTTGTTTCAAACTGGTTGTTTAGTGCCGATGGCTGAGGGATCCACCATGGGATTTTTTGATCAAATCTTTTTAGATATGGGCGACGATCAAAATATTGAAAATGAATTAAGTACTTATAGCTCGCATTTGAGTAACATGAATTATTTTTTGGGGCATGTAAATCCAAAAACGATGATTTTAGTCGATGAATTTGGAACCGGTACCGAACCCTCTTTGGGTGGTGCCATTGCCGAATCGATTTTAGAAAAACTTGCTGAGAAAGGTTGTTTTGGGGCAATCAATACACATTTTGGAAATTTAAAGAGTTTAGCAGACCGACAAACCGGATTGTTTAATGCTGCGATGCGCTATGACACCGAACATTTAGAACCTCAATTCATTTTGGACATGGGGAAACCAGGAAGTTCGTTTGCTTTTGAGATTGCCCAAAAAATTGGCTTGCCTTCCAAAATCATTGAGAATGCGCGCAAAAAACTGGGCACTAAGCAAGTGGATTTTGACAAGATGTTGATGGAAACAGAGACTGAAAAGCAAATTTGGGAATCGAAGAACATTCGATTAACCCTAGAAAGCGAACAAGCTGAGGCCATTAAGCAACAATATTCTAGCTTAAAAAATCATTTAGAGGAAGAGCAGAAACGACTCATTAATCAAGCCAAGGCAGAGGCGAAAAAAATCATTCAGGAAGCGAACTCTCGTATTGAACAAACCATTCGAGAGATAAAAGAGAAGTCGGCTCAAAAAGAAGAAACGAAAGAAATTAGGGGGAAATTAGATGCATTTGTCAAAAAAGATTTAGTAGAAACACCCTCTAAAAACTTCGTCTCTGCAGAAAAACCAAATCCTAAAAATCTCAAAGGGCCTATGGCGATTGGAGATTGGGTTGCTTTAGATCAAGGCCAAGGAGAATCTGCCATAGGTCAAATCATGGCATTTAAAGGAAAAGATGTGGTGGTGGCCCTGGGTGGAATTAGCAGTACCATCAAAGTTAATCGCTTGCAAAAAGTACATGCACCCAAACAAGAAAAACAAAAGATTTCAGCACTGCAAGGAATTGATTTCAATGATCGGATGGCTCAATTTTCCATCACTTTAGATGTACGCGGAAAAAGAGGAGAAGAAGTATTTGTGATTTTAGATCAATATATGAATGATGCATTGTTGTTGGGTTCCAATGAAATTAAAATTCTTCATGGCAAAGGGGATGGAATTTTGCGTAATTTGATACGGGAACAACTCAAACGTTATAATCAAATTAAGTCTTTTGAAGATGAGCATGCTGATCGAGGGGGAGCGGGGGTAACCATTGTAACATTTAAATAAATGAATCGAGTCATCCTCTTGTTCTTGATTTTTTTCTGCGCCAGCTGTAGGCTAGAATATCAGTCAGGCTTAGCAAAACTACAGTCGGAAGACTTTAAAGGAGCGACAGAAGATCTAAGTATCGCTTATCAAAAAGACCCCAATAATCCAGAAATATTATTCGCCCGTGCTTTAAGCAGAGGATTTTATGAGCATTATACCGGTGCGATCAATGATTTAACGAGAGCCATCAAATTAAACCCCAATAATGCAAGTTATTATTTCTACCGTGGATATTTCAAATCCAAATTTGGAAATGAAAAAGGTGCGATAGAAGATTTTTCCAAAACCATTTTTCTATACCCTTATTATCCCGAGGCTTATTACAACAGAGGAATTAAATTATTACATACAGGGCATTTATCTGAAGCTTGTCAAGATTTTCAGACAGCCATCGATTTGGGAGATACCCTATCAATCAAGTTCAAAAATGTGTATTGCAGAAAGGAATGATGTTTTTTGAATTTAGTTAAATGCAATATTATACCCAGGGAATAAAATATGCCCGTGTTATTATCTAATAAATCGTTAAAAATATTGACCTTTGCCTTTATTTAATTTTTAACGATTTATTATGTCTATTGCAAAAGCTGGCGATAAGGTCGCCGTACATTACACGGGTAAACACACTGACGGTTCCATTTTTGATTCCTCAGCAGGAAGAACTCCCTTAGAATTTCAAATTGGTTCTGGTATGGTCATCAAAGGCTTCGACGACGGAGTGACGGGCATGAGTATCGGTGACAAAAAAACAATCGTCATTCCTGCTGCTGAGGCCTATGGCGAGCATTCTCCAGAAAATACAGTGAGCATAGAACGTTCGCAAATCCCATCACACATTGAATTAGCTTTGGGTGCTTCTTTGAATATGCATCAAGATGGCGGCCAGGTCGTTGAGGTAGTGATAACTCATTTAACTGAAACGCATGTTACCTTAGATGCGAATCATCCTTTAGCTGGAAAAGATTTGACCTTTGACCTTGAACTTGTTAGCATTCGATAATACCTATGAAAATTGACTTACGCTCTTTAATCCCTCATGGACTCGTTGTCTTAGGTTTTGTGATCATCGCATTTATTTATTGCGGACCTGTACTGCAAGGAAAGATGTTGGTACAGCACGACATCCAACAAGCTCAAGCGGCGGCGCAAGAGAGCGTTCAATTTAAAAAAATAAGTGGTGAAGATGCTTGGTGGACTAATTCCATGTTCAGTGGAATGCCCACCTTTCAAATTTCAGGAAGCTATCCCTATAGCATATCAAGTTATGCAGGCAGTTTTTTAACGAATTTATTTCCCAATCCAGTCAACTTACTCATCCTTCAATTAATAGGCATGTACCTGTTTTTGTGGGCGATGGGAGCATCTCCTATTTTGGGGTTTGCAGGAGCTGTTTTATACGCATTTGCGACCTATAATATGGTCATTATTCCTGCGGGACATACTTCAAAAGTATTGGCATTAGCCTATGCTCCCGTAGTTTTAGCTGGAATTAAGATTTGTTGGGAGCGAAATAAATGGTTAGGAGCTGCCATTTTCTCCATTGGGATGGCATTAGAACTTTATGCGAATCACATTCAGATTACCTACTATTTATTTTTTATTATTGCCGCCTATAAGCTTTATACCTTGACTAAAGCCATTCAAGAAAAAGCCTTGGGCGATTGGTTTAGTAAGGGGATCTTAGTGGCCATCGGCTTAATTTTAGCTGTAGGAACGCATTCCATGCGCCTTTGGAACAACTATGATTACAGCAAAGAAACAACTAGGGGTGCTTCTGAACTTAAAGCCAATCGAGAGAAAGGAAGTGGGTTAGATAAAAATTATGCTTTTGACTGGTCCTATGGCATCTCGGAAACGGGGACTTTACTCATTCCAAATTTCAAGGGAGGGGCATCTCAAGGAAATTTAGGAGGTACTAAATCCAATACCTTTAAAACGATGGTTGACGCAGGTTTATCCGAAGATCAGGTACTTGGATTTGTTGAAAAAGGACCGACATATTGGGGCGAACAGAGTTATACGGCAGGTCCAGCCTATGCAGGAGCTTTGGTTATTTTCTTGTTTTTATTTGCAGCTTTCTATCTGAAGACAGCTGAAAAATGGTGGCTCATTGGGGTGACACTCCTATTCATTACTTTTTCTTGGGGTAAAAACTTCTTCTTTAATGGAATTCTGTTTGACTACTTTCCTTTATTCAATAAATTCAGGGCAATCACGATGATACTTTCCTTTGTCCAATTAGGTTTTGTGGCTTTAGGTATTTTAGGGCTGAGCCAATTAATAAAAGAAAAGCCAAGCTTCAATGCCATCAAAAAACCTTTGCTTTATTCATTTGGGTTAAGTGGCGGAATTTGTTTATTTTTTGCTTTGTTGCCCGATTTATTTTTTGATTTTAAAGGTGCACAAGACGGAGCTGGAATCTTACAAGACGCCAATATAAATGCAGCCATTTGGAATAGCATACGATTAGACCGCATCGTTTTATTTAGATCTGATGCACTCAGGAGCTTTTTCGTGATTGCGCTAGGCACGGGAATCTTATGGTTAGCGACCCTTAAAAAGGTAAAAAAATCGATTTGGCTCATTGGACTAGTCTTATTAAGTATTTTTGACCTTACACCTGTGGCCAAGCGATATTTTGGGAACGATGCTTTTGTTTCCAAAAGTACGTTGGAAGAACAAATCCAACCGAGTCCGGCAGACCAACAAATTTTAGCGGATAAAACTCAATTCAGAGTATTGAATTCAACCGTTTCCTTCATGAATGATGCGACGACATCCTATTACCATCAATCTTTAGGTGGTTATCATGGTGCTAAACTTCGCAGGTATCAAGAGTTGATTGAAAAGTATTTTGCCGGCAATCCAGCACAAATGAGTGTATTAAACATGTTAAATACCAAATACATTATTGGTGCGGATTCCTTAGGAAGTCCTATCGCCCAAGTAAATCCAAATGCTTTAGGCAATGCTTGGTTTGTAAAAAATATCCAATGGGCAAATAATACCGATGATGCTTTAACGGGTATCGAAAAAATAGATCCTAAAAATACCGCGATTGTAGAGGTGCAGGATAAATCCTATTTACAAAATTTTGCACCAGACTCATTGTCTGTGGGAATTATCTATTTAAAAGAATACAAGCCAAACCATCTTACTTACTCTTCTAATACAAGCAAGCCCTCTCTTGCAGTCTTTTCCGAGATTTATTACCGAGGAAACAAAGATTGGAAAGCGTACATTGATGGCAAAGAGATGAATCACGTACGGGCTGATTATGTTTTAAGAGGACTTTTAGTACCTGCTGGAAAACACATCATTGAATTTAAATTCAAGCCCTTTTCTGTTGAGATGGGCAATAAAATAGATGCAGCCTCATCCATTGCATTATTACTGTTTATAGCCTTAGGTTTCGGCTTAGCCTTTAAAAATAAGATATGATCTATTCCATGACCGGTTTTGGGAAATCCCAAAAAGAGGCGCAAGAACTTCAAATAAGAGTTGAAGTAAAGACTTTAAATTCAAAGTTTACTGATATTTTTTGTCGGCTTCCCAAATCCATTTCAGCACGTGAAATCGAAATTCGTAATTTCTTAACGCAGCAACTTGAACGTGGGAAGATTGAATTGAGTGTTCAGATACAAAAAAATCACGATGGATCAGAGCTAAGTATTTTGCCCCAAGGACAGATTGCTGTGTATTATGCCGAATTAAAACGAGTGGCAAACGAATTAGGTGTAGCCAATTTGGACGAAGGAGCCTTGTATTTACAAGCTTTAAATGTGCCAACAAGCATTTCACAAGAGACAAAGGAGGAAAATGAGGAAGAGATTGAGGCTTTGTGGCAAGTAATTTTTGAGGCGATCCAAGAGGCCGTTGGCGAGTGTAAGGAATTCAGAGCTCGTGAAGGTAAAATTGTTGAGGATAAATTCAGGGAGTATATCGCGTCTATTAAGTCGGGCTTAGACCAAGTTCTAGAACAGGATTTGATTCGTATGCCAGGCATACGCGAGCGCATGAAAAAATCCCTCCTTGAACTCGGCCTAAATGAAGATTTTGATAAAAATCGCTTCGAACAAGAGGTGGTTTATTACATTGAAAAGTTTGATATTTCGGAGGAAAAGGTGCGCTTAAGCACGCATTTAGGATATTTTATTGATATTTTAGCAGAGGGAAATGGCAAGAAATTAAACTTTATGGCACAGGAAATTGGTCGGGAGATTAATACAATCGGATCCAAAGCGAATGACTCGCAGATTCAACGCCTCGTGGTGAACATGAAGGACGAGTTGGAGAAGATTAAAGAGCAAACGGCGAATGTGCTATAGGTAGGTAAGAGGTAATAAGTATTAGGTAAGAGGTAAGAGGTAAGAGGTAAGAGGTAATAAGTATTAGGTATTAATATTTTAGACGCGAAGTATCGCGTCTCTACAAGCCGTTCAACAAGGCAATCCCCACACAACCAATCCCCAACCCAATCCATTGTCGGTTCGTCAATCGCTCCTTAAAAAATACGTAGGCCGTAATGGCGCTCAAAAGAATGACACTTAAATTGTACATCGTCAATACGACAGCGGCATTGTTTTGATAGGCATCTAAGGCTTTTAAAAGAAAGTAAAAGGAAAAGAAATTAGGCAAACCTAATGGTATGGCCGCTAGGACCGAATTGCGATTCCAGGCTAACGTACCATTGACTGATTTCCAAATAAGCACAATGGCTGAACTGATCATGGAGCCAATTAGCAACATCATAATAAAAGGCAAAGTACCTCCCACAAAATAAGTCAATGAGCCATTGAGATAACTAAATAGGGTATTTGTTAACCCATATGCGACAAAAACGGCCAACAACAAAGAGACTACTGGTTTAACGCCATCCGCTGAAGTCAATTGAGGGCTACAAAAATAAATGGCTGCAAAGGACAAAACTAATCCGAAGGAAATAGACCAATTAATCTCACCACCCGTCTTTAAAATAAACAAATTAATTAAAACAGGTATAACAAGGGAAATATTGTTAGCCAACGAGGTAGGTGCCATGCCATTTTTCTGCGTAGAAAAACCTGATAATAAAAAGGTGATTACAAATCCTACCCCCATAGCCATCAGTAAAAATGTATCCATGGCAGAGGGCCAATGAAATGGAATGGCAGCGGGCTGGTGAAAATAAGCCGTCAAAAAACAAACTGGATAATTTAATAAAATAGCGATTCGGGTATCTACTTGGAATCGCGCATGCGCCCTGAAATTCACGAGTAATAGAACCGAGAATATGACTGAAAGAATTAAATAAAACATGTTATGATTTTTTAACTAAGTCTTCTAGGATACCGACCCATTCAGGTGAATTATTTAAACTTTCGACCAACTGCCAATGTTCGCCACCTGCCTCTTCAAATATTTCTTTATACTCCTCACCTACCTCAATCGTTGTTTCTAGACAGTCTGCCACAAAAGCAGGAGAAAAAGCCAATACTTTCTTATGCCCATCGGCTACTAATTTAGGGATCACTTCATCCGTGTAAGGCTTAAGCCAAGGATCTCGACCTAATCTACTTTGAAAAGATGTACTATATGTTCCAGGTTTCAAGCCCATTTTCCCAGCAATTAATCGAGTCGTTTCATGGCATTGTGCCCGATAGCAACCATGATTCTTATCGGTGATTGACTCGCAACAGGTGCCAAAAACACAAGTCGTTTTAGTCAAGTCCCCTTTACGTACATGACGTTCTGGAATTCCATGGTATGAAAACAAATAATAATCAAAGTCGACATCCTTTTGATAATTCGCAGCTTTAGCCGCAAAATAACTTGAGAATGCGGGATGATCATAAAAATAACTTGCGATCGAAAGGGAGGGCATCACTTGCCATTTGGACATCAATTGCATCACGCGTTCGAAGACGGATCCAGTAGAAGCCGAAGCATATTGAGGAAAAAATGGAATGACAATTAATTTCTTTAAATTTTTGGCTTCCATATCCGCCATAGCTGAGGCCAAATCAGGACTCTGATAGCGCATCGCCAATTTCACATAATAAGAGTCGCCAAGTTTTACCTGCAAGTCTCGAGCTACATCTTCCCCATAAAATTTCAAAGGAGAACCACGTTCTTCCCATAATTCCTTATAGATTTTGGCTGATTTAGGTGCTCTAAATGGAGCAATAATTCCTTTAACCAAAATATAACGAATCAGGTATGGAATATCGATTACTCGACCATCCATCAAAAATTCACGTAAATACTTACGTACTGAAGGAGTTCCAGGATCATCTGGGGTACCTAAATTAACAATTAATACACCTACCATAGGAAAAATTTGAAAGCACAAAGATCATTCAAAAATTATAAAATCCATCCTTCTGGAGTAATTTTTGTTCGATAGGCTGATTCAACGCAAGGAACTCGGTCTTGGCAATTAACCGTGCCTGGAGGACATGTATAGATTTCTCCATTTAAATACCTAATTAATGCGAACTCCTCTTTAGGAACACTTTTTAATCGTTCGATAAAGTAAATCTTTTTACGCACTGAAAAAACGTTAAAAATCCCCAACACTTTTTCCTTTGAATCTGACATAGGCTTAATGTTCATACTAAAACGAGTCTCAGCAGGCACATCAAACAATGAACCACTGGACTGCACTTGAGCGATTAAAGATTGATAAAAATTAAACGCATTCCTCGTAATAGAACGTTGCTCTAGACGTAAGTAATAGGGCGAATAGCCATCAAAAGGCACTCGAGCTACTTGGCGGCCAACAATCCTTTGTCCATTAGTCAATACATCTGAAAATACGTTTAAGTCATTATTAGTTGATATTTCCCAACAATTTCCATCACACTTATAATTCATAATTTCTTCAGTGGCTAAAGCTGGAGAAACACAAACATTTGATTTAAAATTCCATTTAGCCCCTCCGTCACAAGTTTCGCAAATCGATATTTTTTCAAAGTGTTTCCAATTCCACATGTAAAAATCTCCCTCTTGTGGACTATCCTTAAAATCAACATAAACGGAGAAGCCACTCCTCCTAGGGTCTACTTTGTCGTATTGATCCCTTACTTCAAATTGAGTTACAATATTTTCAATTTCAGGGGCAGCAATCATTTTTTCTTCTAAGCTTTCATACAACTTTCCTGTTAATGTCTTAACAAATAATTTATAAGTAGAGCCTACTTTACCTACAAAACCTGCAGGCGGCAAATATGTGCCCATAGCCGTACCCTCCTTAAATATAGTTTTAACTCCAGCTTGGTCCATGATGTATACCTCAGCTTTATTGACGGCTAAAGGATTTTGAGAAATGATGCGATTGGCAGAACTGGTAATTCGGATTTTATTTAATGCCGCATCATCTGAAATATCCGCTTCAATCGTCAGGTAAGAAGTGGCATCGATTTGATTAAAATCCGCAATAGGATTAATACAAGCCCATGATAATATGCCAACAATCACTGAAAAAAATATATATCGCATTAAAGAAGTAGGCATCTCTATAAAAATTTAAAATTGTACGTAAGAGAAATAAATGGGGATGCAAACACACTTAACTCATAAGCACGAAGGCCAGATTTAGTGGATTTAAAAAATACCGAGTAGGGATTCTGTCGACCATAAAGGTTGTAAACAGTAAAAACCCAACTACCCTCCCAGCGCTGACTTTTCATCGACGGATTATTAATGGTCCATGAAAAATCTAACCGATGGTAATCTCGAATGCGGTCATTATTTCTTTCTTGAAATACCGGAAACTTTTTACCCCCAATTTCATACATGCCGGATGGAGATGAAAAAGGCCTGCCTGTATTATAAGCAAATGTAAATGAAAAGCTATGGTGCGTAGTAGGCTGAATATTCAGCATCATATTGAAGGTATGGGGTTTATCATAATTAGTCGCCAACCAATTCCCTTCATTGATAGATTGTACTTCAGGATAATCTCCAATCATTTGATTAAAGGCACGGGCATAGGTATAGGAAACCCAACCACTCACTTCTCCTTTTTTCTTTTGCACCATTAACTCCACTCCATAGGCTTTACTTTTCCCTGTGACCAACTGTGTCTCAATGTTGGGATTTAGTTGCAAATTGGCTCCTGAAATAAAATCTAGCGTATTACGAACATCCCGGTAATAAGTTTCCAAAGATGTTTCAAACACATTTTCATTATACGTTTTAAATAAACCCAAAGATAGAAAATCACTTTGCTGAGGCTTAATGAATTGATCCGCCGTTTTCCAACGAGAAGTAGGCAAAGGGGTCGTGTTATTCGAAAGCAATTGGAAGAACTGCTGCATCCGATTATAACCAAATTTCATCGTTGTATTTTCGCCTAGCGAATACTTCATAGTTAAACGAGGTTCAAATCCACCATAAGATGACATAACCTCGCCATCTGCATAGGTCTTCTTGCTTACGATGGAATTTAATGAAGGCATCCGATTAGGCGTATATTCATTGAACGTTCCTGAACCAATCCTCCAATATTGAGAATATCGCAAACCGTATTGAATCGTAAATATTTCATTCAATTTGAACTCATCATCCGCATAAATCGCAGCTTCTATCGATTGTTCATCTTGAATTTTAACCGTTGCCACCCTGGAGACAACACCTATATTTAAAGAACCAGGATCAATATCATAGCGAGTAATGGTACCCCCAAAATTCATTTTATGCTTAGTATTCGGCTGATAATCAAAGCTTGCAGAAATATTTTTATACTTAATGAAACTATTTAAATCAATCGTATTAACCGTATCGGGAGCGTATGTCTTCGTCTTATACACAGTACTTGCCGCACTTAGCATCAAATTTAATTTCTCTGAAAAATAATGGTTCCAATGAATCGCAAAGTTTGTATGTCCATAATCAAACGAGGTACGTTTGGCAATCACATTTTCAATACTAAATAACGAATCAACTCTGTAATAATCTTGGCTTAAATAACTTGAAATTGAAATCGTATTTTTCGAATCCGGTCGATAAAAAACTTTGGTTGCAACGTCAGAGAAGTTGGCCCGTATATTTTTCAAATAATCAGGCGCAAACCACTTAAACATAAAATCATTTATTGACAAACGACCCGCTACCATAACCGATAACTTATCTTTGATTATGGGAATCTCGGCAAGCAATCGGTTTGATACGATACCCACTCCGCCTTGCATTTTGAACTTATCCGTATTAGGTTCAATCATTTTGATATCTAATACCGAGGCTGAACGACCTCCAAATCTTGTTGGAATGCCTCCTTTATACAACTCTAAATCTCGAATGGCATCAGAAGCAAAGACAGAGAATAACCCAAACATATGTGTCGGATTAAAAATAGGCGTATCATCAATATAAATTAAATTTTGATCCACATTACTCCCCCGAATATTAAGTCCATTAGCACCCTCTCCCACTGAAGAAACACCAGGCAAGGTCTGTAAGCTCCGAATCACATCCACCTCACCCATCATGGTAGGCAATTTTTTTATTCCTTTTAAACTTAAGACTGTCACGCCCAACGAAGGTGTTTGAATATCGCGTTTGGTAGCGGCACTCGATACAATAACTTCTTCCAATTGCTTCGTCACATCATTCAATTGGACATTTAATTCATAATCTGCTTTTAAATAAAATTTAATTCGATAGGGATTATACCCTACATGACCAACTTTTAAAACATATTCACCAAAAGGAAGATAGATTCGAAAGCGACCTGCAGTGTCCGTGGAAACACCTGATTTTTTGAAATCTACGGAAATATCAGCACCTCGTAAAGGTTCACCTGTTTGAGCGTCTAACACACGGCCATAGACCGAAGGTAAAGTCGTCGTTTGGGCATTTGAAAAATGGCTTCCGGCAAGCAAAAAAACGAATGGAAGTACTCTAAGTAAGAGTTTTATCATAGAATTAACTAGAAGTAGATAATGTTAAAAATACGAAAATCTGACGATTAAATTTACTTTAATAGCGACCAAACGGAGGATAATGCGACGAAAACCAAGGCAATTGGCGTCAACACCTTCCATGATAAATACATTAATTGGTCGACCCGCAGTCTTGGCAAAGTCCAGCGTACCCACATTTGCAATCCGATCAGGAGATACGATTTTAACATGAGCCAGAAAAAGCCAAGTGCAGTACCAATCAAAGTGCCAGGTGTTCCATTCGTCCAATCAGCTAATTTCAAATTTCCGATATTGGGAAAAGGAGAATACCAAGCACCCCAAAAAAGAATCACGCCTAATATGCTGACTAATAACATGATACCGTATTCAGATAGAAATAATAAAGCCCAACGCATCCCCGAATATTCCGTGTGAAAACCGCCAACCAATTCTGACTCAGCTTCTGGAATATCAAAGGGTGCTCGATTTGCTTCTGCTAGACTTGCTATAAAAAACACAATAAATAAGAAAAAAAGAAAAGGCATTCTGACCACATTCCATGTCAAAATCCCTCCGATACTTCCCACTTCAATGCCCGTATACTTGATACCAAATAAATATTGTTCCCCTACTGCAAAAATGCCTTGTTGGCCCGCAATATCCTGTAAGTTCAAACTAGAAGACAAAATAACTACCGACAAAATCGATAAACCCAAGGGTATTTCATACGAAACCAATTGGGCCGCCGAACGTATCGCACCTAGAAGCGAATATTTATTATTGGAAGTCCAGCCAGCTAGCAAAATCCCTAGCGTATCCAACGAAATTATTCCCATTAGCAACATTAATCCCATTTCCGTTTGACTGCCCTGAAGCCAAATACCTGAACTTAAAGGAATGACTGAAAAAGCGCCAAAAATAGATAAGAAAATAATCCAAGGTGCTGCCAGAAATAGCTTCTTTTGGGCAGCATAAGGAATGATATCTTCCTTCTGTAATAATTTGAGTAAATCTGCGAAAACCTGTAAAAGTCCCCATTTCCCTACCTCGGTTGGACCCAAACGGTCCTGCATAAACGCTGATAATTTCCGCTCCACATAGACGCCAATCACCACATTTAAGGTGATTAAAATTAGACAACTAAGTAGAGCAATCCACATTATAATTGATTTAAGGCTTGTGTAATATCCTCAATTAAATCCTCAATATGCTCTAAGCCTACTGAAATACGGACCAATCCATCCGTAATTCCAACTTCAGCTTTATCTTCCGCTGGCAATTTAGAATGAGTCGTGGAGCCCGGATGGGTCATTATTGTACGAGAATCTCCTAAATTGGATGAAATCGTAATGAATCTAAGCAGCTTGGAGAATTGGTTAACTTTTTCAAACCCTCCCTTAATATCAATGGTGATGATTCCGCCCCCATATTTCATTTGTTTTTTAGCCAATTCATATTGCGGATGGGCAGGAAGAAAAGGATAATTTACCCTATTTAGAGCCTTGTGCCCATCTAAAGCTTGGGCTAATGCGAATGCATTTTCTGAATGCTTTTGCATTCTAAGTTCCAATAACTCTAAACTTTTTGATAGAATCCAAGCATTGAAAGGCGATAAAGAGGGGCCTGTATGTCGCGCAAAAAAACGTATTTCTTGAATCAAATCCTTATTGCCACAAATAATACCCCCTAAAACACGCCCCTGACCGTCAATAAATTTTGTGGCTGAATGTATCACTAAATCAGCTCCAAAATCTAAAGGCGTCTGAAGAATAGGAGTCGCAAAACAATTATCAATCGCAAAAACAATGTCCGTTCCTGCTTTCAAATCACTTAACGCTTGAATATCAATCAGCTCTAAGCCCGGATTAGAAGGACTCTCACAAAACATAAATTTTGTGTTAGGCTTCATGGCTTTTTTCCAAGCGCCCAAATCACTCCCTGTGACAAAAGTGCACTCAATACCCCACTTTGAAGTTATTTTAGTCAAGATTTGAATAGCTGATCCAAACAAAGCTTTAGAAGCAATGATGTGATCCCCTGATTTCAATAAACCAGCCATGGAAGCAAATATGGCTGCCATCCCAGTTGAAAATGCAATTCCATCCTCCGCATTTTCCAACATACACATTTTGGAAACAAATTCATCCACATTTGGATTCATAAAACGGGAATAAATATTCCCTTCGATTTCATCCGCAAAAACAGCTTTACTTTGCTCCGCATCTTCAAACGTAAAACTAGAGGTCAAATAAAGTGGGACAGAGTGTTCGCGATTTTGCGATTTAGGGGACTGAATTCGTATCGACTGAGTCTGTTTTTTCATATAAATCAATAAATAATCTACAAAAATAATAGATTAAGATGAAAAAATCGGTTAATAATTATCTATTTATGAATAAAAATTTGAGTAAAAAAATATTGGTTATATCTTTATAACAAATAGAAATATACCTTTAAATACAATGATGAAAAAAACAATTTACTCAATGCTTGTTGCAGTCATACTTTTACCCACTGCCCTGCAAGCTCAAAAATGGACTAATTTATTTGATGGAAAAACGTTTAATGGGTGGAAACAATTAAACGGTCAGGCCAAGTACGAAATTAAAAATGGAGTCATAATTGGAACTACGGTAGCAAATACCCCAAATTCTTTCATGGCGACAGAAAAAACGTATGGTGATTTCATCCTAGAATTGGAATTGAAAGTGGATAACTCTATGAATTCAGGTATTCAAATCCGTAGTTTATCAAAACCAGAATTCAACAATGGCCGCGTGCACGGATACCAAGTAGAAATTGACCCCTCGAATCGCGGTTGGTCCGGTGGCATTTACGACGAAGCACGTAGAGGCTGGTTATACCAAAATGAAATGAATCCAGCAGCGAAAAAAGCTTTTAAGCGTGACGCTTGGAATAAATACCGGATTGAAGCCATTGGCAGCGTGATTCGTACTTGGATCAACGATGTTCCAGTAGCTAACTTAATCGATGACATGACTCCAGAAGGATTTATAGCCCTTCAAGTTCATGCAATAGGAAAAGAAGATAGCCCCGGAAAACAAGTGATGTGGAAAAATGTTCGCATTCAAACAGGCAAAGACATGCAACCTCGTCCGGCAGATGGTGTTACTCCTGTTGAGAATTATACCTTAAATACACTTTCGGATCAAGAAAAATCCCTTGGTTTTAAACTTTTGTTTAATGGAAAGGATTTAACTGGGTTTAGGTCCGCGTTCAAAACCACTGCACCTCCTAAAGTTTGGACTGCAGAAGAAGGAACTTTGCACGTCAACAGTTCAGGTGGTAGGGAGTCTGGAAATGGGGGTGATATCTTGACCAACGAAAAATTCGGATCCTTTGAGTTAGTCTTTGACTTTAAATTAACGGAAGGAGCAAATTCAGGGGTTAAATATTTTGTGAACGAAACCTATGCTTCTGGCATGTCGGCCATCGGCTTAGAATACCAAGTTTTAGATGACGAAAAGCATCCAGATGCAAAATTGGGAAAGGTAGGAAATCGTACCTTAGCTAGTTTGTATGACATCATTCCATCCAATAAAAATGACAAACGTTTCCAAAAGAAAATTGGCGAGTGGAATCAAGGACGTATCATTGTTTATCCAAATAACATCGTTCAACACTGGTTAAATGGATTTAAAGTGTTAGAATACGAAAGAAATAGTAATATTTATAAAGTATTAGTGGCGCATAGCAAGCATTCAAGATGGGATGGTTATGGTGCTCAAGCTGCTGGACCTATCTTGTTTCAAGAGCACGGAGATTCCGTTTTTTACAAAAACATCAAAATCAGAGAAATTAAATAAAATTAAAAACCTATTACCATGGAAAGAAGAGAATTTATTCAAAAAGGTACATTAGCTTCGCTAGGTACTTTTGCCTTTAGCCCTAAGTCTTATAGCAAGATTTTAGGTGCCAATGACCGCGTGCGCGTGGCAGCCGTTGGTTTTTCAGATCGTCACCGATCATCACACGTAGGCCCATTCAAAACTTTATCGAAAGAGATGAATTTTGAACTGGTCGGACTTTCGGATCTTTGGAATCGCCGCAGAGAAGAAGGTGCAGCTTATTACCAAAGTCAATTGGGAACTAAAGTAACAACCTACCGCAATAATGATGAGTTATATGCTTCAAAGGGTATAGATGCCGTTTTTATATCGACAGCGGATTTCCAACATGCAATTCACTTGATCGAAGCAGTAAAAGCGGGTTGTGATGCATATTGCGAGAAGCCATTGGCAGAAACCATGGAAGATAATCGTGCGGTTTTAAAAGCCGTCAAAGAATCTAAAAAAATTGTTCAAATAGGTTCACAAAGGCGCTCTGGAACAAATTATTTTGCTGCAGAAGACTTTATCAAATCAGGTAAATTCGGAGATATCAAAATGGTCGAGTTGCTTTGGAATGTAAACCAACCAGGAAGATGGAGACGTCCAGCCTTAACTAAAATTTTAAAAGAGTCAGATATCGATTGGAATCGTTTTTTACTTAATCGTCCAAAAGATACATTTGATCCCCGTAAATATTTAGAGTATCGTTTATTCTGGCCATATTCATCTGGTATTTCAGGTCAATGGATGTCTCATCAAATTGATACCGTGCACTGGTTCTCAGGCTTAACACATCCTCGCTCTGCCGTTTCTAATGGCGGTATTTACCAATGGAATGATGGCCGCGTGAATGCAGATACTCAAACAACTGTGTTTGATTACGGCCCTTCCAATGACCTGACTAAAGGATTCCAAGTTCAGTTTACATCTCGCTTCTCCAATGGAGCGGGCGGAACAAAAGAAATCTATTACTCAAATGCAGGTGAATTAAATCTAGATACCAACACAATTTCTCCCAATGGTGGGCTTCGTGAAAAAGATGCGAAGGAAATGGGTATGCAAGCTAATCTATTACCAAGCATGAAATTGGGAGAAGCGATTGCGGTAGAAACAAGTGCCAATACAGGTGGGGACCAATTAACGTTCAACCACATTAAAAACTGGATGGAATGTGTTCGCTCTCGCAAAACACCTAATGCACCTATTGAAGCAGGATACCAACACTCGATCGCTACCATTATGTCAAATGCGGCATATCGTACTGGCATGCGTGTGACTTTCGATGAGAAAACACAAGAGGTAATGGCTGGAAATAAGGTATTTAAATATTAAAGGTAAAAGAATGGATGATGTGCTCAAATGATCATTAGATATTTGAATACAAATACGTAATTCTGATTCATTAAAGAGACGCGAAGATTCGCGTCTCTTTTTTTATATCTAGACCCAAGTATTTTCCAATAGACAATTTCCAAATTGCCACATATTTATTATAACTTGCAATAAATTCGAATTAAAAGCATATGGCCATTATTCCGACTCAAACTAAGAAAGATCTATATACGCACATTGCGATCATTATATCCTTATTTTTAGTCTTGTTTTTCGGTTTCTTTTTTATCTATTTACCTTGGAGTACACACCACGGCGAAACCATCAAAGTTCCCAATCTAAAAGGAATGAGTGTCGAAAAAATGGAAGAGCTGATCAGCGAAAATGATTTAGAATATGAAATTTCTGATTGTACCTTCACTGCAGATAAGCCCCCGTTAACCATTTTGTCTCAATATCCGATGCCTAATTCCTTGGTCAAATCAGGTAGGAAAATATACATTACAATAAATTCAGAGACACCACCCACCATCAAATTGCCCACCTTGGTCGGATTATCGGTAAGAAGTGCTGAGCAACAACTATTTATCTTAGGTTTAAGAAAAGGAATTGTGCATGAAGTAAATGACCCCCGAATTAAAGAAGTGATTGAAGTTCAAGCATTTGGCAGAAAAATAGAGGCGGGAGCTAGCATACCCAAAGGTACTGCGGTCGACCTATTCATTGGAAACGGAACTGCTAATGTAGATATGGAATTGCCTGATTTAGTTGGCAAACCCATGGACGAAGTCAACATCATTTTAGCAGGAATGAATTTAAAAATAGGAAAAGTAACCTATGAAGCTAATAGCGAATTCCCTGCTGGAACTGTATTTAAACAAAGTTGCGCAACTTGCACCGGTACAAGCATCCACCCAGGAGATGCGATTGACGTGTGGGTAGTAGGTGGTGAAAATCAATAAATCATGGAAGACATTCAAATAGAAGAACTTAAAAAACGATTAGATCAAGGCGAAAAGCTAACCATCATCGATGTTAGAGAGGAATATGAATTTGACGAATTCAATATTGGAGCTAAATTAATTCCCTTAGGAGAATTACCAGATCGCTTGGATGAATTAGATTCATTTAAAAACCAAGAGATCATTCTTCATTGTA